>CANQDG010000001.1 GCA_947591495.1 uncultured Bacilli bacterium
AATCAATTACCACTATAATAAAGTAGTGGTTTTACACTCTTTTTTGTATGTGTGCATTTTAATGAAAAATTTAGGATTAAATAGTTTATGCTGATTATTATTTGTGACAATTTATGACAAATTATTTATGACATTATAATTGACATAAATAAAAAAATATGATATACTTATGACATAAGTAAAAGTGAGGTATAAAAATGAATTTAGGTATTGAAGACGAAATGCTAGAGTTTAAAAAAACAACCGGTGAATTAAATGAGGCAATGGTGTCTATTTGTGCTATGTTAAATAAACATGGCAAAGGAACCATTTATTTTGGTGTACATCCTAATGGTGAAGTAGTAGGGCAAGAAATTACTGAAGCAACATTAAGAGATGTATCAAGAAAAATTTATGAATCAATTACCCCTTCCATTATTCCTCAAATATCTAAAAAAATGTTTGATGATAAAGCGGTAATAGAAGTCACTTTTTTTGGTAATGAAAAACCATATTCTTGTAAAGGAGTTTATTACATTCGAACAGCTGATGAGGATAGAGTGCTTCCGCCTAATGAATTAAGACACTTATTTGAATATAATAGGGCAGAAAGTTGGGATAGAGAAATCACGGATTATACTATTAAAGATATTGATCTAAATTCTTTTAAAAAGTTTTATAATAAAGCTGTAGCGTGCAATCGTTTAAAAGACACGAATAGCAATCCAGATGAGGTATTAAAGCGTTTAGGACTTATCGTTAATGATCATCTAACAAATGCGGCATTATATCTATTTTCTTCTTTAAATCCGATTACATTAAAAATGGCAGTTTTTGCCACTGAAGAAAAAATGACCTTTTTAGATATTAATCGTGTTAAAGGAAATATTATTGATTTGATTGATATTGCCTCAAACTATGTCAAAGAAAAAATACTTTGGAAAGCTGATATTGTGGGAATGTCAAGAATAGAAATTCCCGAAATTCCCATAAAATCACTTAGAGAAATTATTTGTAATAGTTTTGCTCATGCTAGATATAATACCTTTACGGAACATGAAATTGATATACATCCAAATAAAATTGTAATATATAATCCAGGGGCATTTCCGATTGGTTATAATCCTGAAGATTTTGTGAATCAAAATTTGCAATCTATGGTGCGAAATCCGTTAATTCTAGATACTTTATATTTATCTGAAGATGTAGAAACTTATAGTAGCGGACTTAAAAAAGTATATTCTGAGTGTAAAGAAAAAGCAATCAAAATCGAATATATTAAATATCAAGATGGTTTTGCTTTCATTTTTAATCGCAAAAATGGAATAAATCAGCTTACAAATAAAACATTAACTGAAAATGAAAAGAAGATGCTATCTTTGTTAAAACAAAGTCCTAAAACTTCAATTAATGAATTTGCTAAAGAAATTGGAAAATCTTCAAGAACTATTCAACGAACACTAAATAATTTAAAAGCAAAAGGTTATATTGAACGAATTGGCGGAACAAAAGGCTATTGGAATATTATCATTTAACAATAAAATATAGTCATAGAAAAACTTTAAAATGTCAAAGTTTAAGGGTATTTATTCTATGACTTTTTATGTTTTTTAGATTTGTCGAAATTTTGATAATATATATACATTATATTTGACAATTATGTTCATAATTTGTATAATATTATAGTGTTTAGTAATATTAAACAAAAAGTTTATTTTAATAAAACTAACGAGGTTATGGCAATGATTGGAAAAAAAATTAAAAGACTGAGAAATTTATGTCAATTAACCCAAGAAGAATTAGCGGATCGTTGTGAACTTACTAAAGGATATATTTCCCAATTAGAAAATGATTTGACTAGTCCATCTATTAGTACTTTGACAGATATTTTAGCTGCCTTAGGAACTAATTTACATGAATTCTTCGCTGAAGAAGAAGATCCCCAAATAGTTTTTACAGCTAATGATTATTTTGAAAAAATCACAGATGATGTTAAAACAATTTGGTTAGTCCCTAATGCTCAAAAAAATGAAATGGAACCCATTTTGTGTATCTTAGAACCAAGTGCTGAAGTCACGCTTGATATGCCTCATGAAGGTCAAGAGTTTGGCTATGTTTTAGAAGGAGCAATTATGGTTGTTTATGGTAATAATAAATATGTATGCAAAAAAGGTGAAACATTTTATTTTACAACCGATAAAAACCATTATATATATAATCATACAAAAAAAATTGCTAAAGTTATTTGGGTAAGTAGTCCCCCTAATTTTTAATTTTTGGAGGTTTTTATGGCAAAAGAAAAATTAATTGAATTAAAAAATATCACTAAAAGTTATGATGGTGAAATTGCAGTTGATCATCTTAATTTATATATTAGAGAAAATGAATTTATAACTCTTGTTGGTCCATCTGGTTGTGGAAAAACGACCACCCTAAGAATGATTGGTGGCTTTGAAACACCAGATGAAGGGGAAATTATTATGAATGGAGTCCTTGTTAATGATTTGCCTCCTCATAAAAGACCTATTAATACCGTTTTTCAACGATATGCCCTTTTTCCCCATCTTAATGCTTATGGTAATGTCGCTTTTGGTTTAAATAATCGCTCCTTAAAAGAATTGGTGGAGTTTTATACTGAAGAAAAAGTTTTAGCTACCATCAAAGAATTATTTCCAAATTATCAATATCAAGGAAAACCATCGGGATTAAAACTAAGAAAAGCAATTAATCATTTAATTGATGAAAGCGTCAAAGAAGCCTTAAAACTGGTTAATCTTGAAGGCTTTGAAAAGCGAAAAGTTGATTCGATGTCAGGTGGGCAACAACAGCGTGTAGCAATCGCACGAGCAATTATTAATAAGCCGAAGATTCTTTTACTTGATGAACCGCTTGCGGCCCTCGATTTAAAACTTCGCCAAAACATGCAATACGAATTAAAGGAAATGCAAAGAAAATTAGGAATTACTTTTGTATTTGTTACGCATGATCAAGAAGAAGCTTTAACAATGAGTGATACGGTTGTGGTAATGAGTAAGGGCGTTATTCAACAAATTGGAACACCTGAAGATATATATAATGAACCTAAAAATTCTTTTGTTGCTAATTTCATTGGTGAAAGTAACATCATAAATGGAATTTATAAAGGTGATAAAAAAGTCTTTTTTATGGGACAAGAATTTGAATGTGTAGATGAAAACTTTGAAAATGGCGAAGAAGTACAAGTTGTTATTCGTCCTGAGGATTGGGATGTTGTGCCACTTGATAAAGCTAAACTAATAGGTAAAGTTGATGCTTCTGTTTTTAAGGGTGTTCATTTTGAACATTGTGTCATAATTGAAGGTAAAGAATTAATTGTTCATACATATGAGTTTGTTAAAGTAGGTGAACAAATTGGTCTTAATGTTGACCCTTATGAAATTCATTTAATGAAAAAAGAAGCTGTAGATGCTGAAGAAGTCCTTGAAGAAATTCTTAATCTAGAAGATGAGGGGCCAAACAATGAATAGATTTAAAAAAATGGCAATCCCTTATTTGATTTGGATGATTATTTTAGTATTAATTCCCATTGTGATTTTAATTATAATGTCATTTCAAAGAACCAAGGGAATTAAAATATTTGAAGGAACTTTTAATAATAATTTTAAAATAATTTTTTCCAAAGATGTAATGCAAAGATTATGGCTTTCATTTATCTATTCAGCTGTTGTTACTGTGTTTTGTTTAATTATTGCATATCCGGTAGCTTATATTATTGCTAGAGCCAATTTTAAACATCGTTTTTTAGTATTATCTTTTTTAATTTTACCAATGTGGTCTAATACACTTTTAAGAACCAAAGGTATTGCTAGTTTATTTATGGAAGGTAATATTTTTACTTCATTATTTGAAAAAATAGGTATTACTTTACCAACCCTAAATTGGTATGCAACGCCAATGGGGGTTATTACAGGAATGATTTCTATGTATTTACCTTTTATGATTTTGCCTATTTATAATTCATTAGAAAAAATCGATAAATCTTTATATGATGCTAGTGATGATTTAGGCGCAAATGCTTTTAAAACTTTTTGGAAAGTAACTTTTCCCATCTCATTAAAAGGTATAACAACTGGTATTATTTTAGTCTTTTTGCCTTGTGCGACTGGTTTTGGGGTTGCGGAACAATTAGGAGAAAATGGTTTAATTGGTACTTATATCAAAACACAATTTGATAATGAGGCAACTTATGGTGTTGGTGCTTTAGTTTCTCTTATTATTTTAGTTATTATTATTGGTGCTTTATTCATTGTTGGTAAAGTTGACAAAGAAGGAGAAACTTTATTATGATGAGTAAAAAAGTTATTAGTAAAGGTAATTTAGTTCAAAATAGTAATAAAACCAAACGTAAGTTAAAAAACAAAAAATATCAAGTAATAATTAATAATCAAAAAGTTTTAATTACGCTCAAACCTAAACAAATGTTACCAGTAACTAAACAACAACCAAAAAAATTACCAATTAGTTACCATCGTTCCAAAAAAATTCTAGCGACAATTCTTAAAATTATAATTATTAGTTTTGCGGCATTTTTAATTTACGTACCGATAGTTGTTATTTTATTTCAATCAATCAATGGTTCAAAAAATAACGATGTTTTCACCAATTTTTCTTTAAAATGGTATGGTGGTTTGTTTAATCCTGAATATTTTTTAAATAATGATGGCCACCTTTCATCATCAGATATTCAAGCAGCTAAAGAACTTCAAGAAGCTATTTTCCAGACCTTTACAGTCACGATTAGTTCAACTATTATTTCGACTATTTTAGGTATTTTATTTGCACTTGGCATTAACGCATTATCAAGGAAAAAAAGACAGAAAATGATTCTTTTAAATAATGTGCCAATTGTTAATGCTGATATTGTAACTGCTGTTACTTTAATGATTATTTTCCAAGTGTTCTTTTCTATTTTTCATATAGAACTGGGATTCATTAGTATTTTAATTTCGCATATTTTCTTTAGTTTACCTTATGTAGTCTTAAGTATTTTACCAAAGTTATCGGAAATAGATCATAATTTATATGATGCTGCCGTTGATCTTGGTTGTAGTCCGTTTAAAGCTTTATTAAAGGTTATTATTCCTGCTATTAAATCAGGTATTATTATGGGAATGCTTTTTGCTTTTACAATGAGTATAGATGATTTTACAATTAGTTACTTTACAGGTGCTAGACTATATAGCAATGTATCTTGTATTATATATCTTCGTAAAAGTAAAAGTTTATCACCTAGTGTTTATGCCTATAATACTATTTTAACTTTTGGTATTTTATTAGTACTTGTTGGATATAACATATATGTCCATTTAAAAAATCAAAAAAAGAAATTAAAAAATAATAAGGAGTAAATAAAAATGAAAAAAAGCATATTATGTTTTATTGTTTTATTAGTAGGGGTTTTTACCCTTTCTAGTTGTGGAAAGAAAAAACTTTATTTATTAAATTGGAATGAATATTTAAATGGTAGTTTAGTAACTAAATTTGAAAAAAAATATAATTGTAAAATTAAAACATTATATAGTGAATCAAATGAGGATATGTATAGTGTTATAAGTAATAGTCAATATCCAGTTGATATTGCTATTCCTTCTGATTATATGATTGAAAAATTATATAAAGAAAAACTTTTAAATAAAATAGATTTTGCTAAATTATCCAATTATCAAGCCGATATGTTTGATGAAAAGCTTACAGATATTAGAAGTACTTACTTTGAAGATAATGAATCATATGCTATTCCTTATTTTTGGGGCACTATTAGCATTATGTATAATAATAGAACCGCTGGCATTGAACAATTAATTAAAGATCATGGTTGGGGTGTTTTCTTTGATGATACTATTATTGATAAAAACAATGTTAAAATAGGAATGTATAATAATCCTCGTGATACGGTTGCAGTAGCAGAATTATATTTGGGATATAGTTTAAATACGACTCGTGAATCAGAACTTACAGAAGTTAAAAATCTTTTAGTTAAACAAGGCAAAACATTTAATGTTAAATATGCTGCTGATGACTTAAAAAAATGGGTTACTGGGGGATCTAATTTAGATTTTGCAATGGTATATTCGGGTGATTTCTTTGATCAATTATACCTTATCCAAGATGAAGGGTTAGATCAATATATTAATATTTATGTTCCTGAAAAAACCAATCTTTATTTTGATGGAATGGTAATTCCTACAACATCTAAAAATACGGATCTTGCCTATGAATTTATTAACTTTATGCTTGATACTGATAATATTGTTGAAAATGTTGAGTATGTTGGTTACTGTCCTTGCACAAAAGCTTCAATTGCTGCTTTAGAAGAAGATGAATATTATCAAGAAATTATCAAAACATATCCTGCTTTCTATCCTGGTAATGCCATTAACGGTGGAGAATTATATCATGACTTAGGTAATGATGTATATCAAAAATTACAAGAAATTTATAATGCGGCAGCTGCAGCGAAATAATTAAAAAAACAAAAAGTGGTAATAGTCTAATCTTAGACAAAATGTTACCACTTTTTTAATTAATAATATTTACTTAAATTTTTAAAATTAAAAAAATTATTTATTTTCTTTAAAAGAAAAAATATGATATAATATAAGAGAAAAGAGGGTGATTAAATGAAAAAGAAAGGATTTTTTATTACAATAATTTTTGTAGCAATGTTATTGACCTTAACTAGTTGCAAAAAGCATAACCATACATGGCTTGAGGCAACATGCACAACGCCTAAAACATGTAGTGAGTGTCATGAAACCGAAGGGGTTGCTCTAGGCCATTTATATGATAGTGAATGTGATGAAATATGTAATAGATGTAACGAACCAAGACAAGCAAGCGCTGAACATGATTGGCATGATGCAACAGATACTAAACCTGCTACTTGTTCAAAGTGCGGTCAAACAAAAGATAGCAGTCTTAAAGAAGCTTTAGATGAGTTAGTTCCCCAAGAAGCTTTTAGTAAAATTACGTTACCAACAACCGTTTTAGATCAATATCAAATTACTTGGGAAACTTTAACGCCTGATGTAATGCTTGATGATGGTGTTATTGTTTATAATGAAACACCAAAAACGGCTACAATGAAAGCAACCATTAAGACAACAAATGATTCATATACCTTTGAATATGATATTTTAGTTACAGCTCCTGAAATTAATAAGGGAATTTACGATCGTGCTTATGATTATTACAAAAGCAAATTTACTAAACCAACTGGAAAAGATGTAACTTTTATTACTAAAGATTATAATAATTGTAGTGTAAGATATATCAGTTTAGATGATAGTATTATTACATCTGATGGTAAAATTACCCAAACTATTCATGATCAAGTAGGTATTATTGATGTATATGTTATTAATGACGGGATAGCTATTTGTTATCGTAGTGAAATTACTATTTTAGGTTTTACGGCGGTTCAAAGAGTTCAAGCATCAGTTGAAGAAGTTAATACAATCGTTGAACAGTTTAAAAATAAAGAAATTTCTTTATTACCATTTACCGAAGAAACATATGGTTGTACTCTAATATGGAGAACAAATATTCCTGATATGTTAATTTTAGAAGATGCTGTTTTAACACCACTTGTTAAAACAAATTTAACACTTGAATGTACTATTAGATATGAGAATATTTCCCAAAAGGTAACCTATGAATTAACTGATATTGGTGGCACCTTAAGTGAAGAAGAATATTTAGAAAATTTAGTAAAATATTTAACTAGAATTACCTTAAAAGGTTCAATCAACTATGTAAGAGATGGTGGCGATGGTCAATTCTATTTTGTTTCTCAAGAACGAACTAATTCTTATGGTGTTTTAGACCTTGCCCAACCTGTTGCGCCAAGTGTTAATACCAAATGGTTAATTGATGTTACACGTAATGATTTTAAACATCGCTTCTTTGGTTCTGGTCATTTAGGTACTAGTTATAAACCTGATGTTAGTCAAGAATGGTTAGATAATCGTTTCTATACAGGTTATCAAATGCCAAATGAACAAAATGTTTTATGGATTGTTGTTCATGAAACAGCTATGACAGATCCTATTTATACATCTGAAGCTTTAGGACATTTACAATATGAATATGCTTTTGAACGTGAGGAAGCAAGAGAAGCATCTTGGAACTATCAAGTTGATGCTTATGATATATATCAAAGTTTTGGCGATGATGTTATTTGTTGGCATGCAAGTGATGGTACATATACTGCAGGTAGTGGTAATAATAATGGTATTGGTATTGAAATGTGTGTTAATCAATTTGGTAATGACCGTTCAACTGGTGGTAACTATGAAGGAACCCTTGCTAACAATGCTAAACTTGTTGCTTCATTAATGCTCAAATATAATTTAACTTTTGATAATGTTGGACGTCACTATGACTTTGCGCCAGACAAAAAACAATGTCCTAATTATTTAATTCAAACTGATCGTTGGGAAGAATTCCTTGAAATGGTTCGAAAAGAATATTTAGTTCAAAAATATTTAAAAGGTGCTACAGTTGAATATCAACTTTCAACCGAAGGTTATTCAACAACTGATGCTGTCTTAAGTCAATATTTTGCAACAGGATGCAATGGTTTATATTATAATAAACCAGTTACAGCTCAAGTTGATATTAATTTTAAAGTTGTTGTGACCAAAGATGGCAAAGTATATAGTGCTAATTCCATTGTCAATTTATTACCAGATGTAAAAGAGGAATAATAAATGAATGATTTATTAAAGATAAGTGAAGAAGTGCAAGATGCTTTAGATCATCACTTACCGATTGTTGCTTTAGAATCAACCATTATTTCTCATGGAATGCCTTATCCTAAAAATTTAGAAACTGCTCTAAATTGTGAAAAAATTATCCGTGAAAAAGGCGCTGTTCCTGCAACCATTGCAATTATTAAAGGGAAAATTTGTGTTGGCTTAAATAGTGAAGAATTAGCATACTTAGCTAAAAATGCACAAGATGTAGTTAAAACTTCTAGAAGAGATATTGCTTCGGTTTGTGCTAAAGGTTTAACAGGTGCTACAACGGTTAGTTCTACAATGTTTATTGCAAGTCTTGCAGGTATTAAAATCTTTGCGACCGGGGGAATCGGTGGGGTTCATCGTAATGCAGAAGTTAGTATGGACATCTCGGCCGATTTAGAAGAATTAGCTCAAACCAATGTAGCCGTTATTTGTGCTGGTGCTAAAGCCATTTTGGATTTAGCCAAGACTTTAGAATATTTAGAAACCAAAGGGGTCCCTGTTATCGGTTATCAAACGGATACCTTACCAGCTTTTTATACTAGAACAAGTCCATATAAAGTTGATTACCAAATGGATAGTCCTAAAGAGATTGCTAAGATGTTGAAAATCAAATGGGATTTAGGTTTAAATGGTGGTGCCTTAATTACTAATCCAATCCCAGAAGTTTTTTCCCTTGATGAAAAATTAATGAATAAGGCCATTGATCAAGCTTTAGAAGAAGCCAAAGAACAACATATTGGTGGAAAAGCCATAACCCCTTATTTATTATCACGAATTAAGGATTTAACAAAAGGAGAAAGTTTAGCATCAAATATTCAATTAGTTTATCATAATTGTGAACTTGCTAGTTTGATTGCTAAAGCATATAATGACTTAAATGAAATTTAAAACTTTTCTAGCAATGTATAAAAACCTCATTATTCTTATTTGGTGGTTAATAATCCTTATCGTTTTTAAAGTTACGACTAATTTTGTTTTCCGTAATGGCAATTCCTTAATCTTTATGCTCTTAATGGTTATTATCCCCCTTACTTTATATATCTTTGGTGTAGTATATAAAAAGCAATTGATAAAACAAAAGAAATTAAAAAAAGGACCATATATCGAAATTATTAAAAACGATTATAAAAATAAGAAGTTTAATAAAGATTTTTTAGATAAATTAAATCAATATCACTTTAACACTGAATTAACGGAAAATAATCTAGATGTTTTTAATGATCAGTTTTTAATCAGTTTTACTAAAACGCATGCTTACTTAGCAATTAAAAACACTAAAATTGTTTATCATTATTATTACACATCTAAATTAAAAGATTTTTCCAAATATGATAAAAAATTAATTCAATATCATCCAACTACTTATTTATATGAATTATTAATAATTCAGATTAACAATCTATCTTCTAAAGAATTAAATTATTTTGAAGATAAAGATCAATATGCTTTAATTGCTGATTCAACAGATGAGGTGTTCTATAATAATTTTAAAAAAATTCCCAAAAAGAAAAAAAATGCCATTAAAATCTATCTAGGTCCTCCAACTGATTAATAAACAAACGATTAATAGGCCACTTAGAGCGTTATGTTCTAAGTGGCTTTTTTTTGCATTTGATTTGCAAAAAAAAATTAATTATTGTAATATATAAATATACTACACCCTAGAGGGGTATACTGGAGGATATATGATTCGAAAAAAATTTACGGTTAAGGGTATGACATGCTCTAGTTGTAGTGCTCATGTAGAACATGATGTAGCGCAAGTTCAAGGTGTCATAAAAGTAGAAGTTAGTTTAATGACTAATTCGATGATTGTTGAATATGATGAAAATTTAACTAATGAAAACCAAATTATTGAAGCGGTAGTAAAAGGGGGATACCTTGCTGAAATATATGTTAGAAATCGCCAAATAAATCAAAAGAATCAAAAAGAAGAAAAACAAAAATTAAGAAAACTAATCGCCTCCATTATTTTAATGGTGATTCTAATGTATCTTTCAATGGGTAGTATGCTTCATTTACCATTACCTAAGATCCTTTATAATCATGACGAATATGCATACTTAAATGGCGTTTTACAATTACTTATTTTAGTTCCGATTATAATTCTTAATTTTCATTATTTCAAAAATGGTTATAAAAGACTTTTTAAATTATCACCTAATATGGATTCTTTAATTGCTTTAGGATCTACTGCGAGTCTTTTTTATGGTCTTTTTGCTTTAGTAATGGTTGTAATAGGTGTCATTAAGCATAATCATGCATTAATAGATGAATACCATATGAAGTTGTATTTTGAATCGGCTGGTATGATTTTAACTTTAGTATCTTTAGGAAAATTTATCGAAAATCGTTCAAAACGAAAAACGACCGAAGCTATTACTAAATTACTTAATTTAGCGCCCCAAAAAGCCCTCTTATTAAAAGGTAGCGAGGAAGTTGAAATAGATGTTGATGACATTCGCATAGATGATATCATTTTAGTCAAACCAGGAACCAGTATTCCGATTGATGGGGTTGTCATAGATGGTACTAGTAGCGTTGATGAGGCAAGTCTAACGGGTGAGGCTATCCCGGTTTTGAAAGAAAAAGATAGTATTGTTAAAACCGGAACCGTTAATCTTAATGGTACGATTAAAATTAAAGCCACCTGTGAAAGTAATGATACAACCTTACAACAAATTATTGATTTAGTTGAAGTTGCAAGTAATTCTAAAGCCCCTATGGCTCGCTTAGCCGATAAAATTAGTTTATATTTTGTGCCAATAGTAATAGCCATTTCCCTAATTAGTTTTACCATTTGGATGATTATTACCCATAATTTTGAACTTAGTTTATCGTTTGCTATTTCGGTTTTAGTAATCTCTTGTCCTTGTGCTTTAGGTCTTGCAACCCCGGTTGCTATCATGGTTGGAACTTATAAGGCTGTAAGTTATGGTATTTTAATTAAATCAAGCGAAAGTTTAGAAACCCTTTATAAAGTAAATACCATTATTTTAGATAAAACTGGAACTATAACCTTTGGCAAACCTCATGTAACAGATTTAATTGCTTATCACATTAGTGATGAAGAATTATTAAAAATAGCTTACTCATTAGAAAAAAAATCCGAACATCCATTAAGTTATAGTATTGTAAACTTAGCTGAAGAACAAAAACTAAAACCTTATGAAGTTAGTGAATTTGAAAATATTTTAGGTCAAGGTATCAAAGGAAAGGTTAATGGGCAAATGATTTATTGTGGAAATATGCATTTATTAAAACACTCATACGATCAAGAAAAATATCAAGCCTTAACCAAAGAAGGTAAAACCGTTATTTTTGTTTTTACAGAAAACGAAGTCTTAGGCATGATTGCTTTAAAAGATGAAGTTAAACCATCTAGCATTGAGGCCATTAAATCTTTTAAAAAACTTCAAATTGAACCGGTAATGTTAACTGGTGATAACCAAGAAGCCGCTTTAAAAATTGCTAAAGAGTGTCAAATTGATAAAGTGATTGCTGGGGTAATGCCAGACCAAAAAGCAAATACCATCAAAGAATTAAAAAACAAAAAACAAGTTGTAGCGATGGTTGGTGATGGAATTAATGATTCAGTTGCCCTCACGCTTGCTGACGTGGGAATTGCGATGGGAGGCGGTACTGATATAGCTATCGAATCAGCCGAAGTAGTTTTAATGAATGATGATTTAACATCCGTTGCAACAGCCATTAGTCTTAGTAAAAAAGTTATTAATAATATTAAAATGAATCTTTTTTGGGCATTTTTTTACAATATCTTATTTATTCCAATTGCCGCAGGCGTATTATATCCGCTTGGTATTAGTTTAAGTCCAATGCTTTGCGCGCTCGCAATGAGTTTAAGTTCGGTATGTGTAGTTCTAAATGCCCTCAGAATAAATACATTTAAGAAGAAGGAGAAAAGTAAATGAAAAAAATAGTTACCATTTCAGGAATGCACTGTGAACATTGTTCAACAAGAGTTCAAGAAGCACTAGAAAAAATTAAAGGCGTAAAGAAAGTAAAAGTTAATTTAGATAAAAAAGAAGCCATCATTAATGGGGAAGTTGATGATAATGTAATTAAAGATACAATAACTACTTTAGGTTATGAAGTCGAAAATATTAGCGAAAAAAAAGGACTTTTTTAAATGAGAGCAGAAAAAGAACCAATTAAACGTCTTTTAAATACGGCTAAAGGTCAAATTAATGGAATCTTAAAAATGATTGATGAAGATAAATATTGTATAGATATTTCAAATCAATTATTAGCCGTTGAAGCAGTTATTAAAAAAGCTAATCAAGCAGTTATTAAAGCTCATTTAGAAGGATGCCTAAAAGAAGCTTTAGTAAATGGCGATGATATCAATCAAAAATTAGCAGAAATTATGCAAACCATTAATAAAATGGCCAAATAGTAAAAAATAAAAAATAAGAGCAATTTAACTCTTATTTTTCTTTTATTTTTATAATATAAAAACTATTATCAGGAATAACTAAATAGTCAGATAATTTCATTTCATCATTACAATTATAACAATCAACTTCTTTATTAACAAGTATGTTAGGAAGAATGAATTTTTTGGTCTTAGCAGTAGAGTTAATAAGCAAAAAGTAATCATTAATTTGACCAAATAAAATATCATCCATTATTTTGATCGATTGAACCATTCGACTACCTACATCATCCATTAAATCTTTTATAAAAGAAGCATAAATATGATCTTGTTTTATAAAATTATCTAAAGCATTTTCTTTAATAAGCCATAAAATTAAAAGAGCATTCATCAATTCATCACTTTGGCTTTGATCATATTGCGCAACTAAATTATTTAAGTTATCATCAGTAGTAGTATTTTTTAGATTATTCAATTCGAAAAGATATGCTTCTAAATTAAGCTTTTTTTCGATAAATGCTTGAATTATTTTGTTTAACATAAACTTTACCTCGAAAATTATTTTACCTTAAATTTATTAAAAAATCAAGTAGATTATTAGCGAATTTTGTTATTATAAAAACTTTAACATTATACTTTTAAAAAAAACGCAAATATTGTATAATAGTATTAAATTTAAAAAGGAAGGAAAGTTATCATATGGATTTAAAATGTAGAGATGGATGGCTAGAAGTTATTTGTGGCTGTATGTTCGCGGGGAAAACGGAAGAATTAATTAGAAGAATTAATCGGATTAAATATGCCAAAAAAGATGTAATTGTGTTTAAACCGGTCATTGATGATCGATATGATAAAAAACAAGTTGTATCTCATTCTAATCAAAGAATTGATTCGATACCTATTAAAGACTCACAAGAAGTATTTAACCATATTACAACCCTTCCATATGCGGTAGCATTTGATGAAGCACAATTTTTTGATCAAGGATTAATTGATGTAATTGAGCGATTAGCTAATTCAGGAGTTAGAGTAATTGTTGCGGGGTTAGATCAAGATTTTAGAGGTGAACCATTTGGCATTATGCCAACTTTAATGTCAAAAGCTGAATATGTTACGAAACTTCAAGGTATTTGTATGGTTTGTGGTGCTCCTGCTACACGCACACAAAGAATAATTGATGGACATCCAGCTGATTATGATGACCCAACTATTTTAGTTAGCGCCAAAGAAAAATACGAATCACGTTGTAGACATTGCCATCAAGTTCCTCATCGTAATTATGATAAGTAATCAAGATCAATATTATATGGGTCTTGCCCTTAAAGAAGCCCAAAAAGCTTATGCGAAAGATGAGGTGCCAGTAGGATGCGTTATTGTTCAAAATAATCAAGTGATTGCTAGAGCTCATAATATGCGTCAACTTCATCATGATGTATTAGGTCATGCGGAAATTAGGGCAATAAAAAAAGCTACTAAAAAGCTTAATAGTTGGATTCTAGAAGATGCAACATTATATGTGACGTTAGAGCCATGTTTAATGTGTGCGGGGGCCATTTTACAAGCCCGCATTAAAAGAGTTGTTTTTGCAACTTTAGAACCTAAATTTGGGGCTATTCAAAGTGTTGTTCAAATCTTTAATGATGAATATCATTTCAATCATCATGTAATAGTTGATAGTGGTGTATGTCAAGAAGAAGCCTCAACTTTGTTAAAAACTTATTTTCAAAATAAGCGTCATAAAAGATAGTTTAAAAATTGACAAAGCCATTTTAAAAGTGTATAATGTAAATATAATCTCAACTTAGATACCTTCATCCAAGGTTCCATGGTGAACCAGGTCAGGTCTTGATCGAAGCAGCCTTAAGCTTATGTAACTTGTGGGTGGGGGGATCTAAGTTGAGATTTTTATTTAAAAGATTACTAAGTTTTTTTAGTAATCTTTTTTCTTTTTTACTAATAAATAACGTAAAAAATAATTTACAGACGTATTTATATAAGCGAAGGGGGAAAAAGATATGAAAAAAATATTTATGTTAATGATTATTTTCTTACAATTACTTTTAACTACAACAATGACCAAACAGATCAAAGCTATGGCTAGTGCGGAAGATGTTACCAAACCTTTGGTATGTTTAAAAGGCAAAAATTATCAATCATTTTTAGAATATGATGGATATACAATTCAGTCTAGCAATGTTAATTATAATAGTGAGGGAAAATACAGTGTTAATTATCAAAAAAATGATAGTGAAGAAGTTTTACAAAAAGATGTATATGTAAAAACAGCCGAAGAATTAACCGAAAAAATTAGTTTTAACGAAAACTATCAAAAGATCTTATCACTAGCTGAAAATGAAACAATTGATAAGATGATTAAATATAAGGACGCTTATTACATTGCGACATCCATCAAAACGGATGATAAAATTATAAAGCCTACGCTTATTAAAATGGAAAATAGTCAAATAAGCTTTAAAGTCAAAGTCTTTAATGAGGTAGATGGATCGATTAAAGACATTTTAGTTAATGATAAGGAAATAGTATTAATTGGAAGTACAACCATGGATGGTTATGCACAAGAAATCTTATTAGAAGTATATGACCATAGTGGTAAAAGATTACATTATGAACGCTATATTGGGGAAAGTCGTGATATTCCTTTTAAGTTAATTGAAGATGATCAATATTATTATCTTATTGCGGAGACATATTCGAAAAAATATAATTATGAATTTGAACATACATATAAATGTATTGCCGTTTTTGCGATTAAAAAGGCTAATTACTTTACGACTAGTAAAAAATATCTTGCGGTAGATAATACTTTAGATATTATTGATGCGATTACTAATCAAGGAAAAGTCGTTTTGCTTACGCGATATTTTGACAAAACGTTTCGAATGAAACTTTATGAAACATATGTTTTAGAAGCTGGCACTTTAAAGGATAGCACTAAGGGACATTTTACTTATACTATAACAGAAGAACCATTCAAAATGCTACTTGATGATAAACAACAAATTTTAGTTATTACTACAGAATATAGTGGTGGCGAACATTTTATTAAGATGTATCGCTTATTAAGCAATTATTCAAGAGAAGAAATAGCGAGCTATTATTATCACGAAAATGCTAATGCAACCTTAGTTGATGCTAGGTTAACGCAAACTAATGAAATTATCTTACTATATAATTTGACTAGTTTAGAAGATGATAGATCAGATGATCCGTATGGTTATTTATATCGCATTATTAAAAATGGGCAAATTCAAAATGAACTAGAAAGTTATCAATCTCATTCATTTATTAAAGAATTAGTATCGCCTAATGAATTATTATTTGAAGAAGATGGAAATTTAATTATTAATACTTTAAATTATTTAAATATTCCAGATTTAAAACTTCAAACAAAGATTAAAAATGCTCAAGATATTGTTTATCCAACACTTACTATTAATGGTATTACTAAAACAATTGATCATCAAAAATCCCAAATTAATTATGATTGTAGTATTTTTGGTGAATATGATGAATTTTATTATTTTTCAACTGATAAACTTGATGTCGTAACTTATGGAATAATCGAAGTTTTACCAAAGATTAATGTATGTGAAAATGAGGTGTATGATAATAATTTTGTTTTAGAATTTAATGGTAAAGCAACCCTAAATAATTATCAAATAACACCAAATTATCTAATTACTAAAACAGGTCAATATAAATTAATTGTTAAAGGAACAAAAGATGCCCAATTAGAAGTCAACTTTACTGTGGAAAAACTTTCTTGTAATGATGAATTATTAAATGAAAAAGCGCCTGCTATTACAGGCGAGGATGATAATTATTCTACTAGTTATCAAGATATTAAAGTAAATAATTATATTAAAGGTGATGATTTAAAAGCTAATAAGTCGCAAACAAATGGATGGTTTTTTATTATTCCTGCTTGTGCTTCCATTTTGTTAGTTATGGCTATTATTAAAAAAAGAGGTTAATATGCGTAAAATATTATTAAGTATTGTTATTACATTATTATTGTTTTTTGGTCTTTCCTTAAGTAATTTACCTAAAGCCCAAGCCCAAGAAGAAGTATTTAATCAAGAATATTATGAAGATGTAACCAGTGAAACTTTTCAAAGTAACATTAAAAACTTTACGATGTATGATGACCATAGTTATAATTTAGATGGCTATTCTTATTATGAGGGGACTGATATTAAGATATATGTGCAAACTTTAAATTATTTTATTTTAGAAAATGATTTATATATTCTATATTATAATGGAAATTATTGTTTAGAAAAGCATGATATAACAACCAAAGAAATGACTAGAATTAGGTTTAATCATGAAGTTTGCAATATGAAATTAGTCGATGATTTAATTTATATTGTAGGAACAAAAGAACGAGATGCCATTTTTTATACGTATAATTTAGATTTACAAATGAATTATCAATATCAATATGGGGGCGACAATTATGAAAAGTTTACTGATATATATCTTTTAAATGATAAAATATATTTATTTGGTCAAAAAAATGGGATTAGTAATCATAGTCCTTTTGCAAATGTTGGTTCAAATACTGATTTAAAAAGTTTTGTTGTTAGTCTTGATGAAAATTTTCATATTGACAAGGGCTTTTATATTAACGAGCATTGCCAGTCGGAGACTTTTGAACAAATTATCGTTAACAATCAAAGTTTTTATTTTATTATCAAAGATGAAGATAACAATTTTTATCAATACCATTTAAATGCTAACTTAGAACTACTTGAGCGTTATCAAATTAATGAATATTTAACCGCTGAGAAGTTTTTATTAGTTGATGCGCCAAATATGGCCAATGAAAAATTATATATCTATTTTGCTAATAATAATATCTATTATGCTATTTTTACTAATGAAGTTGAGCATAACTTTCAAATTGCAACTAACGTCAAAAAATTATTATATAGTTATCTTGATCAAGGCAGTCTTATTATATATTATCAAGTAGATCATGATATTATCAAAACAATCTTAACAATGCATTATATTATTGAAATTAAAGAAAAAGAAGTATCATATAAAGATCAAAGTTATCTAGATACATCTCATTTTAAGGTATCATCTTATTTAGAAGATTTAATTTTTACTTATGATCAAAGCTTAAACGAAAATATTATTTTAAATAAATCAGGGCGATATGAAGCATCATATTCGGCTCAAACTACGAGTGGTAAAAAGATTACGATTAAAACCCCTTATATCATCAAACCTTATATTAATATTATTGATGGTGGGATTTATCCTTTAAATTATATTTTAGAATTTACCGATGATGTTTATCTAAATGATCAAAAAATCCATGTAGGAGAAGTATTAAACAAAACAGGTGAATTAACCCTTAAACATCAAACAAGCGAAGGAATAGAAGAATATCACATTAGGGTTGTTGATCGTTATTATAAAAATTTAGAAATTAACAATCAAGAAGAAATGATTTTACAAAACAAACAAGATATATATCAATATTCTTTTTATCTAACTACTTTTAAAAAGGTTAAAGCGGTTTATGTTAATGATATCCCATATAGCTTTAAACAAAATAAAGAACAAATAAGTCTAGATTTTATTAATAAGACATATGGTATTAATCATTATAAAATAAATTATGTCGTTTTTGAAGATGATAGCACCTTATCAATAAATGAAGAGTTCAAAATTAAGACCCTCAAAACAAAACCAATCGTTGATGCCTATTATATGGATGAGGCTTTTAATTTTCAAATTATTGATGATGATCGAACTATTAATGATATTGTAGTTAAATATTATCAAAACCATACTTTAGTTAAAACTATTAGTTCCCTTTTACAGCCACTTCAATTAAAAACTCTTAATGAAATAGATGAAATTGAAGTAGTTTTACAATATGAAATAGGAACTAAAGATATATATGAATTAACTCTTTTAGATTTGCAAGATTTAAACATTAATAAAATTAGTGACCTTTTCGAAATTGATGTGACATTTGATAATAATCAAGTAACTAATATTAAAATTTCTAAACCTTTTACTAAAAATACCAAAATCAATAATGCTACAGTATTAGATTTAAAAATCACCGATAGTTTAAATTCTCATCAGTCTTATTTATATTTATATATTTGTCTAGGTCTTGCGATAATCTTTTTAGTAATTGCTATTATTATTTTGATTTTTAAAAGAAAAAAAGTTTCTCATAACCATTAAATAAATCTTAAAGTTTACTTTCTTCTTAACTAGTAAAGTAAACTTTTATTTTCTTTGTAAAAAAAAAGAAACTATGATATACTTATTATACAAAGGAGGTTATTTAAATGTTTAATCAATTATATATTCAAAGTGAATATTCCCTTTTACAAAGCACATGTAAATTAGAACCTCTTTTTGCTAAATTAAAAGAAGATAAGATAACCGCTTGTGCGCTTGCGGACGAAAAAACAATGTATGGAACAATCAAGTTTTATAAAGAAGCTATCAAAAACCATATTAAACCCATTATTGCCCTAAAGGTTAGTTATACTTATAATGAAGAAACGAGTAATATAATTTTATATGCTATTAATGAATTTGGTTATAAAAATTTAATGAAGCTTTCTAGTATGATGAAATTAAATGGTGAAACAATTGATTTCAGCCAACTTTCAAATTTATCATTTGGTCTTTTAGCGGTTGTTCCTTTTGAAGAATCGCTTCTTTATAAATATCATAGACATAATGATTTACAAGAAGAAATTCGTCTCATTGAATTATTAAAAAATACATATGATTTATTATATATTGGACTTGGTTTACCCGAATTTGCTAGCAATTATGATTTTGATCAATTATATCAATTTTATCAAAGCCATCATTATCAAATGGTTGCTTTACCTAAAGTTAGTTTTCTTGAAAAAGATGATTTTGAAGCATATTATGCTTTACAATCAATTCGAAATAATGCTGCACCATATCGCTTTTCTGAACTAGAAAAAACGCATTATTTATATTCACAAGAAGCTTTAGAACAAAGTTATCAAGCATATCCAGCTTTAATTGAAGCAACTATTACAATTGCTGATAAATGTAATGTTACGATTGAATTTGGTAAATATCAATTACCACTTTATCAAGATGGGTTAGATACTAAAGCATATTTAAAGCAGTTATGTCATATGGGACTAGAAAAAAGATTACAAAATTTAAAATATCCATATGATAAAAAACTTTATTTAAAGCGCCTTGCCTACGAATTAGATACTATTTATGAAATGGGCTTTTGTGATTATTTCTTGATTGTTTATGATTATGTTAAATATGCTAAAAAAAATAATATTCTAGTAGGCCCTGGTAGAGGTTCGGCTCCGGCTTCGCTTGTTAGTTATACTCTTGGTATTACCGATATTGATCCACTTTATCACAAATTATTATTTGAAAGATTCTTAAATAAAGAAAGAATCTCAATGCCAGATATCGATATTGATTTTGAAGATGATCGGCGCGATGAAGTCATTAGATATGTAGGACAAAAATATGGAAAAGAACGTGTTGCTCATATTGTAACTTTTGGTACTTTTAAAGTTCGACTTGCAATTAATGATTGCGCAAGAGTATATAAACTTTCCGATAATCATTTAAAACAAATTAATAAATGTTTACAAAGTTTAATGGTAGGAAAAGCAAGTTATACCTTATCGCTAAAAGATGCCATTGAAAAAAGCCCCGAGCTTCAACAATTAATGGATGACTATGATGACATTAATAAAGTTGTATCAGTAGCTGCGACTATTCAAGGACTACCTAAAAATATTTCAACGCATGCGGCCGGAATTATTATCACGAAATATGATTTGGTTAATTTTACTCCACTTGATGAAGGTTTAGATGGCATTTATCAAACCCAATATGAAGCAAGTGATTTAGAAGAATTAGGCTTATTGAAAATGGATTTTTTAGGCCTTAAAAATTTAACCAATATTACTAAAACGGTTGAATTAATTAGAAAAGACAATCCATCTTTTGTTTTACCAACTGAAGAAAATGATCCTCAAACATATCAAATGTTAGCAAGGGGTGATGTTAGTGGCGTTTTCCAATTAGAATCAGCTGGTATGCGTAAAGTTATTATGAATCTTCAAACCTCAACCTTAGAAGATATCGTTCAAGCTTTGGCCCTTTATCGTCCGGGTCCGATGGATATTATTCCTTCATTTATCAAAAGAAAATTCAATTTAGAAAAAATTACTTATCCTCATCAAGATTTAGAAGATATTCTAAAAGAAACATATGGAATGATTGTTTATCAAGATCAAATAATGTTAATTGCTTGCAAATTTGCGGGATATAGTTTAGGTAGAGCTGATATTTTAAGAAGAGCAGTTTCTAAAAAGAAAAAAAGTGTTCTTGAAGAAGAAAGAAAGATGTTTGTTGAATCATCAATTAAACAAGGATATAGCAATGAGGTAGCTAGTAATATCTATGATTATATTGTAAAATTTGCTGATTACGGTTTTAATAAAGCCCATTCAGTGGCATATGCCAAAATCGCCTATCTTACAGCTTATTTAAAATGTCATTATTTTAGTTATTACTTTTCAACTTTAATGACGTCTTTTATGTTTGGTAGTAACCTTTTAGATTATACCAAAGAATTAGCAGCTAAGAATGTTAAGGTTAATCCCCCATCGATTAATCAAAGTAGTGATATTTTTGATGTAATCAAGGGTGAAATTTATTTTCCATTATCAATTATTAAAGGCTTAGGAAGTGTAAAAGTGAATGAACTTTTAGAAGAACGAAAAAAAGGTAACTTTCTTTCGTTTGAGGACTTTATAATTAGAACTAAAAATATTTTAGCATCTTCTTTAATAGAAAATGTTATTTATAGTGGCGCTTTAGATGAATTTGGATTAACCAAAAAAGCGATGATTGAAAGTTATCAAAATATCATTGCCCAAAGTCTTTATAGTTTTGTCAAAGGTGTTCTAAGCATAAATTATGTTGATGATGAATATAATTATGGTATTTTAAAAGATAAAGAAATCGAAACTATTGGTCTAAATATAAAATATAATTTCTTTAAACAATGTGCTAATTTATATATCAAATATAATATGATAAAGCTAGCAGAAATTAAAGAAAATCAAAAAGTAAAAACGATGGGTGTTATTGAAAAAGTTCGTGAAATTATGACTAAACAACAAGAAAAAATGGCTTTTGTTGAAATTAGTGATGATACAACTAAAATGGAAATGGTTTTTTTCCCTAAAGTTTATCAACAAGTTATGCCCCTTAATAAAGGAATGATTATTATGGTAGCTGGTATAACCCAATTAAGAACAACACTTCAAGTAGTTGTTGAAAAGATCAAAAAAATATAAAGGAGATTGACATGCGCGTACTTTGTTTTGATATTGGTGGTACTAACGTTAAATATGGTATCATAGAGGATGGAAAATTTTTAGAAAAAGGATTATTTGATACCAAAGCTGAATTAGGCAAAGCGTATTTAAATAATGAATTAATTAGTCTTGGTAAGTGGGCTAAAGAAAAATATCAAATTGAAGGTATTGGTATTTCTTGTGCAGGGACCGTCAATTTTGAAAAAGCTTGTATTGATATTGCACCTGATGCTTTACCAAACTTTTCCAATTGGAACTTTCGCGAACTTTTTAAAGAAAATTTAGCTTTAGATTGTATTGCTGATAACGATGTAAATTGTTTTGCTAAAGCCGAATGTGTGGCAGGAGCAGCCAAAGATTTTGATCATTTCATCGTCATTACGGTTGGAACTGGTATTGGTGGCGCTATTGTTATGAATGATGAAATATGGCGTGGTAAAAATTATAATGCTGGTGAAGTAGGTAGAATGCTTATTGGTAATAATAAATGGGAAAACATTGCCTCAACATCGGCTTTAATAAAAGAAGCAAGAAGAGCAGGACTTGATGTTAATAGTGGTCTTGAACTATTTAAACTATATGATGAAAGAGAAGAACTTGCCATTGCCCTTGTTAATCGTTTCTATGATTTATTAGGTATTGGGATGGCTAACTTAGTATATGTGTTTAATCCAGAAGCCATTGTTGTAGGTGGGGGAATTTCCAAACGTGAAGGATTAATTAATGCTCTTAGTCATTATATGAATTCCCATTTACCATATGGATTTAGAAATACGGCTCAAGTTGTTGGTGCCACTTTTAAAAATGATGGGGGAATGTTAGGTGCATACTATAATTTCATAGATTATCAAAAGGAGAAAAATAATGGATAAAAAAACATTAGCAAAAGTCCAAGAATGGTTAGACTATTCAAATTTAGATGAAACGCTCAAAAAAGAACTTGTTGCATTACAAAATGATGAAGAAGCTTTAAATGATGCTTTTTATCAAGATATTGCTTTTGGCACCGGTGGCCTTCGGGGCATTTTAGGAGTTGGAACTAACCGAATGAATATTTATATTGTTAGAAAAGCAACATTAGGTTTTCTAAATTATATGATTAAAAAATACCCAAATATCAAACAAATGGGAGTTGCTATTTCTTATGATTGTCGGAAAAATTCTTATCTTTTTGCCAAAGCAGCATCTGAAGTAATAGCTAGTGCTAAAGTTCCGGTTTATTTGTATACCTCAATGCGTTCTACGCCACAACTTAGTTTTACTGTTAGATATCTTGGTTGTGCAGGGGGCATTATGATAACAGCTAGTCATAATCCACCAATTTATAATGGTTACAAAATTTATGATGATCAAGGATGTCAATTAGTTCCTACTTTAGCCGATAAAGTAATCGATGAAATAAACCAAATCACGAAAATGTTTGAAATTAAGACCGAAGCCTTTACTAAACTTTGTAATGATGGCTTAATTAAAATGATTGATCAAACAGTTGATGAGGCTTATCTTGCAAAAGTAAAAGAGATAAAAATTAATGATGTTTTAAAAAAGAATATCAAAATAGTTTACACTCCACTTCATGGGACCGGTTCAACCCATATGGTAAATCTCCTTACATCATGTGGATATGAAGTATATCCGGTTGAAGAACAAATGGTCCCTGATGGTAATTTTACCACTCTTAAGTCGCCAAACCCAGAAGAGGCAAGTGCTTTTGAATATGCCATTAAAAAGGGTCAAGAAATTGATGCAGATATTTTAATTGCAACCGATCCTGATGCGGATAGAATGGGAATTGCGGCCAAAAATAATAAAGGTGAATATGTCTTATTAACAGGAAACCAAACAGGAGCTATTTTATTAGATTATTTAGGTAAGTATCGTAAACCAGAAAAAAAACCTGTTGTTTTTAATACAATTGTAACATCTAATTTTGCTAAAGCTATTTGTGAAAAATATCATCTAAAACTTGTGCAAACTTTAACCGGCTTTAAATACATTGGTGAACAAGCAGCTTTAATTGAAAATACCGATCAAGAATTTTTCTTTGGATATGAAGAATCATATGGTTATGTTATTAAAGATTTTGTTAGAGATAAAGATTCTTTCCAAGCATCTCTTTTACTTGCTGAAGTAGCATCTTTTTATAAAGCTCAAGGCAAAACTTTAATCAATGTTTTAGACGATTTATTTGAAGAATATGGTTATTATTTAGAAGGTGTATGCAATATTACGCTTACAGGTGTTGAAGGCAGTCAAAAAATTGATCGGATTATGCGTCATTTTCAAACAACTCCTTTAAGTAGTATGGCAGGATGTCATATAAAAAGTTTTGAAGATTATGACAAATTAATAAAACTTGAAAATGGTATTAAGTCTTCCCTTACTTTACCACAATCGTTTGTTTTAAAATATATTTTTGACAATGATGGTTGGGTAGCTTTAAGACCATCAGGAACTGAACCAAAATTAAAAATTTATATTGCAATTAAGGCTAATAGTTATGAAGCAGCTCAAAATTTAATTGCTAAAATAAAAAATGAAATTTTAACAATAATTGATAATATTAAGTAGGTGATAAAATGAAAATTACCATTGACTATAAAAATGTCTTAAAATTTATAACAGAAAAAGAAATTGCACAAAATAAACAAGCCACTTTAGATGCTAAAAAAATCCTTCTTAATAAAGAAGGTTTAGGCAATGATTTTTTAGGATGGATTGAATATCCTTTAAATTATGATCAAGAAGAATTTGCTAATATTAAGAAAGCAGCTGCTCAAATAAGAACTGAAAGTGATGTTTTGGTTGTTATAGGAATTGGTGGTTCATATCTTGGCGCTAAAGCTGTCATTGAGGCACTTAAACCTTATTTTCCTAAAAAGGATGATTTAGAAGTTATTTTTGTTGGTAATAATCTTTCTTCTAGTTATATGCAAGAAGTCTTAGATTATTTAAAAGATAAAGATTTCTCAATTAATGTTATTTCTAAATCGGGCACAACAACTGAACCTGCTATTGCTTTTCGCTTGTTACGCAATTTATTAATAAAAAAATATGGTTCTTTGGCTAATAAGCGTATATATGCAACAACTGATAAAGCCAAAGGGGCTTTAAGAACTCTAGCAAATGAAGAACACTATACAACTTTTGTCGTTCCTGATGATATTGGTGGTAGATATTCGTGGTTTACAGCGGTTGGCCTATTACCTATTTGTGCAAGTGGAATTGATATTGATAGCTTAATGGAAGGTGCTAAAGAAGCATACTTAGAGTGTGTAAATTGTGAATATGAAAAAAATACTGCTCTTCTTTATGCATCGATTCGTAACCTTTTATATAAGAAAAAAAGATTAATTGAAGTTTTAGTAAATTACGAACCTAAATTACTTTATGTTAGTGAATGGTGGAAACAATTATATGGTGAATCAGAAGGCAAAGATCATCAAGGTCTTTTCCCCGCAAGTCTAGTTTATTCAACTGATCTTCATTCAATGGGTCAATATATTCAAGATGGTATGCGAATCATGTTTGAAACGGTTTTAAATATTGAAAAACCTCAATATGATCTTGTATTAGAAGAAGAAAAAAATAATTTAGATGGTCTTAACTTTTTAGCAGGAGTTAATTTAGATAGTGTTTGTAAAAAAGCTATGCAAGGAACGATTTTAGCTCATGTTGATGGTGATGTTCCTAATATTATTTTAAATATCGAAAAACTTGATGGTTTTAATATCGGTTATTTATTATATTTCTTTATGTTTGCTTGTGGTATATCGGGTTATATGCTTAAGGTTAATCCATTTAATCAACCAGGTGTAGAAGACTATAAAAAAAATATGTTTGCTTTACTTGGCAAACCAGGCTATGAAGAATTATTAAAGACGTTGTTAAAAAGACTTTAAAAAACATTTAAGGAATGCTACGAAAGTAGCATTTTTTCTATGTAAACATTTTTATAAGCATAAAAAACAACAAAATTCGCAATTGGAGTATAATTTATATCTTGGACGGAAAGGAAAATAATTTACTATGGATCTCGCAAAAACAAACAAAAAACAACATCATTTTGAAATAGATATGACAAATGGTAATTTTTTCAAAAAAATCGTCATTTTTTGCCTACCTTTAATTTTCACAGGAATTTTACAATTATTATATAATGCGGCCGATTTAATTGTTGTAGGAACTTTTAGTAAGGTTCCTAATGCCTTAGGAGCAGTCGGATCTACCTCGGCTTTAATTAACTTAATTGTTAACTTATTTATGGGCCTTTCAGTTGGAGCAAATGTAATGTCAGCTTCGGCTTTTGCGGCAAAAGATGAAAATAAATTATCCAAAATAATTCATACTTCCATTACAGTCAGTGTTATTACTGGTATTTTCTTAGGAATTATTGGTTTTATCTTTGCTAGACAATTTCTAGAATGGATGCACAGTCCAATTGATTTAATTGATTTAGCTGTTATATATCTTAAAATATATTTTTTAGGAATGCCTTTTAATATGTTATATAATTTTGCAGCAAGCATTTTAAGAGGTGTTGGTGATACTAAAAGGCCATTAATCTTTTTAAGTATTGCCGGGATGATTAATGTTGTTTTAAATATTGTTTTTGTAGTGGCATTTAAAATGGATGTCGATGGTGTTGCAATTGCCACTGTTATTTCGCAAATTGTATCTTGTATACTTATTATGAGTTGCCTTTGTAAAACCAAAGAAATTTATCATTTTTCTTTTAAAAAAATTGCTATTCACAAAAAAGAATTAGGCGAAATTATTAAAATTGGACTTCCTGCTGGTATTCAAAGTTCGATTTTCTCCATATCTAATGTTATTATTCAAACATCAGTTAATCAGTTTGGTTCGATTGCGGTAAATGGCAATTCGGCTGCTCAAAGTATTGAAGGGTTTGTATATATATCAATGAATGCGGTTTACCATGCAGCCTTAGCTTTTGTTGGACAAAATATCGGTGTTAAAAAATATAATAATATTCCTAAGATAACATGGTATTGTTTAGCCTTTGTTAGTATGGTTGGAATAATTTTAGGTGGTGGTTTATTTCTTCTTGGTAGATATGTTACAATGATTTATACAACAGTACCTGAAGAAATAGATGTATCACTGATTAGATTACATTATTTATGTTTGCCATATTTTCTTTGTGGCATTATGGATGTAATGGTGGGTATTTTACGTGGCTTTGGATATTCTGTTTTACCAATGATTGTTTCCATTTTGGGTGTTTGTGGCTTTAGAATTCTTTGGATATATACAATCTTTTATCAAACGACCAATTTTGCTGATCCTAAAGATTTACATTCTTTATATATATCATATCCAATTTCTTGGATTGTTACTTTCTTAGTACATTATTTAACTTATATAATTGTTTATAAAAGAAAAATTAAACAAATTAAAAACCAAGACTTGAAGATATCATACCAAAATTAAAAATAAATGTTTTTTATTAAAGTGGTAAATAGCCACCTTTTGAATATGAAAAAAGTTACCATAACATCAACTTATATGTTATGATAACTTTTTTTCTTTAATTATAAATGATATCTACTAACCATGGATTATCGATAAAAGGATTAAAATTACCTTGAATTGCTTGAATTTGTTCATTGCGATATTCTTCGTAGAAATCAACTGGATCTTGTTTATGCCAATCAATTAATAACTCAATGCTTTCCGCAACCCCTAGTTTTTCAATATCCATGCCATAACGAATATTCATATAGAAAATAATTCTTGCAACATCACCTTTTATTTCATCACGTGGTTCATAGTAAATATTATTAGTGGTATTACCAAATTTTTTATCGGCTTTAGAAGAATTTATCGATGTTAAAGCAGGCCTTAATTGATGAAGATCAGTTCCTGGTCCTTTATTACTACCTTCAACATCTTTATAAAGACCTCCTGATAGATTTTTAGCCCAAACATGTTCACGATTCCAAGTAATACCATTTTCCCAGATGCCACTAATCGACTGACCACTATAAAATAAAATAATATTACCAGGATGATCAAAATCAGGGTCAGTTTTAACATATAGATTACGAGCATCATTATAACTAACAAGATTGGTATGAGTAGAAGTTATTAAATTAGTAAGAGCATCTTTTAATGAGTTACCAACAAGATTTTTAATAGATGTATAATATTCTTCATGATTATAATGATATAGTTCATCTTGGTGCTTGTTAGAAAAATCCCAAGAAGGTAGTGAACTAATTTCAATGAAATTCATTTTTGATGTGGTGCCGTATTGGTCAATTGCTAAATCTATTTGTTTATAAGATGATAAATCATAAATGTTAGTATAAGGATTTTGTTGATAAATCTTACTAAGAGTAGTTAAATCACCAAGATTAGTAGGTCTATTAATAATTAAATTACTGCTTTTAGCAAGATATGCACAAGAAGAACTAATAATATAATCGTATTCATTTAATAAAACATCATCGATGTTATTAGCTATATTTATTAATATTTGTGTATTATAATTATCAAATAGTAAAGCATCTTGACTACAAGTTAAACAAGCAGTTGGTGTTAAATGATAAATATTTTTTTGAATATTAGTTAAATCGACAAAAACTTCAGCTTTTAAAGAGGCAATATTATGAAAGCCAATTAAGTATTCAACGCTTGCACCATCAAGTAATGCATTTAAAAGAGTAGAATCATATTCTTCACTAGTAATAATAACAACATCAAGATCATTAAGATTAAAATAAATTATATTTTCTAAAATAGTTACCTTAGTTGATAAAACACTATTTAGATAAGAAGGATAATCATATGAAATAACATAAGGTGAGGTAATCGTAAAGCCTTGATAAGTAATTTCTAATTGGCCTTTATAAAAGCGATCATTGATAAAATTACTAATTTTTAAATCATCTTTTAGATCAACTAAGTTGATGACCTCAGAAGTATGATCACTATATAAAATTGATAAACTACCTTTATAATCAAATTTATCACCTATTTTATAGGCTTCAGTTAAACCATTTGGTGTAATTGAAATGATTTCTTTTTCCGTTAAATGATAAATGTGAATATTCATTAAACCAAAGTTACCAGTAGCCTTTTTAGTATATTCAAATTTAATTTTATTGATTTTAGGATTAGTTAAAACGGCTGAAAGCACATATTCACTATTTTTAATAGTTTCATTAAATTCAAATTTATCAATTATTTGATTATTGCTATCTAAGCCATAGACCGTAAGTAAAGCATCACCACCTGCTCCTTTACCGATTAAGGTGATATCAACTTTAAAACTCGTTTCTGGAAAGAAGATAGGTGAGGTAATACTATTACCATTACTACTAAATTTTAAAGATCCATCCGCATAACAACTTGCTTGATAATTGTAAACCCAACCATTTGGTGCAACATTTTGATTAATAAAACTTTGATTTAAAATTTCTTGTTCAACTGGTGTAATCGAAGGAACTTTATATATATAAATGTCTGAGTAACTAGAATCAGCAGTATAATCGGTTTGACTTTTTAATGATTTTACGCGAAAAGAAATTTCGAGGATATTAGGAGTTAAATAATCCGAAAAGTCAAAGAATGTTGTTGTTTCGTGATGTGTAGTTTGATTTGCAAAAGTCATTTCTACCTCATATAATTTAACCTTTGGTTGTAATGACCAACTTAAAATGTTATGATCAACCATTAAATTATTAGGTGTAGGAGCGACTTTTTCATCAGGCGTTGTCGTAGTACAACCGCTTATAAATAAAATAGTTATTAAAACTACCAAAAAATTAATAAATTTTTTCATCTTTCCCTCCTTGTGCTTATACAAGTATTATATCATATTTTATCAAAAAAACGATATAAACTAATAATATAAAAATAAAAATGATGTTTCGATAATGGCTAAGCACTCATAAAATAGATAAAAAAAGTACATAATCTTTACCTATTAAAGTAAATGTTATGTACTTTTTGAACTATATTATTAAAAAAAACGTAGATATTATAATTGCAAGTAAAATAGCAAAAACTTTAAATGATAAAAATACAAGCGAAATTATCATACCGGCGGTGGCTAGTTCCATTCCTTTTTCACCTGTTTTTTTACATTGATTGCGTGCTATAATTGAACAAATTAAGCCAACCATATCTAAAATAAACGAAAACACAAACCCAACAATTGCCATAGCATTGATTGGTTTTTCTTCGGTAATTTTTGTAGATTTATTTATTAAACATCCACATTTGATACAAACATCCGCATTATCATCAATTTGATTTCCACAATTTTGACAAAACATAATTTTTCTCCCTTTCATATATAAAAAAAATAGATGTTTTTATAAGACTATTTGCATATTTTGATACAAACATTATTATTTTAACATAGATAATTATCCTTTGGTTATAATTGATAGCAATTATGGAGGAAAAATTGACAATTACATATTATTATAATTTATTAAAAAAGTTTGATAAATTAATATTAAGTATTTTTTTTCCCATTTTACTTTAATAAAAAGAAAGAAAGTGATATAATAAACTATAAAGTGGAGTATTATGCATCAAAGATGCGAGGTAAAAATTATGAAAGCCAAAAACGAAAGAAAATATTACATTCAAGGTCGAAACCAACATTTAATGAACGTCTTAGAAAAAGATTATTATATTGAAATTGGTACGATTGATATGGCCGTTTTAAATAAAATTATCAAAAAAGAAAAAGTTAAATTAGGAGAATTAATTATTCCTCATAATTTAGATAATGATGTAAAAGGTCATGAAAAAACATCAGAAGAACAAGCCAAAGATATAGAAATAGCTAATGAAAATTTAGGTCGTTTATGTGAAGGAATTGGACAAATCACCAGTAATTATGAGACCGACTTATATTATCAGTTAAACTATTTAATTAATTTACGGCTTAAAAATGCTACTTCAAAGTTTTTCATTACAGCTGGTATCGTTAAAATTTTTGACGAAAAGGGCTGTGAAAAATATGCTCCTGTGGTTTTAATACCTTTTGAATTTAATTATAAATTTGACTATGATAATGAAATTGATAAAGCTATCTTTCAAACCGAATTAGTTGTTTGTGATGATCCTGTTATTAATACCCAATTAATTAAATATGCTTCAAATATTTGTGAAAGTGCTAAAGTTGATAATAAAAAATTTAATGATTATTATTTAAACCATCCGCTTGCTAGTGCTAAAGATATTGATAAACTTTGCATTGATTTAGCAAAGGATATGCATACAACGGTTCAACCTGATAATTATTTAACTATTGCTTTTGTTGAATATCCTGATATTATTTTAGATAAAGCATATATGTCGGTTGAAGGCTCTATCAATGAAATGACCGAAGAAAATATTTTTGAAAAATATTACAAAAATATTAATGCCATTATGCCAACTAATACACTTCAAAAATATGTATTATTAAAAGCTAATGATGGTGATAGATTCGCAGTAGATGGTAATTTAGGTAGTGGTAAAACGCATACCATTATAAATATTATGGCCGACCAAATTATGAAAAATAAAAAGATTTTATATGTCAATCAAGATTTAGATAACATCTTTGATTTAGAAAAGAATCTTTGTGCATTAGGTATGAAAAACTACCTTTATGATTTAACCCAAAATTTATTAAATGTTGATAATAATCTCGAAAGACTTTTAGGCGATAAAGTTACGTTTGAACGAATTGATACAAAAGGTATTTCAAATACCATTATTAAAGATATTTTCGTTTTGCCAAATACTTTACAAAAAAGACTTCATGGATTTAAAATTAATAATATTTTCAATTATCTTGCGCTTATTAAACAAAAATACCCTGATGTTTACCAAATGCCTTTAGAAATTAAACTTGAATATCATGAAGCTGAATTAATTTATCATCAATTAGAAACAATCGAAGAATCCTTAAAAGTAATTGATTTGTATGCTGATAATATTTGGCATCGTCTCCAAGTATCACATAATAATATTACCATTGATGACATCATTAGCCGCATTAAAGATTTAGCTTTGATTCATAAAAAAACCAATGATGCTTTGAAAAAGTTTATTAATAAATATGGTATTATGATGCCAAGTAATATTAACGAACTTTATAAAATTATTTTGCATATTTATAGCTTTGTATCGGTTAGACCATTACCAAAATGGAAAAAAGATGAAGTTAGAAGAAAAATTTTAACCAATTTAAGAGAAATTCAATCGCTTGTTGATATTAACTATAATATTAATAAATATTATGAAAGTACCGTTTGTAAAAATTATCAAATAGGTAGAATGAAGGAAATCGTTGATACTATTGCTTCAAAATACATTAAAATTGATAAAGATTATCAAACTAAAAATGCTATTTTTATTAATCGTCTTATTAGTTATGGTGATAGCCTTAGTCGTCTATGTAATGAAATAAATGATAATGTGCTTAAAATGGATAAAATTAGTGCTACTTTATCTAATATTTTTAATCCTACTATTTTAGATGAAAACACTTATAATTTCATTACCGGTCTTAGTAATCTTTTATCAAATAATAAGTTAGATATTATCTTATTTGAAAAATATCAAGATTCTTCAGCACTATTTACTAAGCATTGTGACAATATTTTAAATGTTTATGATGAATACCAAGAAGTGCGTGAATTTTTACTTACTTATTTGAATCATTTTGAATTATTAACAACTGATCTCATTGATTCAGCATCAAAAAGAAAAAATCCTAAACATTCATTTGGTGCTTTTCTTAATAAAAAAGCTATTAAACAAAATCATACTAATCTTCAAGATATTATTGATAATATATATAAATATGGTAAACTTCGTAAAAATATTAGTAGTGAATTAGCCATTATTTTTAATAAAAAAGAATTCAGTGAAGAATTTATTAGTGTATTTGTGCAATTTGCTAATTTTATAGCTGATCTTTCTAATGTTCAAAAAACTTATTTTGAAGCCTTTTTAAATAAAATGAGTAATGAGAAAAATCATTTGCAATATTTAAGACAAGTTAACCAAATATTAAAAGATTGTAAAGAAGAAGGATATCGCACCACAAGTATTTGTACTAATTTAAGATATTATAATATTATCATTGATGATAATAACGTCTTTAATAAAGTTTCATCGCTAAAGACTTGTCGCAAATACTTACAAAATATTGATAAATTAAAAACAGAAATATCAACTATTTTTAATAATTCACAACACGTTCAATATGATGAGATGGTAACTTTAATTAAAACCGATTTACAATATCAAGATTTACAAGATAATCTTATCAATCATGCTGATACATATAAACAAAATCTAGGAAAATACTATAATGGTTTAGATACAATTATTAATGAAATTGGTCGAACGATTGAGCATTATGATGAATTCTTAAAAGTTTTAATTAATAAAGATAATATTAATAATTTACTAACTGATGAAACTTTTGATGAATTGTTAGAAGAAGCAAAAGATTTAAATAATTTATATGATAAATGGAATGAATGTTATCGAAAATTTGCGGTATGCTTCAAAGGAAGTCAACCCGATTTCTTAACTAATAGTTTTGATGCTAATACTAAACTATTTAAACAATTTATTGATAAAAGCAATCAAATAGAACCAATCTTAACGATTAATGAATTAACACAAAATTTTTTAGAATTTGGTTTTAAAAATCTTTTTGATTGCATTCGTAGTTGTAAATATGGTATTGGGGTATCTAAAAGTTTTATTTATTCAATCCTTTTAGAATACGAAAAAGAAGCTTTAGAAAAATACCCAATTTTAAATAATATTAACGAAGGTTTAGAAATTATTAGTGATTATAAACGTTATGAACTCGGTTATTGTCAAAATAATTTAGACAAATTAAAGAGTCGTAGTAATGCTTTGAAAAAGAATAATGTTAATTTTAGTAATCTTAAATTCAATGAATATAATAAAATTATTGATTTAAGCATTAAACATCTAAACACAAGTTTATTCTTAAGTGATTTAAATATTTTTAATAGCAATCTTAATTTAGAACCATTTGATTTAGTTATTATTGATGATGCCCATCTTTCATCATCTAATAAGTATAGCCGTATATCAGAGTGTAAACAAGTTATTGTTTTCGGTAGCCGTTCATTTAAAAGTTCCGTTTCTAATTCTTTAATGAAACGACTTGGCGAGCCTTGTACGATTAATTTTAATCGACGTTATGTATTAGCTAATTCAAAATTTAATAATTTATGGACTAAAAATAATCAATATATATACTCATATGATAATCAATATAATATTGTGATGAGTGATAATTTTGATGATTTTATAAATGATATTTTAGAAACATTTAAGAAAAAGCCAGAGCATATTATTAATATTTTAGTTGCTAAAGAAGAAACAAGAAGATTAATTTATACTGCGATGGTGGAAAAATTAGCCGATTATTTTTCACCCGTAGAAATTATTGAATTTTTATGTTATAAAATAAGAATTCTTAATGCTCTAACTGAATGTAATCGTTATGTCAATGATGTCTTTGTTTATTTTGATGATTTTAAAGATTTAGAAGATTCCGTTAAAGAATTAGTTTTCCGTAACTTTTTAGTTGTACATAGCGGGGCATCAATTTATTTTATGAAAAATAAAATTGAAGCTCAGAATACTAAAATTAAACAAATGATTCGTAAATCAATGGGTAAAATTATTAATGATGACCAAGAAGAAACCGAAATTGTCCGCCTTTTCAAAGAAGAATTAAGCAAACATAATTTAGAAGTTGAAAATGGCTTTGGTCGTTTTGATTTAATCATTCGCAAAAGAAAACCAATTGGCATTATTATTTTAGGCCAAGAAAATGAAGATTTAAATACATTTATTGATGACTATATTTATTATCATGATGAATATAGTAAAAGAGGTTGGAAAATCGAATATGTCTATATGCTAGATTTATTCAATGATTTTAACAAAGTAGTTAATGAATTTACTAATGAGGAAAAATAAAATGGCTAAATCTAATCGTGAAGAAATTTTAAAGATTATTAGTTTATTAAAAAATGCTAAACCTCCCATTAAATTAATTAAAAAACAGTTTAAAAAGCTTTATGAAGTTGGTTTTAATTTCAATAGTAAATATTATCGTGGTAAAACACTGATGCATTATGTGGTAGAAAATTATGCTAATCAATTAATTAAACCGCTTATTGATTATGGTTGTAATCCTAATATTTGTGATGATAACTATCAAGCACCTATTCATCAAGCTATTCTTAAAAACAACGAAAAAGCAATGAAACTACTTATTAAATACGGAGCAGATGTTAATATTGCGGGGGAATTTGAACAAACCCCTCTTCATCTTGCGACCATATGTGGCAATATCAAATGTATCAAAATTTTAATCAATCACTGTGCTGATATTAATTTGGTTGATGAAAAAAATTTATCGATTTTAGATTATGCCAAAGATGAAAATAATATAGAAATAATAAAATACTTAAACAATATAGTATTAAAGGAGAAAAATCATGTTAGCTAATGAAAATTTTGTACCCCCATATGGATGGTTTAGTTTTGTATGGGGAATAGTTGTTATCATTTTTGCAATAGTAGTTTTATTTTTGTTTATTTTTAAACATGTACATTCAAAAATAATTATAATTACATATACTTCATTAGTATTATTAATTATAGTTAGTTTAATCGCAAAAAGCTATATTGCGGCAGTTGCTATAACTGTTTTATTAGTATTATTAAGCTTTATGACCATTTTATATTACTTGCCAGAATATAAAAAAATGTTCAGTAAAAAAGCCGTAGAAAAACATTCCAAAGAATTTTTAAACAACCAAGAAGTAAAAACCGAACTAATAGAAACCCTTATCAAAGCAGTCGACCATTTATCTAGTAGAAAAATTGGGGCAATTATTACAATTGAAAGAGAACATACATTAAACACACTTGTTGAAGGTTCAGTTAAACTTGATGCTTTAGTAACTTTTGAGTTATTAGAAACTATTTTCCATCCTAATACTGCTTTACATGATGGAGCTGTTATTATTAGAGGTGATCGTATCAAATGTGCTAGTGCTTTTTATACACCAAGCACTAAAAAAGACATTCCTCAACATTATGGTTCAAGACATCGTGCTGCGATTGGTATTAGTGAACAAAGTGATGCTTTTACGATTGTTGTGTCCGAAGAAACAGGTCATATTGCGACAACCGTTGATGGTACTATTACGGGCAATATCTCATTAGAAAGTCTTAAAACTTCATTAAATCAACAAATTATCGTAAGATAGAAAGGAGTAAAATAAAGATGTTTACCGCCAATTTTACTGAGGGTCAAATAGTTGCCATTTGTTTATTAACAGTCTTTATTTTAACTATTTGGGCGATTAAATTAATATGCTTTAATCGGTTAACTTTTGTTGATAGTTTAATTTCCGTTATTATTTTTGTTGTATGTCTTTTTGTAAAATTAGCTACCGGCTGGATCATCTTTTTAATTGTATTAGATAGTTTGGTTTTATTATATGCATTAGCTAGTTTAGTATTAATTATTTATGCTAAAAAGGAAATTAGTGATAAAACAACTGAATATTTGAAAAATACTGAATATGATTTTTTCATTCAAATGAACTATAATGAAAAAATCACTGATTGTAGTAGTTCTTTATTAAAACTACTCAAACTTTCTAAAAAAGAAGTTTTACATAATCGTGGTTGGAAATTTATTTTTGATAGTTTTGATATTAAATCTTTAAATAAACAAGAATTTAGTTTAGATTATGTAACACAATTTTTAGCTGAATTTAAAGAATGCAATAGCAAACATAAACGTTATAAATTCCAAATGGAAATTGAAACGAAAAATCAAGATAATCCTGATGAAACTGAAATTGTAAAATATGATGCCATTGTTCAACCGATCTTTATTGGTAAAATGCTTGTTGCTCGCAATATTTATTTTTATCAAGATAAACTAGCCGTAATAGATAAATTAAAAAATTTAGTTCGAAATGCTTGTGTTGATTTAGAAGATGCTTACTTACAACTTGATGTAATGATGAGTTTATCTGAAGGCGTAATTATGTATTATGATTTTCAAAACAAAGTATATGTAGCAACTGAATGTATGAGAATATATACGAATACAACAAAAAAAGAATATACTTTTGAGGAACTATTTGCGAAAATTCATCCTGATGATGTTAACAGTTATATCGAACAAGCTGAAACTGTTAATAGTCTTTCGGTAACTAAAATCAAATATCGGATGAAAATAGGCCCTAAATTTTATCAAGTAGAAGAAGATTCCATCTATATGCGAAAAGATTATGGTTTAATTTCTATTTTAAGAATTTCCGAACAACAAGTTTATCAAAATGCCAAAACTAAAAATGAACTCGAAATTTTAAATAATTTAACAACTAAAAATATTTCTAATACTGTTAATAAAACCGAAGATATTTTAAATACCATTTTAGGAGAAAAAGTCGAAGATGACCATTAGTGCAGTCTTATTAATGGCCGGTTCTTCCACAAGATTTGATAATTTAAAACAAAAAACTTTGTATCAAATCGATCAACAACCACTTTTTATGTATAGTTTAAAGGTTTTTTATCATCATCCACAAATCGAAAAAATTGTTTTAGTATGTCATAAACAAGATATAGATATGGTTAAAGAAATCGTTGATAATAATTATTTTGATGAAAAAATTCTTATAACAGTTGGTGCTACAACTAGACTTGGTAGTCTCAAAAAAGGGTTAGCTTTCATTAATAGTGAGGTTGTTTTAGTTCATGATGTAGCTAGACCATTAATTCAAAAAGAAGATTTAGATAATATCATTTTGGCAAGCACAAACTATAAATGTGGATCACTTTATCATAAAATATATGATACAGTTAAAATGGTTAACGAAGAAGTAACAACCATTGATCGGGAACAATTAAAAGCGACAACCACCCCGCAATTTTTTCATCAAGAATTGTATCAACAAATCTTACAAACGAAAGATGATGCCAATATTACTGATGAAATTATGCTTTTTGAAAAAGAATATCCGATCGCTTTTATTGAAGAATCAAGGCCTAATTTAAAACTTACCACTAAAGAAGACTTAGATTATTTAAAATATATTTTAATGAAAGATAGTATATATAAAATAGGTCATTCTTTTGATTTCCATCCCTTTGCGAAGAATCGCCCTTTATATCTTGGGGGAATTAAATTTTCCACCGATTATGGTCTAATGGGGCATAGCGATGCTGATGCGGTATATCATGCGGTAACAGAAGCCTTAATTGGGGCTATTAGTCAAGGTGATATTGGTGATTGGTTTCCTGATAATGATAAAAGATATCTTAATGCTAATTCTAAAATCTTTTTAGAAGAAGTAATAAAAAAGGTTCAAAGCTTAAATTATACAATTGAAAATATTGATATTCTTATCTATTTAGAAAAACCTAATTTAAAAAATTATAAAGCCCTGATGGCCCAAAATATTAAAGAATTAACTAGATGCCAATTCATCAATGTTAAAGCCACAACTTTAGAAAAAAAAGGATTGGTTGGAAAAGGCGAAGGCATTGCTTGTGAGGCAGTCGTATTAATCAAAAAATAGCAACTTAAATCTTTTTAAAAGCAAGTAAAATGATGCTATAATAATTAGTTATAAAAAGGACTATTTACTATTTAGTAAGTAATCCTTTTTTTGTAAATATAATAATATAATAGCAATAATGAATAATATAATAAAGTAGGAGAACGATTTATGAAAAAAGTTTTAATTATTGTTTTTATTATTTTAATTCCTCTTATCACATTTACGCTAATTGATAATTATTTTAGTGAAAAATCTAATCTTTATTTAGAAAAAGAAATTACGACCACAATTTCAAATGTCTTAGCTGATGCGATTGTTTTAAGCAATATTACAAGTGAAGCCGATGATTTATTACAATTTAAATATAATACTGAAGGTAAAATTAGTAGTATATTTATTGATAGCACGAAAACTAATAAAATTATTTCTTCAACCAATACCATTTTATCACGTCTTTTAAAAGAGGGAACTTTAGAAAATTCCATTCAAGCCATTAATCTTCCCATTGGTATTTTATTATCAAGAGCTCTTTTTACTACGATTGGACCAAGCGTAAGAATTGAAGTATTACCGATTACTTCTTATAAAACAGATATTGTTACTAATTTAGTTAATTATGGAATTAATAATTCCTTATTTGAAGTATATTTAAAAATTGATGTTGATGTTGAAACAATAATTCCCCTTAAACAAACTAAAATAGCTTATACAACTAATTTATTACTTGCTTCAAGTATTATTCAAGGTGAAGTGCCATATTATTATTATTTAGGAGAAGGAACTATTCAATCATTACCAATTTAAAAAAATACTTTATTATACAAATAGTAAAAAAAATGTTATAATAAGATTAAATAGGAGTATAAAAATGGCTAAGAAAGAAAAAACTCATAGAATAATAAAAAAGAAGATTAAATATATTCCCCTTCGTTATATTTTAGCAATGTTAATTATTTTATTTGAAATTATTGCCATTATGCTGATTGTAATTGGCTTGACAATTAATTTACCATATTTTTATATAGCGGCCGTCATAACGCAAGCCTTTTGTGTGCTTTTAATTGCTAATTCGAGTGACAACCCTGATTATAAAGTGCCATGGTTATTAGTTGTCTTAATAATTCCGGTTATTGGGTTTATGCTTTACTTTATGTTTTATTCAAGAAAATTTTCTAAAAAGCAAATTAGAAAATTAGAAAAACTAAAAAATGCAGCCGTTAATGTTAATGATGAAATTGCCTTAAATGAATTAAAAAAAACAAATGAAGTAGCTTATGCTTCAAGTATTATTTTAAAAAAGTTAGCTGATTCACATTTATATCAAAATACCAATTTTAAATATTTTTCAACGGGTGAGGCTTATTATAATAATTTATTAGAAGATTTAAAAAAGGCTGAAAAATTTATTTTTATGGAATATTTTATTATCGAAGAAGGTCTTTTTTGGAATAGTATCTTAGAAATCTTAAAAGAAAAAGTTAAAAATCAAGTCGAGATTAAAATTGTCTATGATGATATTGGTTGTATGAAAACTTTGCCAGGTAATTATTATAAAACCTTAACGAAATTGGGAATTAAAACTGTTCCTTTTTCCAAATTACGCGGTCAAGCTAATAATGAGTTTAATAACCGAAGTCACCGTAAAATTACTGTTATTGATGGCATCATTGGCTATACGGGTGGAATTAATATTGCGGACGAATATATTAATAAAATTGAAAAGTTTGGCTATTGGAAAGATGTTGGGATAAGAATGGAAGGCGAAGCAGTTGTTGAATTAACAAGACTCTTTTTAATGGATTTTTATATTAATGATAAAAAACCGCAATATGAATTTGCACCATATTATAACTTAAAAAAGGGTGAAAGTAAAAGTTTTTGTGTACCATTTGGTGATGGACCTAATCCTGTTTATAAAAAAAGAGTAGCTAAAACGTTAATTTTAAATATGTTAAATCAAGCTAAAAAGTTGGTCTATATTACCACACCATATTTAATAATTGATAATGAAATTGTCCAAGCTTTAGAAAATGCTTCCTTAAGAGGTGTTGATGTTAGAATTATTACACCCCATATTCCCGATAAGAAAATCGTTTTTATGATTACAAGAAGTTATTATGCTTCCTTAATTGATGCAGGAGTTAAAATATATGAATATCGACCTGGCTTTATTCACGCTAAAACATATATTGTTGATGATGAATATGCAATGATTGGAACTATTAATCTTGATTATCGTAGTTTAGTTCATCACTTTGAAAATGGCGTTTGGATTTTTAATGATGAGGCTATTTTAGAAATGAAAAGTGATTTTTTAAAAACCCAAGAAGAATCAATTTGGTTTAAGAAAGATATGATAAAAAATAATGCTTTGCAAAAATTATTAAAAGCTATTGTTAAAATATTTAGTCCTTTATTATAAAAAAGAAGCAAAAGTGCTTTATGGCATTTTGCTTTTTTTTATAAAGATGAATCAAGAAGACTAATTATTTAACCTATTTCTACCTCACCCATAGGTTCTTTTTGATTAAAACTAACATATGCAAGCATTAAAGTTCCGATAAAAATTAAAATACTTCCAATTAAACGAATTTTTTCTAAATTATTTTCATCGACTTTTTTATCATCATTTTTCGTTGCTTGATAAAAATTATAATTTCGTAAAACAAAATATAAATAGATTAAAATAGAAACAGCAGATATAAACCGGTAAATTTGTAAAGCCTTTTGAATATTATGGCTTTTTTTATTTATGAGGGCTTCTTCGATAATTTGATTGGCTTTAATATTTAAGATACTGAGGATAATTAAAATGACCGAAATGTTATCCTCAAAGACGAGACGATCATAATCTTCTTGGTTTTCTTTATTCATAGTTATATATATGAAAAAAATAAAATATTATACAAAAAGGAAAATAAAAACAAATTTTAACCTAAAATAAATAAATTGGTGTATAATAATAATGAAAAGGTGATAACAATGAATGATGAAAAAATAGTTAAATTAATTAAACAAACCTTAAGAAAATTAAGACCATATTTAAATGCTGATGGCGGTGATATTGATTTTGTCCGCTTTCAAGATGGAATCGTTTATGTAAAGGTCCTTGGGGCATGTATTGGTTGTTCATCAATTGGTGATACAATTACTAATAGTGTAGAAGCTTTACTTTTAGAAGAGGTTCCCGGAGTCATTGGTGTAGAGGTAGTTGAAGAGGAAATATGAAACCGGGCGATATTGTTAATGCTAAAATAACGAATATTTTAGGTTATGGGGCTTTTGTGGTAGTAGGGGATTATGATGGCCTTGTTCATATTTCAGAATTTTCTGATAATTATGTTAAAAATATTAATGACTTTGTGAAAATTGGTCAAGAATTAAGACTTAAGGTATTAGAAGTTGATGAAGAAAATCATCGCGTAAAATTGAGTTATAAACAAATCCATAAAACCCGTGGAATTAGATGTCATATTCCTGAATATGAAATTGGTTTTAAGCCTTTAAATGAAAAATTACAAAATTGGATTGATGAATATGATGAAAATAAAAAAGAATAGAAAAATAATGGTTTTATTTTTTATAATATTTTTTATGCTAGCCCTTTCAAGCTGTAAGAAAGATGAAATTATGCAAAATTATACCCAATTAACAGATAAAAATCATATATATAAAGAAGTAGAAGTTACAGACGTTTTGACCAAATTAGAAAACCATGAATCGTTTTATTTAATCATGGGATTTCCTGAATGTCCATGGTGTCAAGCCTTAATGCCCGTGTTAAATGAAGTGGCAAAAGATAATCATGTTGAACAAATTTATTATTTAAATCTTAAAGAAATTAGAGATAATGAACAAGCAAAAGGACATGTTGAATATTTACGGCTTGCTAATGACTATTTTTATCAAGCAATAGATGAGGCTAATAACCGCCTTAATGCTCCTACTTTTGTTAAAGTAGTAGATGGGGTAATGATAAAATATCATTTAAATACCGTTGAAGGACATGTTAAAAATGATCATAATGTTCTACCACCTTTAACAAATGAACAAGAAGCCAAGTTAAAAGACCTTTTAAAAGAATTTTTTGTTTAAAAAGTCATAAAAGAAAAAACTTAAAAATAAAATGTCATAGGTGAAATATGAAAAAGCGACACAAATACATTTTATTTTTATTTTTGACTTTTATTATTCTAGGCTTTATGAGCTTTTTTTCGGTTAAAACGGTTATAGCTCATCAAGCAAAAAATGAAATTTTAATCTATTTAGATGCAGGTCATGGTGGTTTTGATGGTGGTGCTACTAGTTATGATGAACATACAATTGAAAAAGATATAACTTTAAAGACGTGTTTATATTTAAAATCTTATTTAGAAAAAACCGGTTTTAAAGTAAAAATGACAAGAACTACTGATAAAGCTTTAGCTAAAAATAAAAGAGATGACATTTTAAAAAGAGTTAGTTTGATTAATAAATCAAAATGTAATATATATATATCAATTCATGCTAATGCTTATCCTAGTAAAACAGTCAAAGGAGCTCAAACTTTTTTTACTACTCGTTATGATGAAAACTTATTACTAGCGACGAAAATTATGAATTATTTATATACAGTTGATGCAACTAATCAAAGAGTTGCTAAAGAATTAAATGGGAAATATTTGCTAGATAACACTAATAAAATTGGTTGCTTAGTTGAACTAGGATTTCTAACAAATGAGTTAGATTTAGTTTTACTTACAAGTGATGATGGTTTAGCTAAAGTGGCATCTTTGATTTATTTGGGTATTCTAGACTATTTAGAGGAACAAAATGGAAAAACTAATGATTAAAATTAAAAGTGTTGAAGAAATGCAAAAGTTAGCATATGACTTAACGATGGCCGCGACACCATCAACGGTCATTGCTTTAAATGGTGATTTAGGAGCTGGGAAAACAACTTTTACTAAAGGTGTTGGTCTAGCACTAGGAATAAAAAGAATTATTAATAGTCCCACTTTTACGATTATGAAAACTTATGATGTAACTAATAATCACCATCATATTAAAACTTTATATCATTTAGATGTATACCGTTTAAATGATAGTCATGAAGATTTTGAATTAGAAGAATACTTTTATCAAGATGGCCTAACTATAATTGAATGGGCTCATATTATTCAAGATCTTTTACCGAATAACACTTGGTATATTGATATTTATCGACTAGATGATACAACTAGAAAATTAGTCTTGACCAATATGCCAACTAACGTTTTAAAAGCAGTAGAGGAAAAATATGAAATTATTTATTGATAGTTCAACTAATTATTTATATTTAGCAATTGTAGATGAAGATGAAATTGCAACCCTTGTTCGTAGTAGTAAAAATGATCACTCGGAAACGCTAGTTGATACGCTTAAAAATTTTTTAGATACTAATCATATCTTAATAGATGAAATTGATAGTATCTATGTTGGAAGAGGACCAGGATCTTATACGGGGGTAAGAATATCAGGCACAATTGCGAAAGTCTTAGCCCTTATTAAAAAAATAAAACTATATAGCTTTTCAACGCTTGATTTATTAATGGTTTCGGCCTTAACCAAAGAAAATATAGACGAAACTTACTACCTTGCGAAAATTATCGCTAAAAAAAATTATAGTTATTATAAAACCGCTAAAGTTGAAAAACAAGATTTGCACCTATTATCAGATGATGCTTTCACAAATGATGAAGCACTAGATAAATTTACTAATTATCAGTTAATTGAACCAACCGAAAGTTTATTTAAAAAACCACAATTATCACTAAATTTACTCAAATATCAATTATACAAAGAAGAAGATGTTTATAGTTATGTGCCAAACTACCTACGAAGTGAAATCAATGGTTAAAATAAGCCCCTTAACAAAAGCCGATATTAAAGCGGTAGTCTTATTAGAGGAGGCTTTTTTAAAAGAAACTTTAGGTGAAGAACTTTTAGAATCAGAATTAAATAGTAATATTACTAAATTTTACGTTGCTAAAATCGATAATAAAGTAGTAGGCTATATTGGTAGATATGCTTATTTAGATGAGGCTGAAATTTTGAATTTTGTGGTTGATGAAAAATATCAAAGAAAAGGAATCGGTCAAAGTTTGTTTGATCAAATTAAAAAGGATTTGCCAACTTTAAAACGCATAACATTAGAAGTTAGACCATCTAATGCTAAAGCTATTAATTTTTATACTAAAAATGGTTTTCAAAATATTAGTATACGTAAGAACTATTATCAAAATGGTGAAGATGCATTAGTATTAATGAAGGAGTATCTATGAAAATATTAGCAATTGAATCAAGTTGTGATGAAACAAGTGTAGCCGTTGTTGAAGATGGCAAAAAAGTTTTAACTAATGTTGTTTATACCCAAGAAATTCATAAATTATATGGAGGAGTTGTCCCCGAGGTTGCTAGCAGACGTCATATTGAGAAAATAACTTATGTTTTAGATGCCGCAATGACAGAAGCTAAATTATCATATGATGATATCGATATGATAGCAGTAACCGCCGAACCGGGTTTAATAGGTTCATTGATGGTTGGAGTAAATGCAGCAAAAACTATTGGAATGGCCTATCAAAAGCCCGTAATAATGGTAAATCATATCTATGGTCATATTTATGCTAACTATTTAGAAAGTGATTTTCTTTTTCCGCTTGTTGCGTTAGTTGTATCAGGTGGCCATACCGAACTTGTTTTAATGAATGACCATTTCCAATTTGAAGTTTTAGGGGAAACCTTAGATGATGCGGTGGGCGAGGCTTATGATAAAGTCGCAAGAGTTGTAGGCGTAGGTTATCCTGGTGGCCCTATTTTAGATAAAATGGCCAAACTTGGTAAACCAACTTATAAATTGCCACATATTAAACTTGCTAAAGACAGTTATAATTTTAGTTTTTCGGGCTTAAAATCAGCTGTGATTAACCTTAGCAATAAAGCCAAAGATCGAAATGAGACTTTAGATAATAATGATCTAGCCGCTAGTTTCCAAGATGCTGTCGTTGATGTTTTAGTTAGTAAAACCGTAATGGCTGCTACCAATTATAATGCTAAACAAGTTTTACTTGCAGGAGGCGTTGCGGCTAATAGTGGCCTACGCGAAAAAATGCAAGAAGCAATGGATCAATTAAAAATCCGTCTTACTTATCCATCCATTAAAAATTGTACTGATAATGCAGCAATGATCGCTGTTGCAGGTTATTTTCAAGCCAAAGCGATGAAATAATAAATATTTTAAAAGGGAAAAAACAATGAAAATAAAATTAAATGAGATAATAAATGCTTTATATTTTGCTAATAGCGAATATGATGAAATGGCTTTATTAGATACACAAACTTATGAAATAATATATATTACAAGTGATTTTAAATTAAGTGAAGCTGAAATTGATGAGTTATATGATCATTGTTTAGTGCTTCCTAGTAGATATGATATTAATGAATATCATATGATACAACACTTTGTTGCATCAATTGAAGACGATCAAACCTATAATAGATTAGTTAAAGCCATTACTGGCCGTGGTGCTTTTAGAAGATTTAAAGATGAATGTTTTTATTTAGGTATTATTAATGATTGGTATAAATTTCGAGATGAAAAATATAAACAAATCGCAATTGATTGGTGTGAAGAAAATCACATAGAATATGAATAAAAAACAAGACTTATCAACATTTTGCAATAAGCAATTGAATTGAATAAAAAAAGTAGATGTGGTATAATAACTTTGTAAAATTTGGTTTTTTTATAAAAATCAATATTTATAAAGTAAATAAGCGTTTGATGTATATGAATGCGCGAATAATAAAATACCGATTGCTACGAACGCAAAGAGGATACATCAGTATGCTTTTTGCGTTTTTAATTTAGTTAAAAAAATAAAAATAAATAGAGGAGGCCATTATGGCAACAAAAAACAATTTACCTATGAGCGAAATCGGTGCTCAAAACAAAAAGGTTTATAGCCGTATTCGTACAACGATTGAAACTGCATTTTATCGTAATAATGTAGTTGAAGTAACAAGTCTTGCTCAAGCATATGAACTTGCAAAAAATTCTACTGGAACAATTGTAACTGATCAACCAGTTGTTAGTCCTGAAAAATTTGGTTTACCAAAAGATGCTAAAGTTTTACTTTATAATGATGGTAGAGTAACAGGACGTCAAGCTAAACTTCGTCGTCTAGTTGATGAAACTAATGTAGAAGATTATGCTGGTTATGTACGTGAAGTAGTATTTGCATCACGTAACAAAAAAATGTATCATGCTCAAGCATATGTAGGACTTGACAAAAAGTTTATGTTAAAGGCTCATTTACTTGTTCCTGAAGGATATGAAAATACCCTTTATTCTTGGATTTTAAATTTCCAAGCTGTTGATAAAGAATATACTAAAATGTATAATGATTCTTTAGTTCTTGATGAAGGTGATATATATATTTATTCAGATCCTGATATGTTAACAGATCGTTTCCCAGAAGGTCTTGCTTTATTTGATCAAGCTCACAACTGTGCAATGCTTTGTGGTATGAGATATTTTGGTGAACACAAAAAAGGAACTCTTACACTTGCTTGGAGTATTGCAGAAAGAAATGGTTATACAGCTTGCCATGGTGGCCAAAAACGTTTCAATTTCAAAGATGGTTCATCAACTGTAATTGGCGTATTCGGTCTATCTGGTTCAGGTAAATCAACTATTACTTTATCAAATCATGGTGGTAAACTTGATACAACTGTTTTACATGATGATGCATTTATTATTTCAAATAAAGATTGCTCATCAATTTCACTTGAACAATCATATTTTGATAAAACACAAGATTATCCACTTGATAATCCTCAATCTAAATATTTCTTAACAGTTCAAAATTGTGGTGCAACAAGAAATAGTGAAGGTAAAATTGTTTTAGTAACTGAAGATGTTTGTTGTGGCAATGGTCGGACAGTTAAATCTGTTTTAGCTACAAGTAATCGTGAATATGCTTTTAATACTCCGGTTGATGCAATATTCTGGATTATGAAAGATAAATCACTTCCTCCTGTTGTTAAAGTAAATGATCCAGCTCTTGCTTCAGTAATGGGTGCAACTCTTGCAACAATGCGTTCAACTGCTGAACAAGTATCAGCTGATGAATTAAATAAATTAGTCTTTGTTCCATATGCTAATCCATTTAGACTATATGAATTACATAAAGATTATGAACACTTTAAACAATTATTTGAAGAAAAACACGTTGATTGCTATATCATCAATACTGGTTTCTTCTTAGATACTAAAGTTACACCAAAAGTAACACTTGGTTTAATTGAAGAAATTGTTCAACATCAAGCTAAATTTGTTCCATTTGGACCATTTACTCAACTTGAATATTTACCACTTGAAGGCTATGAAGTAAACTTTGGTGACAAAGCATATCTTGACCTTGTTAAAACTCAAATGGCTTCAAGACTTGAATATGTTAATAGCTTAAAAGGCACTCGTGAAGAATTACCTGAAGATGCTGTTAATGCTATCAAAAAAGTAACTACTGAATGCTAATCAATAAAAATAAAAAACAATCTTAAGGAGAATCACAATGGGTGTTAAAATTGTTGATACTTGTTTAAGAGATGGACATCAATCATTACTTGCTACACGTCTTGCAACTGAAGATATTCTTCCAGTTGCAAGTCTTCTTGATAAGGCCGGTTATTATGCCTTAGAAGTTTGGGGTGGTGCAACTTTTGATGCATGTCTACGTTTCTTAAATGAAGATCCATGGGAAAGATTACGTTTAATTCGTAAAGCTTGTCCTAATACAAAATTACAAATGTTATTTAGAGGTCAAAATATTTTAGGGTATCGCCATTATTCTGATGAACTTGTTGAAAAATTTGTTCAAAAATCGCTTGAAAATGGTATTAATATCATTAGAGTATTCGATGCTTTAAATGACTTACGTAATTTAAAAAGTGCAGTAGATGCAACAAATAAATATAAAAAGCAATATGATGGTCATTGCCAAATAGCTTTATCTTATACTACTAGCCCCGTTCACACAATTGATTATTTTGTTAACCTTGCAATTGAAGTTGAAAAAATGGGCGCCGATTCTATTTGTATTAAAGATATGGCCGGCGTTTTATTACCAAATGATGCTTATGAACTTGTATCAAGAATTAAGGCGAAAGTTAAAATACCATTAGAACTTCATACTCACTGTACGGGTGGGGTTGCGGAAATGACGATAATGAGAGCAATTGAGGCTGGTATTGATATTGTTGATACAGCTTTATCACCACTTTCAGGTGGTACAAGTCAACCTTGCACAGAAGCTTTAGAATATGTTTTACAAGGAACTAAATATGATCCAGGTCTTAATCTTGAATATTTAAAAAAGGCATGCGATTTATTAACAGTTGTTAAAGATCGTTTCCTTGCTAATGGTGGTTTAAACCCTAAAGCTTTAACTACTAATCCTAATATCTTAAAATATCAAGTTCCAGGTGGTATGCTTTCTAACCTTATGAGTCAATTAAAAGGTCAAGGAGCAATGGATAAATACGAAGAAGTTTTAAATGAAATTCCACGTGTGCGAAAAGACTTAGGTTATCCACCACTTGTTACTCCTCTTTCACAAATGGTAGGAACGCAAGCTGTTATGAATGTTATTAGTGGCGAACGTTATAAAATGAGTCCTGGTGAGGTTAAAGCATATTTAAGAGGAGAATATGGTAAAGCTCCAGCTGAAGTAAATGAAGAAGTACGGAAGAAAATTATCGGTGATGCACCAATAATTACACATCGTCCTGCTGATGATATTGCCCCTGAATTTGATGCAATGAAAGCTAAATATGGATCAATTGTTAAATCAGATGAAGATGTTTTATCTTGTGCCTTATTTGAAAATGTTGCCGTTAAATTTTTAGAAGCTAAAAATAATCCTAAACCTACAGTATCTGAAGAAAAAGATGAAGTAGAAGAATTTGAAGTATTAATAGGGTAGGTGATAAAATGAAAAAAATTTTTAAAGCATTATCGCTTGTCTTAATTTTAATGATGATGATTACTTTAACTTCTTGCAAAAAAGAAAATTCTAAAATTAAACCAGCTGATCATCAAATTACAGCTGACAACTTTATTTATTATGATGAAAGCCATAGTAAAGATGATTACGTTTTTATTGGTTATTTTGATGGTGATGATAAAATATATTTAGAAGCAACTGCTGATTTTAAGTATAGTGCTTCTTATCAACCAATCTATTCAAAGATATCAAAAGATGGTTCGGTTAATGTGCCTAATATCGTTGTAAAAGGGAAAATATTTAAAGGTCTCTTTACTGAAAAAATGGAAAAGCAAGATGATGGCACAGAAAAAATGGTAATCGATGATAAAGGGAACCCAGTATTAACAAGAGTAACTGAAATAACTGATGAAATAACTAAAAAAGGAGTTTTAACAGTTGAATTTATCACTTATGGTAATGCAGGTTTAATTGCTTTAGTATGTATTGTTATTGTTTTCTTAATGCTTGCTTTAATATGGGGAATTGTTTCCTTATTTAGATTTTTCCCACAAAAGAAAGTTAAAACAGACGATAAAACAAATAAAAGCCAAGTAATAGAAACGAAAAAAGTATTTACAATGGCAGATATAAAAGATGACGATATGATGGCTGCAGCTTTAGTTGCAACAATCGATTATCATAACGAAACAGGCGAAAATGTTCGTGTTGTTTCAGTTAAACAAATAGGATAGGAGAAAAAACATGAAAGTTTATAAAGTTAAAGTAAATGGTAAAGTTTACGAAGTAGAATTAGAAAGTGTTACTGAAAGCGCAGCTAAAATTTCTGCACCTAATCCAGAAACTTCTAAAGTTCAAAATACAACTGTTACAAATGGTGAAGGTAGTCCTCTTAATGCACCAATGGCTGGAACAATCTTAGATGTTAAAGTTAAAGTAGGCGATACAATTAAAGAAGGCGATGTCGTTTGTATTTTAGAAGCGATGAAATTAGAAAATGAAGTAGTAGCTCAGACATCAGGTGTGGTAAAATCAATTGCTGTAGCAAAAGGTGATAGCGTATCTAATGGTCAACTTTTAGTAGTAATCGGGTAATTACTTATGGAAATGATCAAAGATTTATTTGAAAATTTCTACAAGCAAATGGGATTTTTAAATGAAGGGCAGTTTGATCCACTTAGTTTTGTTTTTAGACTAATTATGATTGTGGTAGCATGTTTACTAATATATCTTGCTATTGCTAAAGGCTTTGAACCTTATTTATTAATTCCAATTGGTGTAGGTATGTTACTAGTTAATCTTGCACCAGCTTTATATAGTGCAGGTGATAATGGTGAAGCAGCAGGTTTATTACGCACTTTACATTTAGGAGTTGAATGGGAAATTTTTCCACCACTTATCTTTTTAGGAATTGGCGCAACTACTGATTTTGGACCATTAATTTCTAGACCTAGTAGCTTGATTCTTGGTGCTGCAGCTCAACTTGGCATTTTTATTACTTTCCTTGGTGCTATTTTCCTTGGCTTTAATGCTTTAGAAGCAGCTTCAATTGGTATTATTGGAGGAGCAGATGGACCAACTGCCATTTTCCTTTCTAATAAATTATTAAATGGAGCAGATGGTGGACAAATGCTTTGTGCAACCATTGCCGTTGTGGCTTATTCATATATGGCTTTAGTTCCAATTATTCAACCTCCAATTATCAAACTTCTTACTACTAAAAAAGAACGTCAAATTAAAATGGTTGAAGCACGAAAAGTATCAAAAGGTGAAAAAATTCTTTTCCCTGTTGTTGTTATGGTAGTAGTAATTACGTTAATTCCATCTTGTGCACCATTAATTGGTATGTTAATGTTAGGTAATTTAATTAAAGAATCAGGCGTTGTACCAAACTTAGTTGATGCAGCATCTAAAACATTGCTATATGCTATTACTATTTTCTTAGGCTTATCTGTTGGAGCAACAGCTACCTTAAATGGCCCTGAAGATGCTTTAAATTTTGTTAAGATTCTAGCATTAGGTATGGTAGCTTTCAGTATTGCTACTGCAGGTGGTGTTTTAGTTGGTAAATTAATGTGTAAATTATCAGGTGGTAAAGTTAATCCTATGATTGGTGCTGCTGGTGTATCGGCTGTACCAATGGCTGCTAGAGTAGTTCATAAAATTGGTCTTGAAGAAGACAAATCTAATTACTTATTAATGCATGCAATGGGACCAAATGTTGCAGGTGTTATAGGTAGTGCGGTAGCAGCAGGTTTATTACTTAGTATTTTAGGATAATAAAACCATTTAGATTATAAAGGGGTATAAAGGATTGTTTACCCCTTTTTTATTAAAGTTATATCTAAACTAAAAATGCATCTTTATAGGGTGCATTTTTAGTTTATCCTTATTATAGTTTGTAGAAAGCGTTTACATTGGGTAAAATATAAAAAATATATTTTTTTATGTTATAATGTTAAAAACATATAATTATACAAATATGTTTATAATTTTGAAAGGGGATTTAAAAAATGACGCAAAAAAGTAGTTCTTTTAAATGGCTTAGTGCCCTGCGATTATTAATATTGTTATTTTTTATCTTTTGTTTTACAGCATGTAAAAAGGATGACAAACCTATTGAGACAACGTATACATTAACATTTATATCAGATGGTAATGTTATTGATACAATTAATGCAAAAGAAGGCGAAACAATAAATTTACCAAAAGATCCAGTTAAGACAGACTATGATTTTTTAGGGTGGTGTTTAGATGAAAAAGCTGAAGGTGAAGTTGTAACATTACCTACAACAATGCCAGCGGAAAATCGTACATATTATGCTAAATTTGTTGTAACAACTCCAATGGTTGATGGTTATAAAGTAACCTTTTCAGCAAACGCACCAGATGGTGTTACAGTAGATAATCAAATGGCGCCACTATCAGTTGAAAAAGGAACATCTTTTGTTGTTCCAGAATGCACTTTTGAAGCTAATGGATATATGTTTGCGGGATGGGCAACATCTGAAGGTGGTAAAGCTGATCTTACCCAAGGCGATTTTATTGTAGGTGCTGAATATACACCTACAACTGATCTAACACTTTATGCTTGTTGGCTTAAAGGATATATTGATCGTGATGGATCAACTGATATTATTTATGCTGGAAATAGTGTAGTAGGTTTTGGTTCAGCTGTTCTTGATCGCTATGGTATGGAGAAAAAATTAGGCTTTGCGGAAATCGACCAAGAAACAGGAGAAGTTGTGGGATTTACTTTTTACTTTGATGCCTCAGAAGGTGGTGACCTTACTGGTATCATTTCTAATAGTATATTCTATTATCGTGGCAAAGAATATGGTATGTATGTATTAAAAGATTATGTTTATAATCTTGTAGGTGAATATATTCTTTATCTTGATGGTTATGGCAGAGCTACCTACAATACCATGGTTGGTGATCAATTAAAAGCTATTTATGGTATATATGAAAAAGACGAAGAATATGGTGATTATAATTTTTATGAAATAGATCCGACAACAGGTGAACCTATTATTGATCCTGATAATGTTACACTTCAAGGCTTTAATTTTAGTTTACTAGAGGGTCAAGTAAATGAAGTAGAATTACCAGATGATGCACCAATTAAAGGCTATTATTTTGTACTTGGTAATGAAAGTGGTTCATATTTACTTTATGAAAATGGTGAAGTAGTATATGATAAATTACTTGAGCTTAATGGTTATGGTTATGCCAAACTATATGAAATTAACAGCGATGATGAAGAATCAGAAATTACTAAAACTTTAATTGCGGAAGGTGCATATTCAGGTAGTGAGAATTATTATGACTTCCAAGGTGAATGGCATTTTGAAAGTGATGATCTTATTTTTAATTTTATTTTAACTGCTTTAAGTATGCAAACCCTTGAAGGTAGTGATACACTATTACCGATTTATTTAGTATATGATGATACTCATAGTGGAATTTTTAATCAAGAAGATGACGAGGCTACTCTTGAGTTTGATGGATATAGCGGTGCTACTTATACTTCATCACTTGGTGAATATAGTGGTGTGGCTTTGATTAGTGGTAATTTATGTACTTTATATGTATATGATGAAGATGGTTATGTTAGTGATACTTTATACTTTAATGTAAATTGGCAAGCAAAAACTTTTAGTCTTTTCAATGATGGATTTATTATTGAAAATGGCGTCCTTGTTGCTTATACTGGTACTTCTAAGGCTATTGTAATACCTGATAGCGTTCATGAAATTGCCGATAATGCTTTTAAAGATATGGATCTTGTATCAGTCGTTATTCCAGCAAGTGTAACTAAAATAGGCAATAATGCTTTCCAAAATAATTACACTTTAACAAGAGTTACTTTCTTAGGTACTGATCCTAATGCCATTAGTATTGATTGGCATAATGCAAATGATCCATTCCGTTGGCCTGCAGGCAACTTTGTAATTGTTGTTCCAGAAGAAAATAAAGATGACTTTGTTAGTGTTTGGTCTAATGCTTGGCTTGATGCTTCAGGCAATGCTAATAAATATCGAATTAAAGGCTCAGTTGAAGTAAATAAACTTCCAGAATTTGAAGTAACTTCTGATGGTACGCTAATCGGTTATCATGGTCAAAATGATGCTGCAGTTTTAATTGACTTAACTATTAGTGTAGGTCAAACTGAATATGGTGGACCAGATATTACTATTATAGCAATTGGCGATGGTGTGTTTAGGGGAGCAACTTATTTACACTCAGTTGATCTTGGTAATGTAACTACCATTGGTGCTAGTGCTTTTGAAAATTGTGTATCACTTGTAAGCGTAAACTTTGCTAAAGTTGAAACAATAGGTAGTGCGGCTTTTGCGGGATGCACATCACTTGCTAATGATGCAGGTAAAATAGAATTACCTGCTATCAAAACAATTGATGAAAGTGCCTTTGCTAGTTGTAGTAGTATTAAACACGTAGTTTTAGGTGAAAACATAACTAATATTGCTGCTCTTGCTTTCTTTGAAGTTGCTATTTTAAGTAGTGATATTCTTTATGTTGAATTTAGTGGAGGTAGTACTCATCCTACCATTGCTTCTTATGGTGGTATGGGTAGTTCAGGTGGTGCTTTCTATGGTAACGTATCATATCGCATCATCGTTCCTAATATTGAATATGCTTTAGCTTGCTATGCTGATTCTAGTTGGTATAGTTTTAATAGCAGGTTAATGCTTAAAGCTGGCGAAGAAGCAGGTGAGTATTTTGATGGTGCATATTCGCTTATCCTTGATGGAAGAGCAGTAGCTTTTAATGGTAGTGAAATTTGGTTATATAATATTGTTGGTAAAACAATCACTTTCTATGACTTTGAAGAAGTAAGTACCAATTATGTTGTTGCAACAGGTACTTATGAAAATAATACTATTACATTTGATTATGCTCTTGAAGATCAATCATCAAAAACTTATCAATTTAAACTTGCTGGTACAGGTGGTGTTACCTTTACCTCAGAAGATGGTAACTATATTTTAGTAGTTGAAGATCCACGTGAATTAGACCCTGACACATGGAGTTCATCAGATAAAGTAAGAAATACATTTACAGCAACTTTAAATGGTAAAGAAGTAACCGTCCAAATGAAAGGTTATCGAGCAGAAATTAACGATTTTGTTGATACAGATGGTCAAACTTATAGTATTTATGATATTGCTTTTAATGGAACTACTTTTACATATAAAAAAATGGCAACTGTATCTTCAGGAGATCTTAATTTCCCTGCAAGCGGTAAAATTGAAAATCTTACTTGCGAAGATGGTAGTGTTTTAAATTTACACAAAAGCGGAAAATTAACATATGTGTACGGAAAATTAAATGATGTTGATGGTATAGATATGCCTTCATTTAGTGATGGTGGTGTACCATGTACGAGCATTGAAGGTAATGTTGTTAAATTTACAAGACTTTATAAAAATGATAAATATGAAATTACCGTTATTATAAATCAAGATGCAGGTACATTTACTTATACTTGGGTCAAATTATAAAAAATAAATCAGTTAGAAAGGGAAAAATATGTTTAAGAAAAAAACATTTATTACAACTATATTACTTAGTTTAGTTATAATGTTATCAGTTGTTCTTACAGGTTGCTTTAAAAGTGTATATTCAGTAACAATACCAACTGGTGAAGGTTATACTATAAGTGAAATTGATAATTATTATACAGCAGGAAATATAGTAACATTCAAAATTACAGTTACAGATCCTAAAAAAGAATTAGCATCAGTAACATCAGAACAAGTTAGTATAACTAATGAGGATGGTAATTGTAGTTTTACAATGCCAGCTGAAAATGTCACAGTTCAAGTTGAATTAAAAGATGCTAAAGCACCTGCAAAATATACAGTAACCGTGCCAGCAGGCGTTGGTTATACTGTAAGTGGTGTTAATCTAGAAGGTTATGAAGCAGGCGAAGAAGTAGTATTCACTGTTAGTGTTACAGATTCTGAAAAAGTATTAGAATCGGTAACATCAGAACAAGTTAACATTACTAATGAAGAAGGAAATTATCGCTTTACAATGCCAGCTGAAAATGTTATAGTTCAAGTAACACTTGTTGCCAAAAAATACAAAGTTGATTTTTATTCAGATGGTGAAACCTTATTTACAACTAAATACGTAGAATCAGGAAAACCAGTTGAAGAACCTGAAACTAATCCTACTAAAGAAGGTCAAACATTCCGTTATTGGTGTACTGAACTTGGTGAAGAATATGATTTTAGTGAACCAGTTACAAGTGATTTAAGATTAGAGGCAAAATTTGGTGTTCATATTACTTTTAATCTTAATGGTGGAACTGGTGATACACCAGAAGAAATATGGGTTAAAGTATTAGGTATGCCTACAACTCTACCAACCGGTGATGGTATTACCAATGGCGATAAAGTTTTTGCAGGATGGGAAGACTTAGAAACTAAAACAGTTTATTCTTCAGGAGAACAAGTTACTATTACACGTAGTGTAGAACTATTTGCTAAATGGGAAGAACCTACTATAACTTATACTGTTGAATTCTATTGTGGTTCATATAACAATAATGGTATAACTGGAATAGCGCCAGAAACTAAAGTAGTTAACAAAGGTGATAAAGTTATTTTACCTGCTAATCCATGGACAAGAGAAGGATATGCTTTTAAGGGCTGGAAAATCCAACGCTATGTAGACGAGTATTGGAAAGATATTGAAGGCGAAATCGATAAACAACAAGGTTATGAATATCAAGTAAATGAAAATATTCGTGTTACTGCTACTTGGGAGCAATCAAAATTAACGATTAAATATGATGCTAATGGCGGATCTGGTGAAATTGCAAGTTCAACTAGCAAATATGGAGGTAAAACAATTTTTATTACGGAAGAAATGTTTGTAGCTCCAGCTGGAAAAACTTTTGCAGGATGGTCATTAACACAAAATGGTGAAGCAATTTATGTTTCAAGTGGCACAATCCAATTAGACGCAATTAAAGATAGTTTAGTTAGAGATGAAAATGGTAATTACGAAGTTACTTTATATGCAATATGGAAAGAAGCAAAAGAACCAGTACAAGTAGCAGATATTGAAGGTGTTTGGACATCAGGTAATAAAACGGTTGTAATATCAACTGTTGTAGCAGGTAATGATATATATGGTGGTATGTATGGTTCGGTTGTTGGTTCAATTATTGTTAATAATGAATATATGCTTCTTTACGATTTGCAAGATTTTGGTTCTGATTATGGCTTTGCTGCTTTTCCAAAAATAAGTATGTCGGAAGAATATAGCATGGAAATGGTATCAGTTACATATAAAGATAATCAACTTACAGTTAACTCTGATGTATACACTTCTAAAACATCTTTAACTAATGCTTCTAAAGCAGATTTTGTAGGTGAATGGAAACGTGATGATACATCTCAAATATTGACAATAACAGAGGATAAAGTCACTATTAGTAGTAGCAGTAATGTAACTGTATTTGAAGTTATTGATAAATATCTTGTTATTGAATATAATAGTGCATATCAATATCTACTTACTAAAAATGATAATAAATTAGAAGGCTATTATAACGTTGCAGAAGCAGCACCTAAAGCAGTATCATTTACAAAAGTTGAAGAAGTAACACCTGAAAAATATACTGTAACTGTATCAAAAGGCGAAGAATATACTGTAAGTGGCTTAGTAGAAGAAGGCTATGAAGAAGGTGCTACAGTAACCTTTACAGTAACAGTAACTGACTCTAAAAAAGCATTAGAATCAGTAACATCAGAACAAGTTGAAATAAAAGGTACTGATGGTAGTTATACTTTTACAATGCCAAAAGAAAATGTAACTATTATAGTAACTTTAAAAGATGCAGAAGAACAACCAGATTTACCAGCTGGTGATTTATATAATGCAGAAGTTAAAGCTGAATATAGTAATAATAGTTATAGTTTTACAATTGATAAACTAGTATATGATGAAGAAGGTATGAAAATTTATATTTGGGGTACTGTTAATGGAGAGAAAGTAGAAGGAAAAGAATATACATTAGAAGCTAGTCAAATAAGTTGGTATGAAGGCCCAGGAACAATAGAAAAGTATTGGAAAGCATATATTTGTGGTAAGCAGGCAGATAATGGTATAGCTATTCTTTCTGATGGATCTATTATATTCTGTGATAACCAAGATGCTCAAATTGCCGACAACGTTTATCGTAAAGCTTAAATAAAATAATAAAAGTTTGATTCAAATAATACTGAATCAAACTTTTTATTTTACCTATTAATATTTTTATTGATAAATTATGGATAAAATGAAAATATAATCATCTTGATATTTTATAAAAAAATATTATAAAAAATATAATAATTTTTTAATGTAAAAAAGATTTCTTTTTTATAGACTTATTTTTTATATATTAATAAAATCATAAAAAATACTATATTAAAAATACTATATTTTTTATTAATATTTTTTTAGTAAAAAAAGTATATATTTTTTTAATAAAAAAAGTTTATTTAATCTAATATTGTTAAAAAATGGTATAAAAATTGCAGAAAACGTTTTCGATGGAAAAAAATCGGCAAGGTCCTTAGGTCATAACTTTAGTGGTGAACCAACATGGCAGTGGCAAGAAAATCATCAAAAAGCTCTTGCCATCTTTGCGTGTCAAAATGAAGGATGTCAAGAAACATTAACAATTGATGCTGAAGTAAACATTATGTATGATGATGCTACATGTAGAAAAGAAGGAAGCATAACTTATCTTGCTAAAGTAGAATTAAATGGCAAAATTTACCGAGCAGAATTCAACGAAGTTATTGCTAAAAAACCACATGAATATCCAGAACCAATCTGGTGTTGGTCAAAAGATCTTAAGAGTGCTATAGCCATCTTTGAATGTGATAATTGTGGTAATCAAGTTGAAATAGAAGCTAAGATAACGCAAGAAGCTATTGAAGATGGAAAAATGCGATATACTGTTCATGTAACTTTTGAGGGTATTGACTATGAAAATAGTATTGACGCAAGATATAATAAGAAGTTTAATGGTACAACAGCCTTTATCTTCGCTACAATTGCTTTTACAGGTATTATTATGGGAGCTATTATTGTATTCAAAATTAGAAGTAGTATCCCTTACCAAAAATAAAAGCCATTAAATAAATAAAAGGTTCATGAAATGTCTTTTCATGAGCCTTTTAAGTATTTTCTAGCAAAAAAGAGCCTTTTTTGGGGTACGATAGGTTAAAGTTTTAACTTTTTTTGTCTTGCTTTTTTTTACAAAAAGTGTTATAATTAATATGTAATGAGAGTGTATGGAAGCTTAAAATAAGTAGTATTCATAAACAGTTTAATAGCGTAGATCATCTCTTTATTATTAAAATCAAAGGAGGTGAAAACGATGAAACATGTTCAAGCTGCTTGTATTTTCCAAACATTAATTTTTAGTCAAAAAGATGAATTTAATTATTCACAAGAAGAAGCTTTAAATTATAATAAAGCCGAAGTTAGAAAATATAAAGAATCATTAGATAAAGTTCATGCTCGCTATAAAGTAGTTGAAGAAACCGAATTAAATGATGGCTCGATTATGCTTAAGATTCGCAAACAATATAATGATACAACTGATGTTAGTGAATATTTTAATTTATAAAAAATAAATGTTCTACAATATTTTAGTAGAACATTATTTTTTGGTAATTATTTGCATATAAAAAAATTATAATTAATCTTGACTAGAGATAGTAAAATCAGTATAATTATTATTGATAAAAACGGAGGTATAATCTGATGGAGATTATTAAATATGTATTATTAGGATTTGATATCCTTATTATCGTTTTATTATTATTACGTTTATTAAGTGGTTTTCGTAAAGGTACAATTAGATCAGCTATTATACTAGCAACCCAGTTAGTGCCTTTAATTATTCTTTTTGCTTTTTCTGGCTTGATTGCTAAAAAAGTTGTTAATAGCAATATAAATATTGAGGGAACTGATACAACTATTTTAGAATTTGCGCAATCATTGTTGCCAGAAGAAATGATTGATACACTTAATGGTATTAATGCCTCATCTATGATCAATGATGTTTTAATTTCAGGTGTTAAACTCATACTTTGTATTGCTTTTGCGATAATTACTTTTCTTATCATTTCACCTTTAATTAGATTTATTCTTTTTCTTGCATTACCAGGCTTAAGAAAGAAAAAACCAAAACTAGGTAGTAGATTGGGTGGTATGGGAATTAGATTTGCTGGATCACTAATATTATTTTGGCTCTTTGCTTTGCCAATTTATGGATCACTTGAAGTAGCTAATGTTGCTAGCCAAACGATAGCTCAGGCTGAAGTACAAGTTGATGATAGCACCATTGAAGATAGTTTATCTGGATCATTTATTCTTAAAATGACAAGTGCTATTGGTAAGAAGAAAAATGGAGCTTTTGGTTTTGGTGCAAAACGTTTAGGTCAAGTTTTACAAATAAAGGTTGATAAAACTAAAATTAATTTAATTAAAGAAATTGATGGAATCATACCAATGATTCCAAGAGTTATGGAATTAAATCAAATCTATAGTAAAGAAAATAATATACAAGATTTAATCCTGGCTTTAAATGAACAAGATATTGATAATATCTTTAATGTTTTATCAAATAGTAGTATTATAAAATTAGCATGGCCGATTGCGGTAAGTTATTTAAAACAAGCCGAAGAAAGTAGTGAATTTATTGGTAAAATGCAACTTGATTATGATAAATTAGCTTCAATTGATATTAGCGAAAACTTCACAGCGACTGCCACTTTACTTAAAGAAACTTTAAAATTTGCTAAGGCTAATGATTTAACTAAGCTTGACATGAGTATTTTAGAAAGTGATGAAAACATTAATCAAATAATTACTATTTTAAATAGTGCTTATAACATAAAATTATTTGAAGAAATTTTCCCTAAAGCAATTTATGCTCTTTTATCTGAAAAAATGAGCACTACGGAATATGCTTTCATCTTAGATTTTATTACTCCTGCTTATTTAAAAAATGATTTGCCATCTGATGTTAGTAATATAGCTAAAATTTATGTATCTTTAAAAGAAGCTAAAATTTTTGATTATTTCTTACAAAAAGAAGGTACATATACTTTTGATGATGATACAAAGAAATTATTAGATACAGCAAAAGATTTACTTTTAAATATTCAATTATTAAAAAATAATTATGGTAAATTATTAGAAAATGTTGATCAGTTCATACCAGATGATATTCCACTAGATTTTTCTAATGTTTCAAGTGAATCGGTTGATTGGAAAGTAGAATTTGGTCTTTTATTTGATTTTATTACTACTGGTTATAAACTAATGGTTAATACTAATTTTGATAGCAATGATCCAATGGCTATTTTAGACAATGAAAATACGCCAACATATATTGCGGAAATGATTAACATTATCTTAGAATCACAATTAGCTGATAAATATTATTTGCCAGCTTTTGAAGATCTCATCAATCAATATACAACAGGAACTGATTTTGAAAAATATCAATCATATTTTGATATAGCATATCTTAAAGATGGTCTAGTTGACGATATTCAAAGCATTGCTAAATTATATAAAATTTATAAAGAATTAGAATTAAATAGATTATTTGATGAAGATCCTGATTTTAGTATAGGTTTAGAAGATGAAGCTATAAAGACTAAATTTACAACTTTTATTAATGATTTATTAAATTTAAAAGTGATTAATAATCATGAAAGTGAACTTTTAACCGATTTATTAGATTTAAGTGGCTTAAATGAATATATCGAAATTGATACATCCAATCCTAATATTGATTGGACCGCTGAAAAACAAATTTTATCACAAATCATTGTATCAATCTTTGATTTAACCGATCTTAAAGAAATGCTTGATAGTCAAGAAAATCTTGATATTTTAGCACATAAAGCCAGCATTATAAAAGTCGCAGAAGTCTTAGATTTGATGACTAAATCAAATCTTACTAAAAATACCGTTTTCGATTTATTAAATAAAGTTTTTGAAACAGCTGAATACAATATTTCTTTGGATGAAAATGATAAAGCTGCTATAATTAATAATACCTTTAAACAAGAAATTACTATTCTTTTAGAATTATTGGAGTCATCTAACGAATTATTTGAAAAAAATCAAGATGGTAATTTAGTTCTTGATGAAACTAGTAGTGCAACAATCGTTAACTTGATGAAGAAAGCTTCAACATCAGTTATTGCAACAAAAATTATCGGTCAAGTTATAAACGATAATTTAGGACAAGATGGCTTAAATATTTTACCATTAGATGAAACTGGTCAACCAGTATATGATTTTAGCAATCCTAACACTTTAAAGGATAATGCCGATAGTGTTGGTGTGTTAATTGATTTATATGTAACTTTACATAATATTGATACATCAAATCTTACAGATAATGATATTGACTCATTAAAAAATTGCTTAGATGAAATGGGTCAAACAGGTCTTAATCAAGAATTAATTGATGCATTCTTAAACACAATATTAGAAAATGATAATATTGATGCACCTGCTGATGTTGATTGGCAACAAGAAAGTCAAACTTTAACAGATGTATTAAATGCTTATCAAGAAAGTTCTGATAAAGATAATTTTACAATTGACGATCCTGATCTTCTTGAGGCAGTAAATCAAAGTGATGTTGCTAAAAGTATTTTAGAATACTTAAATATTATCTAAATTTTATAGATTATAAAAAAAGAGACTGTTAAATACCTAATTATAAGGTAGATAACAGTCTCTTTTAAGCTACATTATTTTTCGTATCATCTTCTTGATTAGCATCAAGAAGAGAATCATCAACTTTAGTTGCATTACCTTCAGATAAATTATCAGAAGTAACTTCACTAGGAGTAGGGGTTGGATTTAATAGTCCCGCATTAGGATTAATATCACATGATTTATATATAGCAAATTTAGCACAAGCAGGTCCGATTAACTCATATAAGACTGAAGATGATAAAATAATAGTGACAAGTTCAAGACCTAAGTCAGGCGGTAAAATTCTTTCGGCTAAAAAGGCAAGACCAATAGAAACACCTGCTTGAGGAATTAAAGCAAGTCCTAAATAACGTTTAACTTCTTTAGTATCTTTACTAATGGTTCCGCCAAGCCAAGCTCCAAAGTATTTACCAACAATTCGAATGATAAAGTAGGTTACACCAATAAGTCCAAGGCTTGTCGCAAATAAAGAATGAAGATCGAGTTTCATTCCCGATAAAACGAAAAAGATGGTCATAATTGGAGGCGTAAAATTATCTAATTGATGATAAAGATATTTATCATAACTGACATTGATATATGTCGCACCAAAAATCATACAAGAAAGAAGTGGGGAAATTTCCAAGATTCCACATAGTCCACTTAAGCCAAGGAGCATTGCTACAATAATAATTAAACGATTATCTTTGCTTCTTGAAGGACCTAATAATTTATTTAAAACAAAACCTAATACAAAACCTAATGCAATAAGCAAAATATTATAGATAATTGGTAAAATAATCTCGAGTGGTTTAATATTACCAGAGGAATTGGAGGCAAAAACGCTAGCAATACTAAAGATAAAAAGACAAACAACATCATCTAGGGCTACTACTTGTAATAGTGTTTCCACAAAATGTCCTTTAGCATTATATTGTTTAATCGTCATCATTGTGCTTGCAGGGGCCGTAGCAGTAGCTATGGCACCAAGTAATAAAGCAAAATTCAAGTCCTTTCGGAAAACAAAACAAACAAAGATTGTTACTACAATAAAGGCCATAACAGCTTCTAAAATAGTAATAATAATTACTTTAATGCCTGTCTTTTTTAAAACATCTTTTTTGAAAAACTTTCCTACTCCAAAAGCAATGAAAGCTAAAGCAATATCACTAATAAATCCCATATTATCGACAATAATTTGAGGAATAATACCTAAGACCGCAGGTCCGATTAAAACGCCCGCAATAATATAAGCAGTAACATTAGGCAATTTTAATAATTTAGTTATCCTAGTCATCAAAAAACTGACGGATAAAATAATAAATAGTGATAAAAGTATTTGTGTTTCAATTGAAAAATTAGAAAATAAGTTGCTAAACATCAGTGATACTTCCTTTTATTTGATATAAATACTAAGATATGATATAATTATATCACTTTCTTTATATAAAATCAAATTATAAAAAATAAGCATATAATAAGAAAAATTTATGGAGGTTTAAAATGATTACACCAAAAATTGAAACATTACTTAAAGTTTGTGAATTAAAAAGTTTTACAAAAGCCGCTACAGCACTAAATTTAACTCAACCAGCAGTCAGTCAACATATTAAACAAATCGAAGAAGATTTAAACATAAAAATTTTTAATCGAACTGATAAAGAATTAAAACTTACATCTGAAGGTGAAATAGTTGTTAAATATGCTAGAAGAATGGTTACTTTATATCAAAATTTACGTCGGGCGATTGAATTAGAAAAAAAGCAATTAAAGCATTTAAGTGTAGGAGTAACGCATTCCTTAGAAAATAATATCATTTCAAGTGTCTTTGCTAAATATTGCTATGAAAAAAATAACATTCATGTTACAATTATTACCGATACAATTAAAAACCTTTATAATATGTTAAAAACCTATGAAATTGATTTAGCTATTATTGAAGGTAAAATTTTAGATAATGATTTTAAATCAATTTTACTTGATACAGATTATTTAGTCTTAGCTGTTTCTAATTCTAATCCTTTAGCATTAAAAAAGATTATTACCTTAGAAGATTTAAAAAAGGAAAAATTAATTTTAAGACTGCCAGGATCTGGAACTAGATCACTTTTTGAGGCTCATCTTGCATCACATAACGAATTATTAGATGAATATAATGTTATTCTCGAAGTTGATAATATCGCTACGATTAAGGAATTAGTTCAAAAAAACTTTGGTGTATCAATTCTTTCTAATAGTGCGTGTTTAAAAGATGTTAAAAAGGATAAGTTTAAAGTAATACCTGTTGAAAACTTGAGTATGGTAAGAGAAATAAATATTGTATATCATCGTGATTTTGCTCACCAAGATATTTTAAATGATATCGCAAAAATTTATTATGAACTAAATCAACAAGCATAAAGCTTAAAAATCATTGTCAACTAAAAAATAAATATATTAGTTGACAAAAAAGCATCAAATCATTATAATAATTATGGTGATAAAATGTTAAATAATCAAGAAATAAAAAAGCAAATTCTTAAGATCTTAAAGGCTCATCCTAATCAATTAATTACAGGTGCTTATATTGCAAATACTTGTCATATTACAAGAAGTTATGTTAGTAAAGTTGTTAAAGAATTAATCGAAATTGGCTACTATATTCAAATAAAAAATCGTAGTGGATATATATATCAAAGTGATAATAAAGTTTTAGATCAAGAATATCTTAAAAAAAACTTAAAGCCTTTAATGGATGTTATCGTTTTAGATAAAGTTGATTCAACCAATAACTATCTAAAAATACTCGCAAAAGATTCCAAAAAAGAAAAAATCCTTGTTGTTGCTAATATGCAAACAGCTGGTAGAGGTCGACTTGGACGTAATTTTCTATCAAATAATGCCAGTGGTATTTATATGAGTATGTTAATAAGGCCTACTTTTAATTTAGAATATGCAAAAAAATTAACTTGTTTAGTTGCCAGTGCCGTAAGTATAGCAATTAAAAAAATGACTAATCTAGATGCTAAAATTAAATGGGTTAATGATATATATATAAATAATAAAAAAGTTTGTGGAATTTTGACGGAAGCTGCTACACAATTTGAAGGTGGCAATTTAGAATATATAATTATTGGCATAGGTGTCAATATGTATCATCAACATTTTGATGATGATTTAGTCAAGAAAGTCACTACAATCGAAGATGAAAGTGGTCAAATTTATTCACGTAATGATTTAATTATTACAATTATTAATCAAGTTAACCAATATTTAGAAAATATTACTAATGATATTTATATGGAAGATTACATTAAACGATCGCTAGTAATCAATAAAAAAGTCGAATTACAAAAAAATGATACCACCCAAGAAGTTTTAGTTAAAGGAATTACTAAAGATGGTGAACTAGAAATTTTAGTAAATAATACGATTCAAAAAGTGACTTCAGGGGAAATTACGAGGATGGTATTATTAAATGAATAAAACGTTAAGAAAAATCATTAAAATAGCCATTTTTGCTTCGATGCTAGCAGTAATGTCACCATGGTCAATTAATATAAGTATAATACCTATTACCTTTGCTCTTTTTGCAATCTATTTAATTGGTGCTGTTACCAAAGGTTTTGACGGCCTTTTTGCGACAATGATTTATATTGTTTTAGGAATTATTGGACTTCCGATATTTTCATCGTTTAGAAGTGGTATTAGTGTCATAGTGGGACCTACAGGAGGTTATCTTGTAGGTTATTTACCTTGTATTTTATGTGTTAGTTTAATAACATCAATTAATAAGAAAAAATTTTTTCTCTATCCTTTATCGATGATTATAGGAACGTTTTTTTGCTATTTGCTAGGAACCATTTGGTATGTTATATTAACAGAAAATTCAATTGGTTATGCTATAAGTGTTTGTGTATTGCCTTTTATTTTAGGAGATATGATCAAGATTATAGTTGCAAGCATAGTGGCATATATAATTAATACTAAGACCAAAATTTTTAATTATTAATAAAAATAAATAATAATAAAGCGTCATTAAAGAGTTTTTCCCAATATTTTGATATAATATCAATAGATGGAAAATTACTCAAGTGGTTGAAGAGGATGGTTTCGAAAACCATTAGGGTGTCAAAGCTGCGGGGGTTCGAATCCCCCATTTTCCGCCATTAATGTTATTTGTTCTTTCATAATAATGAATTTTAAATCAATATATTACAAGAACTACAACAAAATTTTTGCAAACTGGAAGATTTGTAGACCCAATTTCTGATGTTGGTCTTAAACCAAAATATGCAATACAACAATTAATGAAAAAAGGACTACAATAAAAACCAAAAATAAAACTGTTACAACGCCATCAACAACGGCAACAGTTACTACAACAACTACAGAACAAGTGCTTTAAGGAAAAAACTTAAGGACAAATGTGAGAAGTTATGGCAAGAAAGTTCGTAAGGTAAAAAGCAAGAACTTTCTTTTTTTGCAACGTTATTATCTAAATTGACGCAAAACAATTGATATTTGCATTGTTTTGCGCTATAATAGTTAAAAAAAATAGGTGATTTGATTATGGTAAAATGGATTCCCTTTGTTATTACAAAAAAGGATATGCGACCGCATTTCTCGAGCGATATACAATATGAAAATTGGATCGCAGGGCAGCTTCGCGCTAAAAGAATCATGAAGGTGCGCAAAGGGCTCTATGTCCTAGTCGATATTACGGGTGAGCCGATGGCAACGAAATTTGAGATTGCAAGCAAAATCACGGATGACGCTTTTCTATGCTATCATTCGGCATTGGAATTTTACGGCGTGGCGAATCAGGTGTTCCATACGATGATGGTCGGGAGCAAGTTGCGGTTTAATTCGTTCTCTTTCCTCGACGTCGATTATATCCGCAAACAGCCAAACAACGATTACGGTATCGCGTATATCAAACAGGCAGGGGTACGCGTCACCACGCTCGAGCGCACGGTGATTGACTGTATCAACAATATCGATTCGTGTGGTGGGATTGACGAACTACTTGGTGCGCTTGTGCAGATCCGCATTCTCGATGAAAAAGAACTGCTTGGCACGCTCAATGCCTACAACAGTATATTTCTCTATCAAAAGGCGGGATATATTCTACAACACTATCAAGAAAAATTTGACTTGTCGGATGCTTTCTTTGTGGAATGCAAACGGCACTTGACAAAACAAGTGAAGTATTTCTTAAATGATGAATATGGTGAAGTGGAGTACAATTCCGAGTGGCGGCTGATGGCACCGAAAAATCTCATTTCTCGGATTGGAGGAGGCTATTAAATGCAATTTTCAAAGCAATATTTGAGTAGTTTAGCAGCGCAGACGGGTTTCATCAAGGAAACACTCGAAAAGGTCTTACGCCTTGCCGAGGTCTTGCGATTTCTGAACGGCGATTCCCTCATCGGTGGAAAGCTCGCATTGAAAGGTGGCACGGCAATCAATCTAACGGCGGCCGAACTTCCACGGCTATCCGTGGATATTGACCTCGACTATGCGGAAAACGTCACCCGCGATAAACTTCCTGTCGCAAAGGAAAAGATTGGCAAGCGCCTCACAGACTATATGTTCCAAGAAGGTTATTCGTTCATCGACACGAGGGAATATTTTGCCCTTACATCTTTTGTGTTTGGCTATATCAACTGCGCAGGCAATCGGGACAATATAAAGGTCGATGTCAACTATCTCGACCGTTGCCATATCCTTCCCCTCGAAAAGAAGAACCTTTTGACGAAGGGGATTATTGGCGGCTTTAACGTTCTTGCACTGAACATGACCGAACTATATGCCAGCAAGATCAACGCGCTTTTGTCGCGGGCGACGCCGCGGGACTTGTACGATGTCCATTCGATGATTGAGCACGATATCGTAACCGATAAGACTTTGCTCAGAAAATGCTTGATATTTTACAGTGTCATCGCGGGCGACTATTCGATTACGGAATTGAACTACGCCAATCTCAAAAGTTTGAATTTTTACAAATTCAAGACGCAGTTAAAGCCCGTGATCGCCAAGACGGATCCTTTTGACATCGAAAATGCAAAGATAATCGTGATAGACTACTTAAAAGATCTGATTGTCTTGACGGCGGGTGAAACCGAATTCGTGCAGAAAATGAAAGAGAAAGTTTATGAGCCTTCACTCCTTTTCGATGACGAGGCTATTGTCCAACGTATCTTACACCACCCCGCCGCATTGTGGCGCACGAGAGGAACGGAATAAAGACAAAATAGGTTGAATTTGGCAATATTCAAAGATGTGGTGCTAATGGATATTAATGAAAAAAATAAGGTAATTCTTGTGCTGAAAATTTACGATAACATAGAATTAAAATTTTCCGCTGGTTGAAATGGCATTTGGTGCAAGCGCAAAGGATAAATTATTGCGCTAGATATTTTAATATTCACGGATGAAATATAATTTGCAATCAGATAGATGATTTAGCTAGGTATAATAATTGTGTATATGATAATTTGTTTAAAAATGGAATTAGATATAATATAGGTGTAAAAAATTTTCGTATATAAGAGAGTTAAATATCTGGGCAATTTTAACACATCTTGTAGTATATAGTAATGATGAAACTCTCTTATAGGGAAGTTTTTTTGCAATTTATAGGTCAAACAGGGATGATGGCTTTATGAAGAAAATATTTATAGTTTTAGCTAGCATAATGTTTATAATGTGTTTAACTGGATGCAAAAAAGAATATTCTGATGATAGTTTAGAATTATATATAAAATTAGAATATAAAGATAAATTTGAAAATCAGGAATTTACAATGACTGATTTTAAATATGATAATCTGAAAAGTTTTTGGTATTATGGTTGGTATGATGATAATGATGAAAGTTATGGCATAATGTTTATATATTTGCAAAAAGCTGGACAAAAAGCAATAAAACATTTTGAAAAACTTGAATTCGTAAAAGATGTAAAAAAAGAACCATTAATGGAAATTGCAAGTTAGAGTAAAAGAAATTATTATATGAAGAAAAACAAAAAAATTTATTTGTTTTTAATCTAGAAGAATGAAAATGCTGCATAGCCAAAAGTGCTCTAAAATATGATAGTTTTATGGTATTTTTTCATAATAGTTATAATCTATTACTTTAGATGGGGCAAAAAATATAATTTCAGTAACTCTCTTGTTTAACATAAGGGAGTTTTTTGCTTTATTATCTATTTAGTTTTATAAAATAATAATTGAGGAGGATATATCTATGAATTCATTCAAAAGATTGTTTATTTTATTTGGAGTGATACTCTTTATTATATTTCTTCCCTCTTGTTTCAAACATGAACATTTTGAATTTCAAGAAGGAATATATAAATATGATGGTGAACCATTTTTGTTTTATCAAGATGTAATAATTGAAGATATAATTATTGAATTTAAAGAATCTGATCTTGATTATAATGATTTAGAAGATAAAACTAATTATATTCAAAATCGTAAAAATAAAAAAACATATGAAGTAATATTTAGTTTGAAAAGACAAAATGAAACTAATTATATTGAAGCATCTTTTCTATCACTTCCTAAAGTTGGTGATCAAATTGATCGATATCGTATTGATATTGATTTAACAGATTTAATGAAAGAAGAAGCAAGAGCAGAATTTCGTTTGCAATTTTCAAATAATATAAATGAAGAACCTATTGCTAATGAAATATCATTAGATTTAATGGAACTAACTATTAATGGAAATACAAAAAACATAATGCCAGAAGATGATCCATTTAATTATAGTAATAGTTTGTATTATATAGGAGGAAATATATGAAGAAATTTTTAATTATAATTTTATCAATAATTTCAATTTCAAGTTTTTATTATTTATTACCCAAAACTATAAATGCTACAAAAATACTATATGATAAAGTTGTGGTTCAATATGTGTGCTAGTCGTGAAGATGGGTTTTTAATGTCATATCAAAATGAATGCAAAAATAGGCAAGTTATGCCTATAATATTACTCTATTCAAAATAGAATTAGACATTATGACAAGAGGAATAATTAACGAAGATTAATTAAACGCTTTAAGAGAATGCTTGCGAAAACCATTATGGTTGTAAAAGACTGCAGGGCTTTGAATCGTCCATTTTCCGTCATTAACTTAACCAGATTGATAAATTCATGCAAACATAAATTTTTGTTTTTATGAATTATCAGTCTGTTTTTTATTTATAAAGCAATATTAAAATAGTAGTTAAATAGACAAAAAATGAAAAAAAATAAAAAATTGTCTATTTAAATTGACTTTTTTAATGATGGTAGTATAGCATTATTGAATGGAGTTGATTTTTATGCAACTATATAAAAGAGAACAATATTTAAAAAAAATTAGAGGCTTTTATCATGATAATGAAATGATAAAAGTTATAACAGGTGTTAGAAGATGTGATAAATCATCAATGATGCTAATGATAAAAGATGAGCTTATTAATAGTAAGCTATAAAACATAACTATTCAATAATTGCATATTTTCAATAGTTTTTTGCTAATAAAATTGCATATTTTTAATAGTTTTTTACTAATAAAATTGCATATTTTTAATAATTAATATATAATATTAATAGAAAGGATAAAAAATATGCAAAGAGAAATATATGAGAAACTGGTAGAATGGAAGAATCGATCTAATAAAAAGCCATTAATAGTTTTTGGTGCCAGACAAGTTGGTAAAACATATTTAATAGAAAAGTTTGGTAAGGAAAATTATGAATATTTGTTTTATATTAATTTTGAATTTGACATTAAGGCCAAAAGATTATTTGAAAATAATCTAGATATTAAAACTATCCTCTTTCAACTATCTGCTTATAATTCTAGCATTCCTATTATTGAGGGTAAAACATTAATTTTTTTAGATGAAGTACAAAAATGTCCACAAGTTTTAACAGCTTTAAAGGCTTTTGCCATAGATAATAGATTTGATGTTATAGTAAGTGGATCAATGCTTGGCATTATTATGCATGAAGTATCTTCCTTTCCTGTTGGATATGTTGAAAGATTACATATGCTACCAATGTCATTTAAAGAATTTTTATGGGCTAATAATTATTCTGATGAAATGATATTAGAATTAAAAAAGTATTATGATGAAAAAAAACCACTACCGGAATTTTTACATGAAAAATTAAATGAATTATTTTTACATTATATTGTTGTAGGTGGTATGCCTGAAGTGGTAAAAACTTATATTGAAACTTCTAATATGTATAATGTAATAGAGGTACAAAAACGAATACTAGAAGACTATAAAGATGATGTTGCTAAATATTCTACTAAAACGATGAAAGAAAAGGTTAGAGAATGTTTTGAATCAATTCCTGAACAACTAGCCAAAGATAATAAAAAGTTTCAATATAAAGTAGTTAAATATGGAACTACCTCAAGATATTATAGTAACTCATTAAATTGGATATTAGATTCTGGCCTAGGTATTAAAGTAAATCGCCTTAAAACTTTTGATATCCCACTTAGAGCGTATAGAGATTATAATGCTTTTAAATTTTATTTAAGTGATACAGGGTTGTTACTAGCTTTTTATAAAGAAAATTTAAGTAATGAAATTATTAATGGTAATCTTGGAATATTTAAAGGTGCTATATTTGAAAATATTATTGCGCAATCATTAATATATAATGATTTAGATATTTATTATTATCAAAAAGCTGATAATCTAGAAATAGATTTTGTTACATATTTTGATAATAAAATAGTTCCCATCGAAGTAAAATCAGGGAAAAATGTTAAAGCTACCAGTATAAAAAATATTATAGAAAAAGAAAAACTAGATTATGGAATTATTTTATCAACTAATAATTTAAATTATGAAAATCCAAAAATAAAAATGTTACCATTATATATGATAATCTTTTTAAAAACAACAAATGGAATACAGTAGCATTAATCTTATTTATATACTTTTGCATATTAAAATGATTGTAAAGTTGTTGTTTTGTGCTATTGTTTAGCCATTATTAATTTCTATTGAATATTGTTTTTAGGAATTCTAAATATAATTATAAATTTTAATACTAAAAAGAAAGGTAATAATATGAAATTAGATTTAGGTACAATTATAGTAATAATATTTTTTCTAATTTATTTATTGCCAATAATATTTTTTTCTCTATCAAAACGAAACGAAATTTTTGAATTAAAGCATAAAAAATGTTTTGAATCAGAAGAAATTTGGCATAAAATTCATGTTAGAGCGACAGTTATGACAATTCCATTTGCCATCTTAGATTTATTATTAATCTTTATAAATAATGCCATTCTAAAATCGTTTTGACATTAATAATTTTAACACTTGTAATTATCGGCTGGAATATGATTGTAAAATATACTGATAGAGCTTATTTTAAGAAAAAAGAATTAAATGAACAAATTAAAAAAGAATCCGGTTGGAAATAATTTTGTTAACATTTATTCTAAATAAAAAACAAATATAAAGGTAAGTAATTGAGTTTAAAAAATAATGATTTATTTTAAATGAATCATTATTATCTTAATAACTTACCTTTTTTAGTAAAAATAGATTCACATAAAAAAGATATACATAGGTTTTATTATCTAATAAAATGAATAAAAATAGTATTTTATTAAGTCAGAAAAAGTTATTAAAAACTTGCATGTTTTCTTAAAAGATATTATAATGGTAATAGATAAAATACAAAAATTAAGATAGTAGGTAATCAAATGAATTTTAAAGAATTAATTTTATATTTTTTTATATATGCTTTTCTAGGATGGTGCACGGAAGTTAGTTTTGCCACATTGAAAACGGGAAAGTTTGTTAATCGAGGTTTTTTAAATGGACCCATTTGTTCTATTTATGGTTTCGGAATGATTTTGGTTTTATTATTACTAAATCCTTTAAGAAATAAGCTTTTCTTGTTATTTATATTCTCTATATTTGTTGCAACATTTTTAGAATTTGTGACAGGTTTTGTTTTAGAAAAATTTTTTCATCGTAAATGGTGGGATTATTCTAATGAACCATTTAACATTAAAGGTTATATATGTTTACGTTTTTCGATTATTTGGGGGTTATGCTGCGTATTTGTGATTTCAATTATTCATCCATTAATTGAAAAATTAGTTCACTTTTTGCCTAATGTGGTATCAATTATTTTAATTGTAATTTTTATTGTATATTATATTATTGACAATATCGTTACGATTTTACAAATTATTAAGTATAGTAAATTTACTAAAGAATTAACCGAAATTAAAAAAATCTTACGGCTTTCATCGGATAAAATTGGTGAAAAAGTTTCTGATACAACCCTTGCTTTAATAAAAAAATCAGAAGTTTTGTTAAATAAAATTAAAAAATCACGGCTAGTTAAAGCCTTTCCAAGATTAAATCATGATAATAATGATAATAATGATAAAAATAAATAATTAAAAAATTAAATCCAAGGAGGAACAAATGAAGGTATTATTAATTAATGGCAGTCCTAAAAGTGATGGCTGTATTGCTAGAGCTTTAAAAGAAATGGAAACTATTTTTAAAGAAGAACAAATTGAAACTGTTATGGTTCAAGTAGGTAATCATGATATTCGAGGCTGCATAGCTTGTGGATTTTGTTATAAAGAAAAAAGATGTGTTTTTGATGATTTAGTTAATGAGGTTGCTAAAGAATTTGCGCAATGTGATGGATTAGTTATTGGATCACCTGTCTATTATGCTTCCGCCAATGGCACATTAATTTCATTTTTAGATCGACTTTTTTATAGTACAAGTTTTGATAAAACAATGAAAGTTGGTGCAGCTGTTGTTTCTGCAAGACGTGGTGGTAATACGGCGACTTTTGATGAATTAAATAAATATTTTACGATATCAGGTATGCCAATAGCTTCTAGTCAATATTGGAATATGGTTCATGGCTTTTCCGCAAGCGATGTTGAAAAAGATGAGGAAGGTTTACAAACGATGCGAACACTAGCACGTAATATGGCCTTTTTAATTAAATCAATTAATCTTGGTAAAAAAGAATTAGGAATGCCGCCGAAAGAAAAACGACTTTCAACCCATTTTATTCGTTAAATTACGTTTTCTACTTTCTTGCTAATATTCCTAATTCGTGTTATAATTTACAAGTAGATAAATAATGGGAGAGTATCATGGTTATTAAATATCAATTAATTAAAAAAGACGAACAATCAAATGCAAGACTTGGACAAATCACAACTTTACATGGCCTTATAGATACACCTTGTTTTATGCCAGTCGGAACCCAAGCTACGGTTAAAGCTTTATCGAAAGAAGAAATTGAAGCAACCGGTGCTCAAATTATTTTAGGTAATACATATCACTTATGGAATCAACCAGGACATAAACTAATTGAAAAAGCTGGTGGGCTTCATCAATTTATGAATTGGGATAAATCTATTTTAACGGATTCAGGTGGCTTTCAAGTTTTTTCACTTGCTAAACTACGCAATATTAAAGAAGAAGGCGTTTATTTCAAACATCATAAAAGTGGTAAACCGCTTTTTCTATCACCCGAAATTGCGATGGAAATCCAAAATAGTTTAGGAAGCGATATTATGATGAGCTTTGATGAATGTCCGCCATATCCTTCTAGTTATGAATATATGGCAAAGTCTGTTGAAAGAACGATTAGATGGGCTAAAAGAGGGTTAGAGGCACATAAGAATCCAGATACTCAAGGTTTATTTGGCATTGTTCAAGGGGGTAACTTTGAAGACCTTCGAAGACATTGTGCTGAAGAATTAACCAAACTACCTTTTGATGGTTTTTCCATTGGGGGATTATCAGTTGGTGAACCTAAAGAAATTCAAAATCAAGTTTTAAGCTATTTAACCTTATGCTTACCAGAAAATAAACCGCGTTATTTAATGGGGGTAGGTAGTCCTGGAGCGATTCTTGATGGAGTAGAAAGAGGCGTTGATATGTTTGATTGTGTTCTTCCAACTAGAATTGCGCGTCATTCATGTGCTATGACCTCAAGAGGAAGAATTATTTTAAAAAATCAAGAATTCGCGGAAGATTTTCGGCCAATAGATGAAGAATGCGATTGTTATACATGTCAAAATTATACAAGAGCATATCTTCGCCATTTAGTTAAAGCCGAAGAAATTTTAGCTGCCCGTTTAATTAGTATTCATAATATTCAGTTTTTAGAAAATTTGATGAAAAATATTCGGCAAGCTATTAAAGAAAATCGTTTTTTAGAATATAAACAAGCATTCTATGAAAAATATGGTTTAAAAGAAAATGATAAGGATTTTTAATATGAAAAAAATATGGGCAATTATAACTATTTTTATTTTAAGTTTCTTTTTGAATAGCTGTGGTTTATTAAAAAATAAATATGTTGAAAAACCCAATGGGGTTGATATAACGATTTTAGAAGAATATAAAGAGCATATGTTAGTTCTTAATACCATTCCCGTTATTCATTTTGATTATCCTAATGTGCGCATTTCCACCGATTCAACTAATGCTTTAGTAACTTTTGTTCAAAATGATCCATATCAATTTAGTGATGCTTTTGCTTCTCATTTAGCTACTTATCGTGATGATCAAATTATTGAAACAAGAGTTGTTGAAAGAGAAGAAAAAAAGGGAGCTAAATTTGGTAATGATTACTTACCAATTGATAATGGTAATAAATCTTTAGAAAAGATTATTATTGCTACTTTAGATGATGGAACGAGAGTATCTTATTCATTTCGAACCTTTACTAGTAATGGCAAAGTATATTATGCTTATACATATATTGAAAATATTAAAATAGGCTTAGAAATGCCCCTAATGTGTGTACAAGATGATAATACAAGAAAATTAGTATTATTACCACTTCCATATGATACTAAATATATTGTTGGTTCTAATACTGATTTGGATAAGCTTTTAAAAAAAGATGAGTATTTGAGTGGTACTAGTGAAGATTATTATACCTTTAGTTATCCATTATATTTAAGAGAAAAAAGTATGGATAAAGAAGTATTAATTAATGAACTTATGAATTGGTATCAAACTCATTGTCATTTAGAAGAAGTGGATGGTAATTATTTTATTGAATATTTAGGGGTTAAATTTCAAATTTATTTTAATTTAGAAAAAATGAATAATGATACAGAAATGTTAGAACCCGCTTTTAAACTTCAATATGTTGCAAAAAATTGACAAAGATAATAATTTATGCTATACTTATGAGGTATTGCTAAAATGCGAAAAAGGTCATAATTTTGATGATTTCGGAGGATTTCAATGAATTATGACCTTTTCGTTTTTTTATAAATAGATAAATTTCATATCTTGAGTGCTTTTAACATATAATTAATGGGTGAGGCATATGGTAAAAAAGCACATCAATAAGAAATTATTTATTACGATTATTGCTTTAGTTCTTTTTGGTTTATTAATGGTTTACAGTGCAAGTAATGTTGTAGCACTCTATAAATATAATGATAAAGCTTATTTTTTAAAGCGCCAACTTATATTTGCGATTATTGGAATAGCCATTATGATTGTTATTATCAATATTGATTTAAGAAAGATCTATAAAGCAACAACTTTTATTTATGTAATAGCCTTAATAATGCTTATTTTGGTTTTAATTCCTGGAATTGGTATTATTAGAGGGGGGGCACGAAGTTGGATTGGCATTGGTTCTTTTTCTATTCAACCATCGGAATTTATGAAACTGGCAATTATTTTATTAATTGCTAAATATTTAAGTAATAATTATAAAGACTTAAAAAAACCTCTCGAATTTATCAAAGTTTTAGCCTTAATCGTTATTGCATTTGGTTTAATTATGTTACAACCTGACTTTGGGACAGGCTTAGTTTTAGTTTTATCATCTATTTTATTATTATTTTGTGCCGGTGCGCCTTTAAAATATTTCTTAATTTTACTTGGTATGGGAGTTGTTGGAATAATAGTTCTAATTATTAGTGCTCCATACCGTTTAGCGCGAATTTTAGCCTTTCTAGATCCTTGGAGTGATCCATTAGGAAGTGGATTTCAAAGCATTCAGTCGCTTTTTGCCATTGCCCCAAGTGGTCTTTTCGGTCTTGGCTATAATAATAGTATGCAAAAGCATTTCTTTTTACCTGAGCCACAAAATGATTTTATTTTTGCCATTGTTTGCGAAGAGTTTGGCTTAGTTGGAGGATTAGTTGTTATTGGTGTTTTCGCCTATATTGTAATTGAATCAATTAAGATAGCTTTACACGTTGATAATAAATATTTAAAATTTCTAGCACTTGGTATTGGCCTTTCATTATTTACGCAAGTTTTTATTAATATTGGCGTTGTAATTGGCCTATTACCTGTAACCGGTATTACGCTTCCCATTTTATCATATGGAGGTTCAAGTTTAGTTTTAACTTTGATGTTCCTTGGTATTATTATTAATATTAGTCAATATACCGAAGAGGTGAAAAAATGAAAACCATCGCATTTAGTGCCGGGGGAACATTAGGTCATATTATGCCGGCTCTTTCTTTTATTAATAAAATTAAAAAGGAACGCAAAGATATAAAAATTATTTTTCTTGCAACTATAAAAGATGAAAATTATGAAATTTTAAAAAATCATCAACAAATTGATCAAATTTATTATCTCAAAGTATATGGTAAGCCATCAAAAATTTTTAAATATCCCCAAGTCATTTACTATGATGTAAAAGCGCTTTTTAAAATTAAAACAATTCTTCAGGAAAATAAGGTCAAAATGGTCATTGGAATGGGAGGATACATTAGTGGATTAACTTTAAGTGTTGCTAATCATTTAAAAATTCCAACCATTATTCATGAACAAAATAGCGTTTTAGGACTTGCTAATAAACTAAATGCTAAAAAAGCCCAAGTTATTATGACAACCTTTAAAAATACGGATGGTATAAAAGATCTAAATAAAGTTAAATGGATTGGTAATCCTCGTTATACTGATGCTTTAAAATATGCATATAATCCTTTTTTAGATTGTAAATCAATTCTAATTACATCGGGCACTTTAGGATCACAAAAATTAAACGAAGTAGCAGTTGATTTTATTAATAGTCCTTTTGCCAAAAATTATACAATTACGCTTATTACTGGTCAAAAATATTATGAAAAAGTTCGTGCGCAAATTCCTGAAAGATATAATTTTATTATTAAACCTTTTACTAATAATCTTTTAGAAGAAATTTCAAAAGTGGGAATTGTTGTCGCAAGAGCTGGTTCAACTACTCTTTTTGAAATTATTGGCTGTATGAGGCCTGCTATTATTGTTCCTTCTCCTAATGTTGTTAATAATCATCAAGTATCAAATGCCCAAAGTTTAGCAACTGATGAGGTTATTATCAACATTTTGGAGGAAAATTTCGATTATCAAACATTATATAACGCATTAGAAGAAATTACTAAAAACTATCATAAGTATCAAAAAAACTTACAAAATTATCAATTAGAAGACCCTAATCAAAAATTTTTTAATTATTTTTTAGAATTATTAGGAGACTAAATGTAATGAAAGAAATAACTGATTTTATTAATTATGTAAATAATAATTATTTAGGTGAAATTAAAACAAATCTTTCTTTTAAAGATATAACAACCCTTAAAATAGGAGGTCAGATAGCTTGCTATTATTTACCTAAAACGTTAGATGACTTAGTTGTTAGTTATAAATTTTTAAAAAAGAAGCAAATCCCTTATTTAGTTATTGGAAATGGTTCTAACATTTTAGCAAGCGATAAATATTTTGAAATGGTTGTGATTAATTTAAAAAAACTCAAACAAATTACCCAAATTGATCAAGGTAAGTTTTTAGTTGAAGCAGGAATTAATAATAATCGTTTAGCCTTATATTTGGCAAAACAAGGCTATACTAGGGGTGAGTTTTTAAGTGTAATTCCTGGAACTTTTGGTGGAGCTATTTATATGAATGCGGGGGCATATCAAACTGAAATTAAAGATATCCTTAAAGAAGTAACTTATATCACAAGTGATGGGCAACTAGTAACTAAAGTAGTTGATGAATTAGCTTTTTCTTATCGGCATAGTCACTTTCAAGATATCAAAGGCATCATTGTTAATGCCTTAATTGAAGTAGAACTTGCTAAAATCAAAACTTTTCCGTTAGAAAAAATTTACACTTTACGAAAAACCAAAAAAAATACACAACCACTTAATTTATCATCGGCAGGTTCAACTTTTAAAAATCCTTTAAGCTATGAAGCATGGCAAATCATTGATAATTTAGGTTATCGGGGCTTTAAAATTCATGATGCCATGGTAAGTATGAAACATAGTAACTATTTAGTCAATATGGGGAATGCAACTTATGAAGATATGATGCGTTTGATTAATCTTATAAAAACTGATGCCAAAAATCAGTATAATATTGAGTTAGAATGTGAATGGGAAATTTTAAATTAGCCCATTCTTTTTTTAACTTTTATCATACATTAATCTTGGGAGGTTAAAAAGATGAATCAAAATTATTTAAATTTAATTAAATTGTATAAAGATCAAAATTACAATAATGATTATATGCCTAATTATCATCCTTTTTATGATGCTATCGAAGGATATTCAAAAGGCAATATGGATAAAGGCTTATATAATCAAATGGGCAATTTGACGCCAAGAAAATTAGATAGTAATAACCCATTAAATTTACTTCGAGCTTATCAATTTGCCATAATCGATTTACAACTATATTTAGATGTTAATCCTAGTGATTTAGAAACAAAAGCATTATTTGATAAATATTTAGAAAACTACAATGATCTTAAAAAAAGATATGAATCAACAAATTATCCACTTACCCTAGATTCACCTGATAATGCAGGCAAAACTTGGAAGTGGCAAAAAAATTGGCCATTTAAAGGGGGAAATAATTGATGTTCTTATATGAAAAAATTTTAGAATATCCGGTTAATATTACAAGAAAAGATTTAAAAATGGCAAAATTAATTGCAAGCCAATATGGTGGTCCGCAAGGCGAATTAGCTGCTGCCACAAGATATTTAAATCAAAAAGTCACGATGCCAGATGATTTTGGGAAATCATTGTTAAATGATATTGGCACCGAAGAATTAGCCCATATTGAAATTTTACAAACAATGATGGCACAGTTAATGAAAGGGGCAACAATCGAAGAAATTAAAGCGGCGGGTCTTGATGCGTATTATACTGAACATGGCAAAGATTTATTTCCGGAAAATGCCTCAGGTGTTCCATTTACAACTGCTTATATTTCCGCAACCGGTGATGTAATTGCCGATATTGTAGAAGATATGGCGGCCGAACAAAAAGCAAGAGCCGTATATGAAAATTTAATCGAACTTGCCACCGATATGGAAGTTATTCAGCCATTATTATTCTTAAGACAACGCGAAGTTGTTCATTATCAACGATTCAAAGAATTACTAGAACATTATCAACAAATGGGTTATTAGAAAATCAAGCAAAGATGAAAAATAGATATTTTAAATCTTTGCTTTTGGTTATAGGAATTCTAAAAGGAAAGATAAAAAAATATTATCAAAAAGTTTTGCAAAATAAGATAAAAAGAGTATAATTAAAACGACTATTTTTTTAGAGGAAAAAAATAGTTAAGCTAAATAAAAATAAACAAGTAGAGGAAAGAAAAATTATGGCAAAAAAAGAAGTTTTAGAAAACAAAGTTTTAGGAAACAATGAAGAATTAACTTTAGAACAAAAGTATGCGCTAGCAAAAGAATGTTTTGCAAAAGAAGACTATGAAGGGGCAGTTACATACTTTGAACAACTTGCAAAAGTTCACAATGCTGATGCAGAATTTGAACTTGCAGGACTTTATGCAGCCGGAATTGGCGTTGCTAAAGATGAAAAGAAAGCGGCATATTATTATGAACTTGCCGCGATGCTTGAACATGCTGAAGCTCAAAATGCAATTGCTGATTGCTTCTATTATGGTCAAGGCGTACCAAGAAACTATAACAAAGCAGTATATTGGTATCGTCAAGCTGCTAATAAAGGAAATTTATATGCAACGGAATCGCTTGCTAACTGTTACTATCGCGGTGAAGGGGTAGTACAAAATTATGAATTAGCAATTAAATATTTCCAAATAGCAACCGAAGGTGATTCACCTTGTGTTTGGGCTTTATATAATTTAGGCGAATGCTATTTCTATGGTAAAGGCACCCAAAAAGATGAAGCTAAAGCTGTAGAATATTATACACTTGCAGCAGAAAAAGGTAATATGCTTGCCGCATCTACCCTTGGTGATTGTTATGCATATGGTAATGGTGTAAAAAAAGATTTTAGTGAAGCTGTTAAATGGTATACTAAAGCGGCTGATGCTGGCAATGAATGGGCTCAAAACAAATTAGCTAATTGTTATTATTATGGTGATGGCGTTGAACCAGATGAAACCAAAGCATTAGAATATTTTACTTTATCGGCTGAGGCTGGTAATAAAAATTCAATGAGTCGTATGGGTGACTGTTATTATTATGGTCGTGGTACTGAACAAAACTATGAAAAAGCTTTTGAATGGTATCAAAAAGCGGCTCTTGCAGGACATAACATTTCTAAATACAATCTTGGTAACTGCTACTTTAATGGTAATGGCGTTGAACAAAATTATGAAGAAGCATTAAAATGGTATCAAGAAGCTGCTGAACAAAATATTGAAGGTGCCATGAATCGTCTTGGTGACTGCTATCAATATGGTTATGGTGTAGAAATCGATTATAGTAAATCTTTAGAATGGTATCAAAAAGCTGCAGATAAAGGTAACGCTTGGGCTCAAGATATGATCGGTAGCTTTTATGAATACGGAAAAGGTGTAGAAAAAGATTTAGATAAAGCCATTGAATGCTATCAAAAAGCTGCCGATAAAGGCAATAAACATGCTAAAGGTCGTCTTTCTCGACTTGTTTAATATATATATCAGATTTTCTTATAGTAGAAAATGATCGTTTAAACTTATCAAAAAAATTAAAAACAAAGTATTAACCAGTGGGATAAACTACTGGTTTTTGCATTCTAAAAAAACAAGATATAAATTATTTGAAAAAAAAAACATCTTGTGTTATAATAACAAAAAAATAGTGGTGTTAATTTGGAGGCAATTTATGAGTAAAATTATGGCGGTTAATGCAGGAAGTTCATCCTTAAAATTTCAATTATTAGAAATGCCAGAAGAAAAAGTAATTACAGAAGGCTTATTTGAAAAAATTGGGTTAAAAGATCCGCATTTTACAATTAAATATAATGGTTTAAAAGAAGAAGAAGATGTCAATATTCGCAACCATCAAGACGCAGTAGAAATGCTTTTAAAAGTATTAGTTAGCAAAAAAATTGTTAATAAACTTGAAGACATTTCAGGTGTTGGTCATCGAATTTTACACTGCGGTGAATTTTATAGCGATTCAGTTTTAATGACTGAAGAATCAATTAAAAATGTTGAATCAGTTAATGATTTAGGACCATTACATAATCCCGCTAATCTTATGGGAGTTAGAGCCTTTATGAAAGCTTTACCTAATGTGCCTAATGTTGGTGTTTTTGATACTTCATTTCATTTAACAATGGATAAAGAAGCATATATGTATGCTGTTCCATATGAATGGTATGAAAAATATGGAGTTAGAAAATATGGCTTTCATGGCACATCACATAAATATGTCTCAATGGAAGCAGCTAAACATTTGAATAAACCACTTGAAAGTCTTCGACTTATTACTTGTCATATGGGTAATGGGGTTAGTTTAGCAGCTATTAAATATGGTAAATGTGTTGATACTACAATGGGACTTACACCATTAGATGGTATTCCAATGGGAACAAGATCAGGTACAATTGATCCTGCTGTAGTCGATTTTATTTGTCGTAAAGAAAATAAAACAGCAGAAGAAGTAAATCGTATTTTAAATAAAGAATCAGGATATATTGGATTTTTCAAAAAATCTTCTGATGCACGCGATTTGCGCAAGGCTCAAGCCGAAGGAGACGAAAAAGCCGATTTAATTTTACGAATGCAAGAAAAAAAGGTTGTCGATTATATAGGTAGTTATTATGCTTATATGGGTGGTGTTGATGCAATTATCTTTACTGCGGGTATTGGTGAAAAAGCCCCTGAAACAAGACATAATATTTGTGAAAGATTAAAAGAACCTTTTGGTATTGAAATTGATGAAGAAAAGAATCAGAAAAAAGGCGAGTATGTGGAACTATCAACTAAAGCATCAAAAATTAAAGTATTAGTAGTTCCAACAAATGAAGAATTAATGATTGCTCGCGATGTAATGAGAATAGGAAATATTAAATAAAAACAGTTAAATTAACAAAAATAAAAAAGTTAGGAGGAATACTATGAATCAACCAAATGATGATATGTTTTCAGCAAAACCGGTTCTAAAGGTTATTGGTGTTGGTGGCGGTGGCGGTAATGCGATAAATCGTATGATTGATAATGATGTTCGAGGTGTTGAATATATTGCTGTTAATACTGACTGTCAAGTGTTGAGATTATCAAAGGCTGAAGTTAGAATTCCGATTGGCAATGAACTTACTCGTGGTCTTGGTGCAGGAGCTAATCCTGATATTGGTCGTCGTGCTGCTGAAGAATCAGAAGCTGAACTTAGAGAAGTTTTAAAAGATACTGATTTAGTATTTATTACAGCTGGTATGGGAGGTGGCACTGGAACTGGTGCTGCACCAGTTATTGCGCGATATGCTAAAGAAGCAGGTTGTGTTGTTGTAGGTGTTGTAACTAAACCTTTTGGTTTTGAAGGTCGTAGACGGATGCAACAAGCAATTGCCGGCATTGAACAAATGCGCCCATATGTAGATACATTAGTTATAGTTCCAAATGATAAATTACTTGATATTATTGGAACTAACACGACTTATTTAGAAGCATTTAGTGAAGCTGATAACGTTTTAAGACGTGGTGTGCAAGGTATATCAGAAATTATTACCCTTCCAGGAGTTATTAATGTTGACTTCGCAGACGTAAAAACCGTTTTACAAGGTAAAGGAACAGCACTAATGGGCATAGGTATTGCTAGTGGTCCTAATCGTGCCGTCGAAGCGGCTCGTATGGCAATTAGTAGTCCATTACTTGAAGTTGATATTAATGGTGCAACAGATGCAATCGTTCAAATTACGAGTGATGCTGATATTACAATGAAAGAAGTTGAAGATGTTATATCAGAAATTCGTAATGCATCATCAACCGAAATAGAAATTATTCATGGCACAGGGTTCAACTTAGAATTAAATGGCGAAGTAGTTGTAACAGTAATTGCGACCGGATTTGATAATTCAGCCAAAGAAAAAGAGGAAGAATTTACCCCAAGTCAAGCAACCTCACAAACACAATCTTATCCAAGAACTGCACCTACTGATTATCAAAATCGTAATAATACTGATGAAATGACTAGAAGAACACCATTTGTTGAAAGTGGAACAACTAAAAACGAAGGTAAAGAAACAAAGGAAACAAAAGTTCCAAGTTGGTTACAAAATCGTTTTAAATAGAATGAAGGAAGGTTATATTTTATTGTAACCTTCTTTTTATGTTAATAAATTTTTATGCCAATAAAATAAAAAAAATGTAAAAAAATGTAAAATTTTGGAAATTTTTGAAACAATTTTATAATTTTTATCGTATTATTGTTTGAAGGACGTTGGCCAAACCTTCAACGAGAATTAAGAGGTACCTTATGAATTCAGAAATTTTAGCAGTACAAGCTCTTAAAGGAGATAATCCAGACGAAATAGATGAGGCATTTTGTTACCTATATGAAAAATATTGTAAATTAATCTATACTTGTATATTTGCGATTGTCAAGGATAGTAGAGATGCTGAAGAACTAACAAATGATACTTTTGTTAAAGTATTTAATAATCGTCAAAAACTTTGCGAGCAAAAGAATTTTAAATATTATCTAGTAACTGTTGCAAAGAATTTAGCAATTGATTTTCTTAAACACAAACGAATTACGATTGTTTTAGATGAAGAATACATTTATAATTGTATTCAATCAGAAAAGCATGAAGAATTAGTTGATATTAAGAATGATTTACTAGAATATTTATCACAATTAGAAGTAGAAATAATTTTAAGCCACATAATTTTTGGTGAAACATTTCAAGAAATCGCTTCTTTTTACAATCTATCGATTCATACTATTAAAACAAAATACTTTAGAGCATTAAAAAAGCTCCAAAGAGAAATGAGGGATAATCTTGAACAATCGTAAAATACCAAATTGTAGAATGCAATTAGAAGATCAAATTATAAAATTAGTTAACAAAAACCAAGTATACAATCGTTTAAATTATTCAAACGTTAAAGAGCAAATAAAAATTAATGTAAGAGAGGCAAATTTAGTTAAGAACAATTTCATTAATAAAATTTTTATTAAACTTTCATTAACTTTTTCACTTACAATTATTTGTTTGACTTTAATCATATTAACCATTAGTAATCAAAATTTGGATAAAAAGTTATTTATTAATACAAAAATGAGTTATGCGATAGTAAATGATAAATCTTTTGATGGCAATACAGCAACACCAACTGATAATTCTTTACTATATAACTTTATATATCTTTATATTTATGAAAATAAAACAAGTACTGAAAATAAACCACTTTTACCCCTTGAAATTGAGATCCCTAAATTAAATCAAGGTGCATATTATTGTGCATATTTATCAAAAAATACAATTCAAACAATTCAAAAATTTTATCAAGAAAACTTGGAAGAGTATGAATCTTCATATCTTGATTTTTATGAAAATCATAAGTATAAAGGTATTGATGACCTTTTTATTAAATATTTATATTATCTTTTTATTCAAAATGATGATTTTGATCAAGCCTTAAAGGAAATTAAATGGCTTAAATATGATCAACCATCAAAAATTAAAGCTAACCTTCATAACTATCAATTAATAATGGTAACGATGCATCGAACGATTAATCAAGGTAAATCTTTAGAAGATGATACGCCGATTGTGCTTGATCTTACAACGATTACTGAAGTAGAGGCAAAGTTTGTTAATAATCAAGTTACATTAATGCCTGATGATGGTCAATCATTAGTTGGTAGCAGTTATTTTATGACCGATTATGGTTTAATAAATAAAGATGGCGGATATATTACTGATAATGAATTATCAGATTATGTCTTTCAATTACAAATGATTGATAATCATCTTGTTATCGCAGGTAAAATTAATGATGATGTAATCAATCATCTTAATAGTGAGCATAGTGATCAATCTGATTGTAATCATCCAAAATACCAAAAAGTTATCAAAGCAATGAATTTACTTCAAAAATATATGATTAAAGAAGAATTTTGTAATTATACAGTTGATCGATATATCAAGGTTATTTATTATGATTATGAAAATTTAAAAGAATTGTTCTATAACTAAATTTAGCATAGAACAATGCGATATCTAAGAGTCTTAGTAATATTGCTCATAACAATAGTGGTAGGATGCATCTTAGCGGTAAATCCGGTTTATGCTCATCAAGAAAACTTGGGCATAGAAGGTGCAGATGGTATTACTTATGATAGTTGTGTTCCTGATTATGATGGTTTAGGTTATGATGAAAAATGGTATAGTCTTTACAAAATCGATTATTCAACTACGCCAATACTAATGGAACACATTGACGATGATATTAAAATAATATATTATAAAATTCACTTAGATACATTTGAAAAAGTTTGGGGCAGCTTAAAAGATGATATACAAGAGATGTTAAAATTGGGCATTGATGAGTGGAATAGTGTTAGTATTTATAAAGAAAATGATGAAAAAATGCTAGAAGCAATTCCCTTAGTTAAATTAGTTGATGTTGATGATTTAGAAGATAGTAGTAATATAGAGACTAATATTGATATTTATTATGAAGATGAACATACTACTCAAATTGAAGCACATGTTGAACCGGTTAAAGATAGTTTAGTTGAAGAAGATACGCAAGTTTTAGATGATGGTTTTCATTATCATTATCGTAAATTTAAAATCATTTTAAATGCTAATGCTATAGTAGGTCGTTTTACTACTTTATATCAAACTATGATACATGAATTAGGTCATGTCTTTGGCCTTGCCGATATTGATACCGTTGAACCAGCTTCAGAAAATCCTCCATATTATCATCATCAAGAATTATTAATGGGATATGCGTCTAATAATCCAGATAAGTATTATAAATATATGGATAAAACATATGATATAACTTATCGTGATTTAGTAGGTGCTGCTATCACAAGAGGGTTTCATACTAACCAAGATCATAAATGGTTATATGATGAAAGTAATTCTAAAGATGGCGCTAGTAAACTTATTTGTTCTATTTGTAATTGTGTAAAATATGTTACAAACTTAAATGATTATGAATATGAGATTTATAAAAAATGTCAAGATCATCTTGATGAAGCCCATGCTCATACTTTAGAAAGTGGTAATATGATGCCAGTTGCAAGATATAACAATTTAGATTATTGGAAATGTAAATATTGTAGAGCAACTAAATACTTTGATGAAAATGTTGAACAACAATATGTATATGCGGGCCAATATGATGCTAACACCCATGTCCTAAGAAATACGGTTAAAGGATTAGAATATAATCTTGTTGAAAATCATCAATTTACAATTGATTTAGGAAACGGAATTTATCAATGTCAATCTTGTCCAATATGCAGTGATGGAAACATTCATGTATCAGCTGATCAAGAATATGGATTAAATTGTATTATGGAAACAATTCAAGATCAAGTTGAACTAATCAATAATAATGCTAAAATTATTAAATTAGTAGTAGATTGTGAACATACATATACTATTAATGTATCATCTAATAATGCGATGAAGTGTATATTATTAGATGATAAAATGAAATTATTAAATATTAATGGTACATCAACAACTGATGATACAAATCAATCATATAATATAAAATTACAAGCTGGTACATATTATTTACTAATGCAACTTAATGACAAAACCTTAGAAGATGTAGCCACAATATCCTTTGCGACTGAAGGGGGCCCTTTACAAAGGAAAGTTTATTTATCCGAGCAATATGATATATATGAACATATTCATAATAATCATACGGAGTTTTCATTTAAAAACACCTATGATCGAATTGCAAGAATAATGTTAGAAGCAAAGAGTATAAGTGGTGCTACTATTTATCCTGAAGGTACAATTATTGTCAAAGATGAAGATGGCACAATTATCAATAAATTTCCTTTTGCCTCTTATTATCAAGAAGCAATTAATCGTGAAGGTCAAAATGTTTTAATCGCATATTTACCTAAATACCACACATATACAATTGAAATCAATTATAGTCATGAAAATATCGAAAAAGCATATTTTTCCATCGACTTTGTAAATACTACTTCCTATAATAGTTTTGAAGATGATGTTAAAATGCTTAGTGATAATTTCGAACCAATAATTGATGATATAAAAAGTTTAGGTATTTTACAAAATGGTAGGTATGAATTTAACGTAGACTTTGCGGGAACAGGAAATGATAACTTATTATTCTTGGTTTTAGAACAAGTAGCAGAAAAAGATAGTGTAAATTATAATATTCTTTTCATGGCTGATATTGAAGCAATTGATAAAAATTATAATTTTATGCTTGATTTATTTAGAGAAAAAGAATATTATATAGGTTTCTTTGGCGGAAAGATGGAAGGATCAGTTTGTGTAACAATGCAACGATATTGTGAAAATGCCAATGCAATGTTTATAACCGATCCCGATTCTAAGACAGCATGTGGAACAGAAGTTACTTTAAATGGTGGCTTATATCGTGGTAGTACAATTACAGAAGGCCTTAATCGAATCGCTTATTTTGAAAGTAGTGAACCTTCAACTTCAAGATTGGATTATTATTGGTATTCAAGTGATGAAACTATTTTAACAGTTAGTGATTACGGAACGATTCAAGCTTTAAAAGTTATCGGTCGCCAAAGGGCTGTCATAATGGCTGTATACAAATATGATATGACAAAAGTTTATCGAAGAACTTTTGAAATATACCCAGAAGTATATGCCAGCAGAAAAGAAATTGAATACAATATTAAAATTACACTTGATACTACTTATCAAGTTAAACCTGATAATAGGTGGCCTTGTGCTATTATTCAAAATTATACTTGGGAAAGTGATAATCCAGAAATTGCCTCGGTCAACATATGGGGAATAATAAGTGGCAGGCAATTAGGAAAAACCACAATTAAAGGTTATTATAATTATAATAAACGATATCTTGTTATAATTAATTTGGAAATTAGTAATTAGGGGGCACATCCAAAAGAAAGACTTATCCAATTAGAAACGGATAAGTCTTTCAATCCTATGAATTTCTATAGGGTTTTAATACCTGTGAAGAAGTGTAGGATTAATAAAAAACTCAAAAAGTTTATCAAAAATACTCTGTTTTTTAACAGAGTATTTTGTTATTTAGAATATCAAATAATGACTAAAAAAGGCCAAATATAATTAAAAATAAATTAAATTGATGCAAGTAAATAATAAGAAATGATTATTAATTAAATTTTTTATATGTTTGCAATATTTAAATATATATACTAATTTATAAGTCATAATAGAGAATCTATAAAGAGGATTATAAAACTACAAAAATAAGAATTTTATATCATATTAATGCAGTTTTAAGGTAACTAATGATATAATATTAGGTGTAATAGCAATGTAGTGATTAGAGTTGCTATAAAATAGTATAGTTTAGACAAGACTATATTGAGTATTATTATGTTACTATTCACCAGAACTTTGTAGCTGGCTAACACCTGATTCAATTGATTATTTAGATCCAGAATCTATTAACGGCTTAAATCTATATTGTTATTGTTATAATAATTCAGTGATGTATTTTGATTCTAGTGACATTTCGCAATTAGTACATTAATTCTTGATGCTGTAATATGAGATTTAGTAAGGTTTGGCTCAATAGTTGTTAAGGATTAAAAAAATGGAGTACTATTTGATGGTGATGTAATGTTAGGAACATATTTTGGTAATTTTATAGATAACGCAATGGCAAGAGTAGTGATTGGTATGTATGAAGTGCTTTAATTTTATTTTAAAAACAATTTGGAGGATACGTAATAATTATGTATAATAATTTACTTTATAAGACATCTGATAAAAAATATAAAGAAAAATACAATAAATTTTTATTGTTGTGTAATAAGTATAATGCAAAAATTATTAAATTTGATTATTACAAAAAAGTATTTGGAAATTTTGTAATTGAGATAGAATATAACGAAAAACATCACATAATTATAACGGATAGAGGAGACATAATTTTTAATGGAAAATATATATGTGATAACTCATATCTTAGTATAGGACAAGACACATTTACTAAATTACTTGAGATGGTAGAAAAAAATCTATTTAACAAATAATTACATATTGTTTAAAACAAAAATGTTGATTATGGTATGGATCTGGATTAACTAATAGAAAAGGAGATCATTGGCGTTACTTAAAATTAGTTTGGTGGATGTTAGGAGGAATGTAAATGAAATTTAAACGTAAATTTAAACATAATTATGGTAGTGACATACTAAATGAAGCTTATGAAAAATTTTTTAATGGAGAACATATGTCCTATGAGGAATTTGTAATTATGCTTTCAACAAATGATGAACTATATTTTTATTATATTGAAAAAGATGGTGAAAAAGAATATCAAGTTGAACATTGGGGTGATGGCACTGTATATATGTGTGTTACTAGATATGAAGATGGTAAAGAGATTCTAGAAAGAAATGAAAAATTTAATTTTATTATTGAACTATTAAATGATTTTAGAATTGAAGGTAAAAGCATATACGAAATATGGCCAGATGTTTTGTTTGCAAAGTCAAGATAAAATAATTATGTTTTAACACAAACTTGCATAACATAAAAAATTTCATCTTGAACTTGATTTTATTTGATATTTATGATATAATTCTATTGGACAAAAAGCACCAAATAGTGAAAAATGTCAAATGGAGGTTTTTTCATGAGAATAGAACGTAATAAATATTTGCAAGAATTGATTGACCGAAGACATAATGGACTTGTTAAGGTCATTACTGGTATTCGTCGCTGTGGTAAATCATATCTATTATTTACGCTATTTTATGATTATTTAATTCAAGAAGGTATTAAACAAGAAAATATTATCAAGCTAGAACTTGATCAAACTGCTAATATTAAATATCGAAATCCTTTTGAACTTGATAAATATGTACGTGAACAAATTAAGAATAAAGAAGAAATGTATTATATTTTTCTTGATGAAATTCAATTTGTAGAAAAAGTTAAAAATCCTTATATTGAAACTGGTGCTGAAATAACTTTTTATGATGTTCTGAATGGCCTTATGCGTATTAGCAACGCTGATATATATGTAACAGGTAGTAACTCTAAAATGCTTTCATCTGATATATTGACAGAATTTCGTGGTCGTGGTGACGAAGTTCGTGTACATCCGCTTACATTTTCTGAATATATGCAAGTTTATAAGGGTGATAAATATGATGGTTGGCTTGATTATTATACTTATGGGGGACTTCCTCTTATTTTGGATAAAAAAACTGATTCACAAAAGGCAGATTATTTAATTAATCTTTTTAAAGAAACTTATCTTAAGGATATCATCGAGCGTAATGAAGTTAAAAATGCTGATGACTTAGAAGAACTACTTAATGTTATATCATCTTGCATTGGTTCTCTAACTAATCCTAATCGTATATCACATACTTTCAAAACGGAAAAAAATGTAAATCTTTCTAAAAGCACTATCGATAAATTTATTGAATATTTTAAGGATGCTTTTTTAATTGAAGAAACTAAACGTTTTGATATTAAAGGAAGAAAGTATATCAACACTCCTAAAAAATATTATTTTACTGATATTGGTTTGCGCAATGCATGTCTTAACTTTCGTCAACAAGAGGAAAATCATATTATGGAAAATATAATATATAATGAACTGATTTATCGTGGCTTTAGTGTTGATGTTGGAGTTGTTGAAATACGGGAAAAACAAGATGATGGAACATATAAGCAAAAAGATCTTGAAATAGATTTTATTGCTAACAAGGGCAGTCAACGTTACTATATTCAATCGGCTTTTGAAATACGTTCGCCTGAAAAAGAATATCAAGAGATTAGACCATATAATGCAATCAATGATTCTTTTAAAAAAATTGTAATTACAAAAGATCATATCAAATTAAAAAGAGATGAAAAAGGCATAGTAACAATGAGTATTTATGATTTTCTTCTTTACCCTAATTCACTTGATTGGTAATTTTATGTTTTATAAAATATATAAAAATGATTAATTTTTAGTAAAAGAATTTTTACAGGTAACAAATATGATGTTAAAAAAAGTGAACCCCAATTGTTAGACAAAAAGTTTAACAAAGAGGGTTCACTTTTTTATGAATAAAGCTTTAATATTAAATAATAAAAAATAAATTAAATTGATTATAAATTTAAAGCATTAGGATTAAGTAAAAAATCAAGAATATTAATAACTAAATAACCTTTTTCAGTATGCCAAGGTTTAATAAAATCTTGTGTAATAATAACTTTTTTAAACGAATCGTTTATTCGATCTAGCGAAGCACTTTCTTGTAACATTTTATTTTTATCAGGAAGTGAAAAGGCTGATTGAATATAATAACGATTGCTACCTTTATTACAAACAAAATCTACTACCAAATGGACTACTTGTTGTTTTCCTATTTTATTTCTTATAGTGTGTTCAACAATTCCAACATCTACATTATATCCTCTAATTAGCAATTCATTGTAAATAATATTTTCCATAATATGAGATGGTTCTTGTTGGCGAAAGTTAAGTCTTATATTACGAATGCCAATATCAGTAAAATAAAATTTAAAAGGTGAATTAATGTATTTTTTACCTTTAATATCATATCTTTTTGCTTTATTAATCATAAAGGCGTCAATTAAATAATCAAGGTAATTAGATAAAGTAATATCAGTTGTTTTTATACCATAAGAATTAAATGCTTTAGCAAGTTTAGTAGGATTGGTTAAAGAGCCGATTGATGAGGAAAGGATATCAACTAAAGTATCTATAATAGTGTCTCCTTTAAGATTATTTCGTTCAATAACATCTTTTAAATAAGTATTTGTTAATAAATTCCTTAAATAGTTATCCTTTTCTACCTCAGATTTTAATGATAACAACATAGGTAAACCACCATATTTAATGTATTCACTCCATGCTTCATATTTATCTTCCCATAAATTAGCTGAATAGAATTCCGCAAACGAAAGAGGGAAAATGGTAATTTCATCACCACGTCCTCTAAATTCAGTTCTAATATCTGATGATAAAAATCTTGAATTAGATCCTGTAATATAAATATCAACATTACCTAATCGTAGTAATCCATTTAAAATACCATAAAGTCTAATTGGTTCTTGTTTTTTTATTTCTTTAGGTGATATTGCAAACTGAGCCTCATCTAATAAAATATAAAAGGTTTCGGTTTGATTAGTAATTTTTGAATAAAGATATTCGGAAAGTTTATTCGGATTACGATATTTTCGGTTTTGGTCATCATCTAAAGAAAGCAAAATTATGTTACTTTCTTTTATGCCACTGTCAAGAAGGTAGTTTTTAAAAATGTTAAAAAGAAGATAACTTTTTCCACACCGTCTGATGCCAGTAATAATTTTGATTAGACCATTTTCCTTTTTGTTAATAAGTTGATTTAAACCTAAAATTCATATAGAAATTATACACGTATAAAAGGACCAATATTTAAACGATAAAGCTATGGATTTACA
>CANQDG010000002.1 GCA_947591495.1 uncultured Bacilli bacterium
CTATTTTGTTTGAAGCTTTATTTCGTTATTTTTCTTTTATTTTTGTATGTGTGCATTTTAATGAAAAATTTAGGTTTTATAATAATGTTTAATTTAATAGGTTGTAAAAAAAACAAACATCATCATGATTTTAGGCATTATGAAAAAACCGAAGCCACTTGCGAAAAGGAAGGTAACATCGAATATTGGAAATGTACCACATGTAATAAATATTTTTCTGATGCAAATGGCAAAAAAGAAATAAGTGATGTAACAATAAAAAAATTACCTCATCAATATATAGGATTTGCTTATAGTAATCTAGAACATACCAAAGAATGTAAAAATTGTCATAACATAATTGATAAAGAAGAACATATCTTTGATGAAAATGGTAAATGTAGCATATGCGATTATCAAGATGTATTAGAGTATAGTCTACTTGAGGATAATACATATGAAGTACAACGGCTTACTAATAAAGATGCAACCAAGGTTGTTATTCCGAACTATTATAACGATATATTAGTAACAAGTGTAGGACGTGGTGCCTTTGAAGACTGTACAAGTTTAGAAAGTATCGAAATTCCATCTAGTGTTGCAAATATAGAAAAATGGGCCTTTGGAGGTTGTACAAGTTTACAAAGTATTGTCGTAGACTCAAATAATCCTATATATGATTCAAGAGATAATTGTAATGCTATAATCGAAACAAGTACTAATACATTAATTGCAGGATGTAAAAATACTATTATTCCAACAAGTGTCACAAGTATCGGAGTAGGCGCCTTTTATGAATGCACAAATTTAGAAAGTATAGCCATTCCAACAAGTGTCACAAGCATAGGATATGGTGCCTTTGCTGAATGTACAAGTTTAGAAAGTATCGAAATTCCATCTAGTGTCCAAAGTATAGAAGAAGGTGCCTTTGGAGGCTGTACAAATTTAGAAAGTATAGCCATTCCAACAAGTGTCACAAGTATAGGAAGATATGCCTTTGCTGATTGTATAAATCTAAGTGAAGTAAATATCACAAGTCTATCATCATGGATTAAAATTGATTTTGGAAGTGATTATGCCAATCCATTATCTAATAACAAAGCCGTCTTAAAAATAAATGGAAAAGAAATAACAAAGATAACCGAAGATATGTTAGAAGGAGTAATAGAAATTCCCAGTTATGCTTTTGCTCATTGCGCAAGTTTACAAAACGTAACTATCCCATCAAGCGTCCAAAGTATAGAATTTGGTGCTTTTGAAGGATGTACCTCATTACAAAAGATAACTCTACCATTTATAGGAGATGGAAGTAGTAATACACATTTTGGATATATCTTTGGCGCAAGTAGTTATTCAGATAATAGTAGTTATGTTCCATCATCATTACAAGAAGTAATCATAACAAACGGAACAACAATAGCAAGTAATGCTTTTTATAATTGTAATAATATAATTAAAATAACCCTTCCTGAGGCAATAGCAAGTATAGAAGAATCTGCCTTTGCTGGCTGTATAAATTTAAGTGAAGTAACAATTGAAGAAGGAATAATAAGCATAGATTCATATGCTTTTGAAGATTGTACAAGTTTAGAAAGTATAACTATTCCATCAAGTGTAATAAATATAGAAGAATCTGCCTTTTCTGGCTGTACAAGTTTAAAAAGCCTCACACTACCATTTATAGGAGATGGAAGTGGTGATAATGATTTTGGATATATCTTTGGAATAACTAGGAATTATCATAATGAACATGTTCCATCATCATTACAAGAAGTAACCATAACAGGTGGACAAAACATACCAAGCTTTGCTTTCAGTAATTGTAATAATATAATTAAAATAACTCTTCCTGAGGCTATAACAAGTATAGGAGAATATGCCTTTTCTAGTTGTATAAGTTTACAAAACATAACAATTCCATCAAATGTCCAAAGTATCGGAGAAAGTGCCTTTTATTGGTGTACAAAATTACAAAGTATTATCGTAGATTCAAATAATCATATATATGATTCAAGAGATAATTGTAATGCTATAATTGAAACAAGTACAAATACTTTAATTGTAGGATGTAAGAATACTATTATTCCAACAAGTGTAATAAGCATAGGTTCATCTGCCTTCTCTGGTTGTGCTTCTTTACAAAGTATAGAGATTCCATCTAGCATAACAAGTATAGAAGATGGTGCCTTTTCTAGTTGTATAAGCCTTTCAAGTATTATCGTAGATTCAAATAATCCTAAATATGATTCAAGAGATAATTGTAATGCCATAATCGAAACAAGTACTAATACCTTAATTGCAGGATGTAAGAATACAATCATTCCAGAAAGTGTCACAAGTATAGGATATAGCGCTTTTGAAGGCTGTACAAGTTTACAAAGTATAAAGATTCCATCTAGTGTTAAAACTATAGGAGAATATGCCTTTTATGGCTGTGGAAATTTAACAGAAGTAATATTTGAAGATCCCAATAATTGGAAAGTAGATGGTAATATTTTATCTTCTGATGATTTAAACAATTCAGAATTAGCTATATCATATTTAACTTTTATATATACTAATTATACTTGGACTAAAGAAGAATAAATCTATAAAGCAAAAAACTTAAGAAAACATAACTTCTTAAGTTTTTTATTTATTCGATTAATATATATGACTAATATAATAAAGATTGCATAAAGGGCTTTTTGAATATAATAATTTTACAAAAAAACTAAAACAATATATAATTATAAAAAAAGTAATAAATTTAAAAAATTACAGGGAGAATAATTATGGAAATTGAAGAAACTATTTTTCAAAAAACTAAAATAGATTTTCATAAACTAAACAATATTGGTTTTGTTAAAAAACAAAATAGATACTATATATCAAAAAACATTTTAAATGATACTTTACAAATTATAGTAGAAATTGATGAATTAGGGATTGTTAAAGGTAAGGTTATAGATCTTGCTTTTAATGATGAGTATCCTTTTTATCGCAAAGAAAGCCAAAATGGTGGCTTTTCACAAATTGTTAAAGCAGAGTTTGAAAAATTTCTTACCTATATTAAAGATAATTGTACGATTTCCTATGATTTTACCTCTAATCAAGCTAATCGTATTACGAAATTAATCGAAGATTTTTATCATGATAAACCATGTTTTTTATGGGATGATTTACCTCAAAGTGGCGTTTTTCGCAATTCACAAAACAATAAATGGTATGGTTTAATTATGAATATAAATAAAAATAAACTAACAAATGGTAGTAAAATGGTTGATATTCTTAATGTTAAATTACCAAAAGACCAAATAGTTTTATTACTAGAACGTCCTAATTTTTATCCAGCATATCATATGAATAAAAAAAATTGGTTAACCATTATTTTAGATGATTCGCTTAGTGATGAAGAGATTATGACTTATCTTAAAATAAGCCATCAGTTTACGGAAAATATTCATTAATTACAATTTAAAAGGTACTTTTTAAAGTGCCTTTTTTGTTAAATTTTAGCAATTATTTAGTTATATTTCGTTTACAAAGATTGTAGTTTATAGTATAATTAACATTAGGTGATGATATGAATAATAATATGCAACCAATCATAGACAACTTAAAAAATAATTTAAAAGATCAAAAAGTCCTTCTTGCTTGTTCAACTGGAGTAGATTCAATGACACTACTTTATCTATTAGAAAAAGCTTTACCACATGAACAAATTATCATTGCTCATGTTAATCATCAAAAGCGGGAAGAATCAAATCAAGAAGAAGCCTATATTACAAGATATGCTGAAGAAAAAAAGATAAAATGCTATGTTCAAAAACTTCCTAAATATCTTGGTAATAATTTTCAAAGTTGGGCTAGATCTAAACGTTATGAATTCTTTCTAGAAGTGGCAAGTAAAGAAAATGTAAAATGGCTTTTACTTGCTCATCATGCTAATGATAATTTAGAAACAATTTTACTTAGATTAATTCGTGGATCATCACTTGAAGGATATGGGGGAATTAAAGAATTTTCATCTTATCATAATTTAACAATTTATCGACCCCTATTACATTTAACTAAACAAGAAATATATCAATTTGCAACAGAAAAACAACTTAAATATTTTGAAGATAGCAGTAATATGCAAGATGATTATACACGTAATCGGATAAGACATTATATTATTCCGGCTATGGAAAAAGAAAATCCTGCTTTAAAAGATGCAATTGATAATTTTAGTCATACTATTTTTATGGCTAATGATTTTCTTGAAAATTATGAAACTAATTTTATAAAAAAGCAAAAAATCGTATATACTAATAATGAATATTTTGCAAAAATTAAATTAGATGATTTATGTGCAGAAAATGATTTTTTTCAAAGTCAAATTTTATTTAGAGTTTTAAAACCTTTTAATTTATCTAAAAAAAACATTGAAGAAATTAAAACTGAACTTAACAGTCCCAAGCCAAAAATCGTTTTACATCTAAAAAATCAGTTAATGATGATTAAAGAATATGGTTATGTAATTTTTACTAATCATCAAGAGCAACCATTTTATTTAAAAATTGAACAAGATGGTATCTATGATTTACCGAATTTTGCAAAAGTTGAGATAAATAAAAATATTTGTAATTTTATTACATCAAATGGTAAAATATGGTATAATATCAATAGATTGCCGCTTATTATTCGTTCGCGAAAAAGCGGTGATAAAATTGCAAGTAAGATAGGTCATATTAATGTAAGTGATTTTTTAACTAATAAAAAAATCCCCTATTTGCAAAGAGAACAAGTATTATTATTATGTGATGATAATGACGCGGCTTTTGCAATATTAGGATATATCATAAAGTAAAAAATACACTTTTATACATTTTTATACATTATCGTTGACAATATATATGAAAGTGCCTATAATGTAAAGTAAGGAGGTAAAAATGGCAAATCTTAATCAAAAACCTAGAAGACGTTTTGGGATAGGCGATCTCATCGTCTTTGTAATCATTATAACAATAATTGGATTTATATTTGCGGGAACATGCAGTGGTAAAAAATCAAATGTTAATCGTAATGAATTCTATGGTCATTTTTTCGTAAGTGAAGCAGATGGAGCCAAAGTTAATGATGATTTAGATAGTCTTACCATTGATAAACTGCCCAAAGTAACCGAACCACATGTTGAAGAAGTTATAATTTATGGTCCTAAGTCATCGGGTAATAATTATTATCAAATTAAATATACAGTCGTTGATCAAGAAACAAAACAAAATTGTGGCAGTTTCTTTGGCTTAAATTCAGGTGCAGAAAGTTATACTTTCTTTGGTGAAGAAAAAGATGCTGAAATGATCCTTAAGATATATAATCTATTATTACCAGAACAAAATAAACCAGAAGGTAGTAATTATATAGCTTTTAAAGTTATTCAAAGAGGAACTTATAGCAATTTTGACTTCTTAAGTCTATTATCCATTTTAATTCCAATTATCGCAATTATTATCTTTATTGTGATGATTGTTAGAAGCACTAGAAATAGCAATAATCAAGCATTCGATTTTGGTAAGAGCCGTGCTAAAATGGCTAAGAAATCTAATGTTACATTTAAAGATGTAGCCGGTCTTGATGAAGAAAAAGAAGAAATGATTGAACTTGTGGACTTCTTGAAAAATCCTAAAAAATATTTTGATATGGGTGCAAGAATTCCTAAAGGTGTCTTATTAGTTGGTGGACCTGGTACTGGTAAAACCTTAATGGCAAGAGCGGTTGCAGGAGAAGCAGGTGTTCCATTCTATACAATTTCTGGATCAGATTTTGTTGAAATGTTTGTCGGTGTTGGTGCAAGTAGAGTTAGAGATATGTTTAAAACAGCTAAACAAAATGCTCCTTGTATTTTGTTTATTGATGAAATAGATGCTGTAGGTCGTCAAAGAGGTGCTGGCCTTGGTGGTGGACATGATGAACGTGAACAAACTCTTAACCAATTACTAGTTGAGATGGATGGATTTACTCCTAATTCAGGTGTCATTGTGATGGCCGCAACCAACCGTGTTGATATCTTAGACCCTGCGCTTCTTCGTCCTGGTCGATTTGACCGTCAAATTACAATTAGCAATCCAGATTTAAGATCACGTGAGGCAATCTTAAAAGTTCATGCTCGTAATAAACATTTATCACCAAGAATCAATTTAACTGATGTAGCAAGAAGAACACCAGGCTTTAGTGGCGCTGATCTTGAAAACTTATTAAATGAAGCAGCACTACTTGCGGCAAGAGAAAACTGTCGTGAAATTAAAATTTATCATATTGATGAGGCAATTGATAGAGTAATGATGGGACCTGCTAAACGAAGCAGAAAATATACAGATACCGAAAAAGCGTTAGTTGCATATCATGAAGCAGGACATGCTGTTATTGGTTTAAAATTAAAACATGCTGCTGTTGTTCAAAAAATTACAATTGTTCCAAGAGGTCATGCGGGTGGATATAATTTAATGACTCCAGCTGAAGAAACATTCCTTGAAACTAAACAAAGTTTGACAGCTGAAATAACAAGTTATCTTGCTGGACGTATTGCTGAAGAATTAGTATTTAATCAAATGACAACTGGTGCTCATAATGATTTTGAACGTGCTACTAAAATTGCTAGAGCAATGGTTACTGAATACGGTATGAGTTCACTTGGTCCTGTTCAATATGAAAGTGTATCGCATGATGTCTTCTTAGGACGTGACTATATGAATGATAAAAACTTCTCTGATAAAGTGGCTCATGAAATTGATCTAGAAGTTCGTAAAATTATTGATGAGTGTTATAAACAAGGTGAAGAAATTATTAAAGAAAATCGTCAATTATTAGACTTAATAGCTAAACACTTAGTTGAAGTTGAAACACTTACTAAAGAAGATATCGATGAACTTCTAAATACTGGTAAACTTAATTGGTGGGAAAAGAAAAAAGCTAAAATGGCTGAGGATAATAAAATTGATGAACAACCTGTGCAAAGAATAAATCCTAATGAAACCGCCACCCAAGAAAAGCCTAATGATAAGACCGAAGAAAAAGATGTAACTTCTTCATCAACTGATGATCAATCAAAACCTGAGGAATAAGGCGTTGCGTTTAGATAAATATTTAAAAGTCTCAAGATTAATTAAAAGACGCACAGTCGCTAAAGAAGCAAGTGAAGAAGAAAGAGTCTTAGTTAACGGTAAAAGTGCTAAGCCTTCTAAAGATATTAAGATAGGTGATCATATTAGTATTATTTATGGCACAAAGATGATTGAAGTAGAAGTCATATCTTTAACGGTATCTTTAAAAAAGGCTGACGCATCTTTAATGTATCAATTAATTAGTGAAAAAAGTCTTTAAAAAAGAAGGAAATAAGTTAATCTTGCTTATTTCCTTCTTTTCTTTATTTGATAATTTATAAACGCTTTTAAAGGTAACATTTCATTTGATTTTTGGAAACATTTATGATAGAATAAATTTAAAATAGATGATTTTTAGAAATAAATAAAAAATCTCAGACATACTATTTTATAGGAAAGGAAAGTATAATAAATGAAAGATAAAACCAAAAATGAATGGGAAATTGAAAAGAAAATCCTTGATAATCCTATGTATAATTCATTAGCAGCGTATTTTAATTTAAAAGCACCTGGCGGAAAACTAGGGAAAGTAAGGTTTACAGAAGAAGGTTCTGTTGTTATATGTGCTATGAGATATGGAGAAGCGCGTTTATATGCAGATATTTATGTGGAAGAAAATGGTGCTATAAATACAATGGTATTTGACTTTAGAGAAATCTTTGATCTATATGTCGCAAAACAAGCAGTTGAAAAACATGGCGCTGATTATGAACAATTTGTTTTTAAAGTTCTTAATCAAGCAAATTTTGATCCTCAACATATATGTCTTTTTAACGGATATAAAGGCGGCATGGAAAATGATGATGAAAAGTATTCAACTTTTGGTATATGTCTAGTTGGTTATAAAGATGAACAATTTAATATGTTTACGCCATGGGCAGGAGTACTAAATAGAATCCTTAATGCATTAGACGAGGTAAATGGTTTTACAGGCAGTAATAAAAAGAATAAACTTACAAGAAAAGTTGTTGATGAGGCGGCTGTAATGTTCCCAATCCAAGGATGGTTTTTGGTTATTTTAGGATATTTAGCAATCATTGGTGGAATTGCTTTAATTATTTTTAATAAAGAATGGCTGAAAGCAGTTAAATGGATTGTTGGTATTCTTTTAGTTTTAGTAGGAATATTATTTGGACCTGGTCTCCATTTATCTACAGTATCAGATAAAAAAGGTTATTATAAAAATTCAGGAGATTTATTAGAAAAATTTCATCGCCCAGAAAGAAAGATGTTTATAACAATAAAGGATTAATTCATGAAATATACTAAATTAGTTTTATTATTAAATTCATGTGTGTTTGATGAAAATACTACCTTAGGACAAGTAATTTGGACCATTATTGGTTGGATTGCACTTATAGCATTAATCGAAGCCATTTTTAATTTAATTTTTAATTTTTTTGCGATTAGATTTCCCTATATTTATTTTCCAATATGCTTAATTTTTGCTTTGATTTTGTTTTTTAAAGCATCAAAAGGAGATACTACAATGTTTGGGTTAGAACTAGGAGAATATATAGGACATGCTATTTTGTTATTTTTAATGATTCCAAGACCGGACGATTTTGTGCAACATTATACCAAAATTACATATCAATATGATATAACTTTTGGTGAGTTTTATGAGTCCTCAAGAAAAGAAGTTAAAAAGACAGTTTCGGGTGTATGTGTAAAACTAGGAACTATTGTTGTTTTATTGCTAATATTTTTTGTTTTACCAGTGCTTCTTTTTAATAATAATGAAACATTACTTGCATCATGGCTTATATATTGTCCGCTTGTTGTAGAAGGCATTTATAGTGGTTTATTTTCGCTTATAGGCGTTTTTCGTTTAATAAAATATCATCGATAAGAAAGGCTAATATTTATGAATTGTGATTCAATTGCAAACTTTATTTTTACTCCCTGGGGAATAACAGCTTTTGCTATTATTTTTGTGGTAGTTTTTAAGATTATTTATAAACTTACATCTGCTTTTGGTTTTTTCCGCCAACTTTTTATGATTGCAGGCATTTTTATCTTTTGTTTTTACGGCTTTAAAAATGCTCATATTAGTTTTACGCCATTTAGTACCGATTGGTGGAAATCAGCTGGCTTAATTTGGGCAGGCGGAACGCTTTTTTATATGTATTTATTTGCTGATTTTGCTTGGGAACCACACTATTATGATCAGTATACATATAGTTTTGTTGAACATTTTTTAGGAGCACCAGAAATTAGAGAAAGAAAAGAAACATTAGAAGAATTCCATGTTTTTAGATGGTGTCTCTTTGCCGCATTCCTAGCATTAGGAACGACTTGTGCATGTTTATTTTTACAAGATGTTTTATTCCATGATAAAGAAGGATATTGGTTAGTAGGTGTTTGTGGACTAGTATTTTTAGTAATATATATTTTGCGAATAATCATCAAGATTATAAAAGCTATACGTAGATAATTTATATAAAAATATAAAAAGCCTTGCAATTAACAAGCAAAGCTTTTTTGTTTTATCTAGTTTCTTTTGTTTTTTTAACTTTTATGGTATAATATATAAGAAGAAGAGGAACGTTTATATGAATATTATCCTAGCATCTAGTTCACCAAGAAGAACGGAAATTTTAAATTTGGCTAATATTAAGCATTTGGTTGTGCCCTCAACAATTGAAGAAGTAGTCGATCAAAAGCAAAGTCCCACACAAATAGTTAAATCGCTAGCCAATCAAAAGGCGCATTTCATTGCTCAAAAATATCCATATGATATTATAATAGGGGCTGATACCATTGTAGTAGTTGGAAATGTAATTTTAGGTAAACCAAAAAATCAAGAAGATGCCATCCGAATGTTAAAACTATTAAGCGGCAAAACTCATAAAGTCATTACTGGTGTTAGTATTATTAGTCCTAATAAAGAAAAAAGTTTTGCTGTTACAACAACGGTTGATGTTGCCAAACTTAATCAATCACAAATACTTCAATATTTAGAAGAAGAAAATGTATATGACAAAGCTGGTGCATATGCAATTCAAGGGGCATTTTGTAAATATATATTAAAAATAAAGGGGGATTATTATAATGTAATGGGGCTTCCTATTGCAAAAGTTTATGAAGAATTAAAGGAGTATACAAATGAAATACAATAAACAATTATTTGATCACCTTAATGGTGCCTATTTACAAGCTTTATCATTAGCTGAATTTATTTTTGACAATTTAATTGAAAAGCAAGAAGAAATTAGTCGTTTTAGTGTGATGGAGAATTTTGATGCATATATTCAAGGTAGTCTTGCTAAAATTGTTTTAGATTCAGAGCCTAAAAATCCTTCCCTTTTTAATATGTTAAAGAAATTAAATAAATATACTAATTTTTATCAAGGCGTAGGTTTAGATGATTGGTTTACTGCTCAAGCAAAAGTTTTATCTAATATTAAGAAAAAAGCTAAAAATGTAACTAATAGTATTCCAGTAGTTGTTCAAATAGTTAAAAACATTGATAGTAAAACTAAAAGAACCGAATTTTCTATGCAACTTTTAGAAGCCTTAGTTAATTTATCGGTGTATTTACTTCCTGAAAGCAAAGATTTTGAAGATGTTGAAAAAACAGTTTTAAATAAATATTTTAAAGATATATATGAATATGTATCAACAACTAAAAAAACAAAATAAAACGAGGCAGTATATATCCTCGTTTTATTTTTGTTCAATATATAGTTTAACTAATTTATAAGTATTTTCTAATGCTTCTATATGTGTTCGTTCCATGCCATGAGAAGCATGAATGCCAGGTCCAATTAAAGCACATTTAAGATCATTACCGCCCCTTAAAGCAGCAGATCCATCTGATCCATAAAAAGGATAAACATCAATTGCATAATTTAAGTTATGACTTTTCGCAAGCTCAATTAGTTTTGAAGTCATTTGATAATCATAAGGTCCGGTAGCATCTTTGGCACAAATCGAAACCATTTGTTCATTACAATTAAGATCAAGACCAATACAACCCATATCTAAGACTAATAATTCATTTGCATCAGGTAGATTAGAACAACCATGTCCGACTTCTTCATAAGTTGTAAAACAGAATAAAAGATTATCTTTGAAAGTAAGATGATTTTCTTTAATGTCACGAAGAAGTTCTAATAGAAGAAAAGCACTAGCTAAATCATCTAAAAAACGCATTTTAATAAAACCAGATTTAGTATATTCAAAATTAGGATTTATTGAAATAAAATCACCGGTATTAATGCCTAATTTTAAAACATCATCCTTGCACGTAATTTTTTCATCAAGTCGAACATACATATTATCCATATTTCTTTCTTTCGTTTTTGCGTCCGCATACACATGAACACTAGGTGAGGTTGATAAAATCGTTCCCGTATAAGTTTTACCATCACGAGTATGAATTTGACAATATTGGCCATCATATGTACAAAGTAGCGCTCCCCCAATAGTGGTAAAAAGAATTTTGCCACTTGCATCAATACTTCTAACCATTAAACCTAAAGTATCAACATGAGCACTTAAAGCAATGGTATAATTTGACTGACCCAAAACTTTGACAAAAAGATTACCTTTTTGGTTAGAAAAAGTTTCATAGCCAAGTTTTTCAAGATAACATTTAAGATAATTAGTCATCTTCATCGTAAAACCACTTGGGCTAGGAATGGCAGATAATTTTTTTAGTAAATCAATATTTAGCATTTTTTTCTTCCTTTCTTATTGATGCATCATAGAGAGCTTGTAAATCATCAGGTGTAAAATAATATTTTTCCCCACAAAAATGGCAAATTGTCTCTTGTGTTTTATTTTCATCAACCATTTGTTTGATTTCATCTTTTCCAAGTGATAAGATTCCTCTTGCAAACCGCTCTTTAGAACAGCTACAACGAAAACTTACCGGAATATGTTCAATAATTTGGGCATCACTTGCAATGTTATATATGATATCTTCTAGGGTATAACCACTTGATAGCATTTGAGAAACAGTTGGTAAAATTTTTAATTTTTCCTCAAGTGCTACTATTACCTCCTCTTCAGTATTAGGCATCAGTTGCACAATAAAGCCTCCACTAGCTATTGCTTGATTTTCGGGATTAACTAAGACACCAAGTCCAACCGCCGAATTGACTTGTTCACTAACTTGAAAATAGTAAGCAAAATCTTCAGCGATTTCGCCACTAATAATCGGAGTAGAGCCAATAAAAGGTTCTTTTAGTTTTAAATCTTTAATAACACTAATAAAACCAGTATTACCAATGGTTTGTTTAACATTTAGACGATAATCATTATATTCAAAATGACAATGAGGATTATCACAATAGCCTCTAATATGACCATGAGCATCGCTATCGACTAAGATTTTTCCAATAGGACCATCACCTTCAATTTTTAAAGTTAGCGTTTCTTCAAGTTTTAACATCGCACCCATCATTGCGCCCATACTTAAAGCTCTTCCCATAGCATCAAGTGCACTAGGATAATAACTAAATTTTTGTCCAATTTGATTTAAAGTGTTTGTTGTTGATGTAGCATAAATTCTAACTGATTGATTAAAAGCAAGTGCTTTAACAATTTCGTCTTTCATGAAATCACCTCTTAATTTTAGTATACCACTAATTAAGAAAAAATAACGTTTAATTACTTTAATTTATGAAGATTTATTTGATACGTTTGACAAATTGGTTCATAATAATTATAATAGAAAGCGTGTGAGGTATAATAAAATGAATATTTACGAAGATTATATTAATTACATTAGTGAATGCCAAACATTAATTGAGGCAATGATTAACAATAAAAGTTCCGTCTATTATGTTATAGCAGATGCTCTCAAAGTAACAGATTATATATATAAACTATATGAACAAAAAAAGCCCATTGATGAAGATTTAGAAGAAATTTTCGAAATAGGCTTTAGTTATCTTGCAAATGTCTTAGGTGATTTAAAAACATACTATGTTGAATACTTTGATAAGAATATAGACGTATTTAACTATTATTGTGAATTAATGCTTTATTCGATTTATATAGAAGATTATAAAGATCATTTAACCGTTCAAGAATTAATTAATGATGATTTAGAAAATGCTTTAAATGATTTAGTATTTAAAATTGATGGCATTTTAGTCAATAAAAAACCATATGATCAAAAAGATATCATCAATCTTGAAAGCCAAATAAGTGAACTTAAAGTAGCAGAAGATGATTATAAACCCGTATATAATGTTTTTCATTTAATTGTTGAAGAATTAAATTTAGATAATTAGTAAAAAAGTCCTTTAGAAATAAAAGGACTTTTTTATAATTTATTAGGATCAAAAACAATTCCAACATCGTTTTGATCATACATCTTACCTTTAGTATAACAATAACTATTAAGATTTTCAAAATCATTAAATGTTACTTTAACAGCTTCTTCAACCTTAAGGGCTTTTGCACACGCAAGAAAAGCTTCAACTTTACTTTTAGGAAGCATTTGGCCAGCACCATGACCTAAAAGAATGCCATCAAATGGTAATTTAAGAATGTTTTCTAACATATTGATATATATATGGAGTGGGCATGATTCTTCTAAGAATAACCAAACAAAAGGACATGTAGCATCTGTTACAATTAAAATGTGATCTTCTTTAAGTAAAATACCAATACTGCCCTTAGTATGGCCTTCCATATTAACAACTTGACAAGTTAGATTGCCAAGATTAAAGGTATAATTGGCAGGAAGAATTTTTAAATTGCCAGCACCTTTATTTAAAAAAGCAGCAGTTTCAAAATTTTCATCGATTAAACCATTACGAAGGGCATTTTTCAAAACCTTTTTACGCCAAGGAAGACTATTATGTAACAAGCAAAGTTCATAATCATCTTTACTGATATATACTTCATCAAATAAATAATTACCACCTGTATGATCCATATGGCCATGACTAGCAATGACGATTAAAGGTTTAGTTGTAATAGTTGAAATATAGGCTTTTAAGTTTGCAATACCATAACCAGTATCAACTAAAAGGGCCTTATCCTTGCCAATAACAAGCGTTGTTAAAACGCCCATAGCATCTTTAATTTGATAGATATGATCATTAATTTGAAATGTTTTAAAATAACTCATTTTTATCACCTACCATTCATTATACTACAACTTCAAAAGTTTCGGATAAAAAAAGCCTAGCAAGCTAGACTTTATTGTTTATTACGCATATGTGGGAATAATAAAACATCTCTAATCGTATCAGTTCCGGTTAGAAGCATAACAAGACGATCTATGCCAATACCTATTCCACCTGTTGGAGGCATTCCATATTCTAAGGCTTCTAAAAAGTCATAATCCATATCGTTTGCTTCATCGTTACCAAGTTCACGCTCTTTCAATTGATTAATAAAGCGTTCTTTTTGATCAATAGGATCATTTAATTCAGTATACGCATTTGCATATTCTTTACCATTAATAAATAATTCAAATCGATCTGTAAAACGTGGGTTATCTTTGTTTTTCTTAGTAAGTGGGCTTATCTCAATTGGATGACCATATAAAATAGTTGGTTGAATTAAAGTTTTTTCAACATATTCTTCAAAGAAAAGATTAATAATATGACCAACTGTTTGTTCATGTTTTGGCACTTCAAGATGATGTTCTTTAGCAAGGCTTAACGCTTCATCTAAACTAGTTATTTTATAGAAGTCAATTCCTGTTTGTTCTTTAATAGCATCAACCATATGAACACGTTTGAAAGGAGCCTTTAATGAAATTTCTTTTCCACAATAAGTAATTTCGGTTGTGCCATAAAGTTTTATCGCAAGCCCACTAATTAATTCTTCAACTAGCTTCATCATATCTGATAAATCCCCATAAGCAAGATATGCCTCAACCGTTGTGAATTCAGGATTATGAGTAGCATCCATTCCTTCATTTCTAAAAAGACGACCAATTTCATAAACAGCTTCCATGCCCCCGACAATTAAACGCTTTAAATAAAGTTCGGTTGCGATTCTTAAATAGAAATCCATATCTAAAGCATTATGATGGGTAACAAAAGGTCTTGCGGCAGCACCACCTAAAATAGGATTTAAGACGGGTGTTTCAACTTCCACGAATCCTCTTTGATCTAAATATTCTTGAATACCTCTAATAATCATCGGTCTTGTAAAAGCAATCTTTCGACTTTCATCGTTCATAATTAGATCAAGATATCTTTTTCTTCTAGCTTCTTCCTTATCTTGTAAACCATGAAATTTTTCAGGTAAAGGTTTAAGTGCTTTGGTAAGATGAGTATAAACAAATGCTCTAACACTTAATTCACCGGTTTGGGTTTTCATAACTTCACCTTCAAAACCGACAATATCACCTATATCAGAAACTTTAAATAATTCATATTGTTCATCACCTAGAAGATCATATCGTAAAAAGATTTGAATTTGACCATAACGATCTTGAATATGCATAAAACCAATCTTACCTTGGCGTCTTTTAGTCATAATTCGACCGGCAAGTTTAACTTTAACATGCATTTCTTCTAATTCTTCTTTCGTGTATTTTGCATAAAGATCCTTAATCGTTTGACTAGTTGCATTACGCTCAAATCTAGTGCCAAATGGATCAATGCCTTTATCGATTAAATCTTGCATTTTATTACGACGAACGATTTCTTGTTCGGTTAAATGAGTATCTTCCATATGAAATCTCCTTTTTAATTTATTTAATACTAATTAATTATAGCATAGTTTGAAAAAAATAAGTGAAAAATTACTAATAAATTATTATCTTTAAACATATATATTAATATCAGGAGGAAAGATTAAAATGAATAATGATGTAACAAGTCAAGTAACTAGTCAAAATGTTTTATTAAAAGATCGGAAACGTTTAGAAATCTCAGGTATTAAAAAAATTGAAAGTTTAAATAGTGAAGAGTTTTTAATTGATACTAAATTAGGAATGTTATTTGTTAAAGGTAAAGAACTTGAAATGCAACAATTAGATACGGATAATGGTAACCTTTGGATTAGTGGTACAGTTAATTTAATTCAATATATGGATACTACCAAAAAAGAAAAAAGTGGATTCTTTGGTAAAGTATTTAAATAATGTATACCATTAAAGAAGAAATATATATTATCTTTTATTTATTAGTATTTGGTATCTATCTATTTTCAACCCTTGATATTATTACAATATTAACTAAAAAAATAACCAAGAAAAGTTTTAGAATAATCATTCAAATCCTTTTTTGGTTAGCACAAATATATATAACATTTATCTTTAGCTATCATTTGATGGATGGCTATATCCCTATTTATTTTATTCTCTTTATTTATCTAGGATATTTTATCTATGAAAAATTATTAAAAAGATGTTTTAGAAAAACAATAATTTTATTATTAAAGGTATTAAAAGTAATTAGCAGATTCATAATAAAACTAACTAAACCATTATTATATTCTAAAAAACTATTTCAAACGATTTTTCATTTTTTTAAACGAGAATGGAAGATTATTAAAACTAAACTATTTAAGAAAAAAACTAAAGTAGAAGAAGAAATAATTTAGCATAATAGTTTACAAAGAATAAAAAATGTAGTATAATACATTAGCAATGTTTATTCGTTGCCTATGTATGGGAGGGTAGCGAAGTGGCTAAACGCGGCGGACTGTAAATCCGCTCTCTCCGAGTTCGATGGTTCGAATCCGTCCCCTCCCACCATTACTTTTATTATGAAATAGGGCTATAGCCAAGCGGTAAGGCAACGGACTTTGACTCCGTCATTCGATAGTTCGAATCTATCTAGCCCTACCATTTTTTTATTTATAGAAAAAAGCTTAAAAATAAAACAAGAACCACTTTTGATTCTTGTTTTTTTCTTTTGTTTAAATAAACATTGTCATATAAATAGGGATACAAATGATATCTTTATCTTTTCGTAAATCCTTAGTATATATTAAATATTTAGTTCCGATTTTATTTGAAAACTTTTTCGCAAAAGCATCAATAGATGCATGAATTTTATATCCAGATGATTTGACTTCAATTGGACAAACTTTATTTTTATTAGTAATTAAAAAATTAACTTTAAAATTATGAGTAGAATTTTGTTTAGGAAAGGTATAATAAAATAATTTATTACCTTTGGCTACAAGCATTTGTGCTACCATATTTTCATATAGATAACCAAGATTAGTGTCTAGTTTATCATTTAAAAGTTTTTCATAAATAATGTTTTCAGTGAAATCTTTATCCATAAATGCAAGTGTAGTAAATAAACCTGTATCACTTACAAATAATTTATATCGCATAATATTTTCATGCAAAGACATTCCCACACTAGGATCGTTAGCGTGATATGCTACATTAACTGTTAATGAATCTTTCATATCTGCTATTATATTTAAGACCCGATCAGATTTTTCATTTGTAATTACACTAGATACTTGATAACGAGAAGCGTTTTTATTAAGTTCAGCCGGGATAGCTGAAAACATTAACGAGGCTCTTCCTGTTGGATCAATTTTCCTAAAATCATCTTGATATAATTCTAAAATACTACGCTTTACTTGATCGACCTTATTAAAATTATTAGTTTCAATGTATTCGTTAACTGCTTGAGGCATACCTCCTACTAACATATATAATCTAAAATCACGCATCATTTTGCGATTTACATCATCACCTAATGATATTTTATTTTCAAAGGCATTTTGAAGTAATGGAATAGTTGTATGATCACCTAAGGCCCAGCGGAATTCTTCATAATCCATTGGTACCATTTCCATTCTAGTTTCTTCGCTTGGAATAATAATATTTTCAACATTCTTTTTAATTGATAATAATGAGCCGGTTTCAATATAGTCATATCGGCCATCTTTTACTAAATGTTTAATAGCTTGTCGTGCAAGAGGTTCTTTTTGAACTTCATCAAAAATAATAACCGATTTACGAATTTCTAAATTGACATGATAAATTAATTGAAGACGTAAAAAAAGATAATTTAAATCAGATAGATCTTTGAATAAATCATGCACTTCTTTAGGTGCAATAGAAAAATCAATTGCAAGATAACTTTCATATTCTTTTTTAGCAAATTCTAAGGCTATTGTTGATTTACCAACTCGTCTTGCGCCTTTGATTAAAAGAGCAGTTTTTCCATTAGAATTCTTTTTCCAATCTAACATTTTTTGATATATTTTTCGTTCAAAAATTCTTTCTGCCATTTTTAACCTCCTATTTTAACAACATTATATCATGTTATGCCGAAAATTTCAAATTTTATACAAGCCAAAATGCCGAAAATTTCAAAATGTTTATAAAGATATAATATATATTTTTAACTTTTAATTCTAAATTTTGATAAAAAAGATGACTCATTCTATGTTATCACAACATGTCCTTTAAGTCATCATTAATGATATTATAATAAATAAAAAAAGGATAGCAGAACGTACGCAAAATGCAACATCCACAAGGGCTATCCATAAGTATTATATCAAATAATAAATAAAAAAGCAAGATATATATTTTAAAACAATTCAATTTTATTCAAAAGAAAATCGATTAACCTACAATGAAATATTCCATCTTCGTCATAAAAACTTGTTGGAATATCATTTCTAATAACAATTTTTTTAAAAAAATCACCGGTTAATTTTAAAGAATCAATTTCAGCTTTTTGTTTTTCTTGATCTTCTATTCTAAAAGCCGATTGAATATAGATTTTTTTATCAAAATAATTCACAACAAAATCAATTTCTTTTGTTTTTTTGCTTTCATTGTGGCGTTCTTCCACAACACCTACATCAACCAAGTATCCTCGTCTTATTAATTCGTTATAAATAATATTTTCCATTATATGGCCTAAATCAATTTGTCGGTAATTTAACCTAATATTTCTAAGACCGATATCTGTATAATAATATTTATTAGGATAATCAAAATATTTTTTTCCTTTAATATTATATCTTCTTGCTTGCGAAATCAAAAAGGCATCAATCATATAATTTAGATATTTGGTTATAGTATCATCAGATATTTTAGTTGAAGATTTACTATTGATTGTCATCGTAATTTTGTTAGCATTAGTAAGTGAGCCAATAGAAGATGCTAAATAATCTAGTATTTTTTCTAAAATATCTTGCCTTTGTATTTTTGCATGTTCAACTAAATCTTTTAAATAAATTTCATCATATAAGTTTTGAAGATAGGCTTTTTTTTGTTCTTGGGTTTGTTCATTAATTAATCCAGGCATTCCACCATAAAGCATATATTCATCTAATGCTTCAGTTATGTTACCACCACGATAAGCATAAAATTCACTAAAAGATAGAGGGTAAACTTTAATTTGATTGGCTCTACCGCGAAATTCAGTCGCAATATCACTAGAAAGCATTTTAGAATTACTACCGGTTACGTAACAATCAAGATTAGGATATGCCTTTAATTCATTTAACATATCATATATATTTACTTCAATATTACTTTCTTGATCAATTACTTTTTTAGTTAATTGAACTTCATCAATAAAAAGATAAAAATTTTCGGTTGCTTTATTTGTTACAAGATTTTCTACATAATCACAAAGATAAATAGGATCTCTAAATTTATAGTATTTTCGTTTATCTAATTCAATTTGAATAATATGATTTTCATCTATGCCATTTGCAAGTAAATATTCTTTAAATAAAGTAAAAAGAAGCGTTGATTTTCCTACACGCCTAATTCCTGTGATGACTTTGACATTGCCATTATTTTTTCTTTCGATTAGTTTTTCTAAATAAAAATCACGTCTAATCATTTTGGCCTCCTATTATAAACTTTGGACGTATCTGCCTTAAGTTTCGACTATATTATATCAAAAATTTAAAATTATAGCAAGTCAATAGTTAAAAATATTTGAAAAAAGTTATGATGATTAATATAATAAAGTGTCATAATTTTTACAATATGGTAAAAGCAAATTAAAAAAAATTGAAATATCAAATTGCCTGTGGTATAATAAGATAAATTATGATGGAGGCGTTATATGGATAAAATCGAAGAATTTTTGTCACAGTTAGATGATGAATTACGTTTTTTAAAACCTAAAGAAGCAAGTTCTATTATCAAATATTATCGTGATCGTATCAATATTGCAACCGATTATGGTGAAAAACCTGAGCATGTTCTTGCTACGCTTCCTTCACCTAAAAAAATCGCGGAAGATACATATAATGCCAAAGGTGCTGACTATTTGATAAAAAGAAAAAAGCAAATCAGAAAAGGCCAAATTTTTAAAGCTATTGGAGCAGGCTTTTTATTATTAATCATTTTAGTTGGAATACTTACCATTTTTGCTTTTTTTGGCAAAACACTTATCAATTTATTTAAACTAGCTTTTCAATCATTTAAAATGGGAAGCTTAATTGATACTTTAGGAACTTTCCTTTTTACAATATCATATATTTTATTACTTGTGATTGCTTTGATATATATATTTGATTTATTATATATTATTGCTACACATTTTATTTTGAATATTTTAGATACAATAACGAAAGAAGAAAAAGAATATAAGTTTGCTAATTTCACGATTAGTAATTCAATTGAAAAAGTAACCAAAAAGAAAAAAATCTTGTTAAAAACATTAATAACTTTAGTTAGTTTAATGGTTATTTTAGGGGTTACTAGTTATGCTACTAAAGGATATATATATAGATCTATGAATGATCAAGTTGAAATATCCGAACATCTTCAAATAAGAAAGAATATTACGAAAATAGAAATTGAACCAAGTGAAGCATTTGTTAGATTTAAAACAAGTGATCAAATTGATAATATTGCAATCAATTATGGTTTTGAATTTAATAATGATTTAGTATACGAAATAAATAATGAAACGTTAAAAATATCGTCCATAGCGATTACTAAATATGGTTTATTAGGCCTTCTTTATGAACCACTTCCTGTAATTGAAATTGTGATACCAAGCTCTATGAATTTAAATGATTTAGATATCACTTTAGTTAATGGAACGCTTGATATAGTTGATTTAAATAGTGTAACAAATGTAGTTTTAAAGGGTAGTAATAGTGTTGTTGCCATAACAAATAGCAATATTGAAGTTTTAAGGGTTGATGCTAATAAATTTAATCTTAATTTAGAAAATACAGCCATTAAAGATACAGATGTTAAATTACAGAATGGTCGTTATTGTGCAGTCGGAAAAACACATGAAAAATTTAAAATAGAAAATTATAATGGCACTTTAATTTTTCAAGATGTTGTTATTAATGATGCTGATATTATGACAAGAGCATCGAAAAATGCTTTTGAAAAAGTGACAATTGGCAATCTATTATATAAAGATTATAACGCGGAAAGTTATTTTCGTGATGCTGTAATTACTAAGGCTGATATGTTCGCAGCAGGAACAAGTAAAATTGATTTAGAAAGAGTTCGCATTACCGAAGAAACTATTCTTGAAACTAACTTAGGAACTTTTAATCTTAGTTATTTAAAAACTCCTAAAATCAAGGCTACACTTGACCAAGGCGTTATTAATTTAGTAAACTTTAATCAAAATTATACAAACACTAATCTTGATGATACATATTTAACCGAATATAATGCATATAGTATAACAAATAGTAGTTTAGATGTTACATCTAATAAGGGCTCAGTTGCTTTAGTTAATAGTATTTTTAATGAAAGTAAGATGACTTTAACAAATGGTGGACTTTTCCAAATAACTTCCTCAACCATTAATGATAGCCAGTTTGATATTTCTGATGGAAACTTAAGTATCAGTGATCTAAATGGTAATAAGATATATATTAAAGCTACAAGTGGTAATGTTATTTTTTATAATAATAATATTGAAAGTAATATTTTATTAAAATTGGAAAAAACTAATAAAGCCAATGTTGATATTGGTTCAAATATTAAACAAGTTACGGAGTCATAATGAAAAAAATTATATATATTATAATGATTAGTTTAGGTTTATTAATGTTGATTAGTTTATATGTTTTGGTTTGCCTTGTCAGTGAACATACCTTTCCAGCTTTAAAATATGTCATAATGATTATAGGTTATTTAGCAATTACTTTATTTGGTATTGGTTTTTTGCTATTAATTAAAGAGAAGAAAAAAGGAGATTAAGAATGTTAAAGAAAAACGATCGAGAACTTTATGAAGCAATTGAATTAGAAAAAAAGCGTCAATTAGAACATTTAGAGTTAATTGCTTCAGAAAATTATGTATCTGATGATGTATTAGAGGCGGCAGGTTCAATCCTTACTAATAAATACGCTGAAGGATATCCTTCGAAAAGATATTATGGTGGATGCGAATATATCGATATGGTTGAAAATTTAGCCAAAACGCGTCTTAAAAAACTTTTTAAGGTTAAATATGTTAATGTTCAACCACATTCTGGTTCACAAGCTAATATGGCTGCTTACCGAAGCATATTAAAAAATGGTGATTGTGTAATGGGCCTTGCTTTAGATCATGGTGGTCATTTAACACATGGACATGCTTTAAGTTTTTCTGGACAAGATTATCATTTTGTCTCTTATCATTTAAATGATGAAGGATATATAGATTATGATGAAGTGGCAATGTTAGCTCAAAAATATTTACCTAAATTAATTGTTACAGGTGCAAGTGCCTATCCACGTGCTATTGATTTTAAACGTTTTAGAGAGATTGCTGATAGCATTAATGCTTATTTAATGGTTGATATGGCACATATTGCAGGACTTGTTGCATGCGGTCTTCATCAAAGTCCGATTCCTTATGCTGATATTGTGACATCAACTACGCATAAAACCTTAAGAGGTCCAAGAGGAGGAATAATTCTTACTAATAATGAAGAAATTGCTAAAAAGATTGATAAGAATTTATTTCCGGGAATTCAAGGAGGCCCTTTGATGCATATTATCGGGGCTAAAGCTGTTTGTTTTAAAGAAGCCTTAGATCCAAGTTTTACTATTTATCAACAACAAGTCATTAAAAATGCCCAAGCACTTGCCAATAAACTTGTAGAACTTGGCTATAAATTAGTCAGTGGGGGAACGGATAATCATTTAATTTTAGTTGATGTTAAATCATCAGTTGGACTAACAGGAAAAAGTGCAGAACTGATTTTAGATACAGTTAATATAACTTGTAATAAAAATACGATTCCCAATGATTCAGAAAAACCGATGATTACAAGTGGAATTAGACTTGGAACACCGGCTCTTACAACAAGAGGAATGAAAGAAAAAGAAATGCAAGAAGTTGCTATCTTGTTAGATAAAGCTTTAAGAAATCCTAATAATGATCAAATTAAAGAAGAAGTAAAAAAGGAAGTCATTGCTTTAACTAAAAAATTCCCCCTTTTTGCTAATTAACATTTTTTAAGCAAAAAATTGACACTATAAGTCTAGTGTGATATAATAAATAATAGTTAATAATTAAACTCTAGAATGTAATTTCTAGAGTTTATTATTTGAGATGAGGAATATATATGAAAATCGTTGTAATTGGTTGTGGCACAATTGGTAAAACTATTGTTGAACACGTTAGTAAAGAAGGTCACAATTTAATCATTGTAGATGCTGATAAACAAAAAGTTGAAGATTTAATTGAACGCTTTGATGTAATGGGCGTTATTGGTAATGGCGCAAGTCTTGAAATTCAAGAAGAAGCCCAAGTAAAAACAGCTGATTTAGTAATTGCGGTAACGCCAAAGGATGAAATAAATATTTTGGCCACCTTTGTTGCTAAAAAATTAGGAGCTGCCGCAACAATTGCCAGAGTAAGAAATCCCGAATATTTAAAACAAACCGAACTAATGAAAGAAGATTTGGGGTTATCAATGATTGTAAATCCCGAACAAGAAACAGCTGATGAAATTACTAAAATGATTAAATTGCCATCCCTTTCTAAAATTGAAAGTTTTGCTAAAGGCAAAGTTAATCTTTTTGAAATATTAGTAGAAAATAACAATCCCCTGATTGGTGAAACTTTAATTTCCATTAATAAAAAACTTAAAACGAAAGTATTAGTTTGTGCTGTTCAAAGAGGCGAAGAAGTTATTATTCCTACTGGTAACTTTGTTATTGAAAAAGGAGATCGCCTTAATATTACTGCCGATGAAGGCAGTGTTGATAGTTTTTTAGCCGAAATTGGCTTAATTAAATCCCCTTTAAAAAATATTATGATTATTGGGGGTGGAATTATTGGTTATTATTTAGCTAAAGAATTATCGGATAAAAGATTTAAAGTTAAACTAATTGAACAAAAAGAAAAAAGAGCCGAAGAATTAGCAGAATTATTACCCAAAGTTACGATTATTACAGGTGATGGTACTGACCAAAGCTTATTAATCGAAGAAGGCATTGAAAAAGCTGATGCTTGTGTTACCTTAACAAGTATTGATGAAGAAAATATTATTGTTTCAATGTATGCAGCAGCTGTAAGGGTGAGAAAAGTTATCGCCAAAATCAAACGTGATAGTTTTATGGGAATGCTTGATAGTTTAGCAATTGCTTCTTTAGTTTCACCTAAAGATATTGTTTCAAGCCGGATTGTTAGTTATATTAGAGCCCTTTCTAATAGTAAAGGTAGTAATGTTGTTACCCTTTATAAATTAGTTAATAATAAAGTTGAAGCCTTAGAATTTTATGCTAAACAAAAAAAGCGTTTCTTTAATAAACCCCTAAAGGATTTACAAACGAAAGAAAATTGTTTAATTGCTTGTATCATTCGTGATGGTAATGTTATTATTCCTAATGGTAATGATTGGATCCAATTAAATGATAACGTAATTGTTGTAACAACTCATCAACAATTTGATGATTTAACCGATGCATTCGAGTAGGTATTTATATGAATTTTAAAGTAATTGGTAAAATCATTGGCAAGATCATGATTCTAGAAGGAATTATGATGTTAGCCCCTTTTATAGTATCTTTAATTTATCGAGAAGAAGTTAGATATATTATTTCTTTTATAATTCCTAGTTTATTACTTATAATTGGTGGTTTCTTATTACAACTATTAAAACCTAAAACGACTAGTTTATATCAAAAAGAAGGGTTTGCGGTATGCGCATTAGTATGGCTTGTAATGACCATTTTTGGTGCTTTACCTTTTGTCATTAATAAAGATATCCCCAATTATATTGATGCTGTTTTTGAAACGATGTCTGGTTTTACCACTACTGGTGCAAGCATTGTAACAGATGTAACAAAACTTGCGAAAAGTACTCTTTTTTGGCGAAGCTTTACTCATTGGATTGGGGGAATGGGAATTTTAGTTTTCATTTTAATTTTTATTCCTGAAAGCAATGATGGTTCATCTCTTCATCTACTTAAAGCCGAAAGCCCTGGTCCTAGTGTTGGTAAACTAGCATCTAAAATGAAAGTTACTACGCGTATTTTATATTTAATATATTTAGGATTAAGTATTCTAGAAGTTATCATCTTATTATTTATGCCAGCAAGAATAGTAAATGGTGTGACATATAAAATGGATTTATTTCAAAGTCTACTAACTACTTTTGGTAGCGCCGGAACCGGTGGATTTGGTTTTGTCGCAAATAGTATGGAATTTTTTAGCGGTGCTACTCAGTATGTAATTGCCACCTTTTTAATTCTTTTTGGTATGAATTTTAGCCTTTATTATTTAATCTTAATTGGAAAAGCAAAAGAAGCCTTTAAAAGTGAAGAATTAAGAACATATCTTATTATTATTGTTGTGGCAGTTATTCTTGTTACTTGTAATATTGCTAACAAATATCAAACAGTTGAAGAAGCTTTCCGCCACGCTTATTTTCAAGTAGCATCCATTATGACAACCACGGGATATACAACGACTAATTATGATTTTATTTGGCCTTCACTTGCTAAATATATCTTAATTATTTTGATGATTTTAGGAGCAATGGCCGGTTCAACTGGCGGTGGTATCAAAGTATCAAGATTCATAATTGCAATTAAAGGCAGCTTTAATAAAATAAAAAAATTAATTAATCCACACCATGTAACGAAAAGTAAATTTGAAGGCAAAGCCTTAGATGAGGCAACAACTAATGACGTTTTTTCTTTCATTGTTATGTACTTTTTTATCGCCTTTTTGGTTATCTTAATTTTATCATGTGATCCATATACTGAAAGTGAAGTTGTGATTGCGGGAAAAACGGTTGAACATGGTTTTGTTTCTAATTTTACGGCTACTATTTCTTGCCTTTCTAATATTGGCCCTGGACTTGAGGCTGTTGGCCCATATGGATCTTTTGCTCACTATGGTATTATTTCCAAAATAACTTTGACGTTAGCAATGTTAATTGGTCGCTTAGAAATTTTACCAGTTTTAATTTTATTTAACCCTAAAACATGGCATAAATAAAGAGGTTAATATGAATAAAGTCTTAGAATATTTTAAACAAATTTATACTAAACCCATCTTTCAAAAAATCACCGTTTATGGATGGATTTATAATTATGAATATCAGTTAATTGGTAGTGCTTTGCCATATCTATTTGAAAAGTTAGATATAACCGAAAATCTAGCATTTCCAACTAATACCAATCGACCTCAAACGATTAAAGAGAAAAAGTATATTGTTATTCATGATACAGGTGATACTTCTTTGGGACGTGGTGCTAAATATTGGAGTCAAGTTGTTAAAGAACAAAAATATGAAAATAAACTCTATGAGGCTAGTTTCCAATATGTTGTTGGCAATGATGGTATCTATCATAACATTCCCGATGATGAAGTAGCCTATCATGCAGGCGATGGCACAAAATATGATTATACCTTATATGATACTCATATTAAACAAGCAAATGATTGTAAATTAACAATTAAGGAAGGCTATTATTATATTAATGGTCAAAACACTAACATTAAAGTCCCTGATGCACCTAAGGCCTTAACAACAAGTGATTTAAATGATAATGGTATTTTATGTGTTGTTCAAAATGGTACATATCATCTAGGAGAAACTTATTTTAATCAAACCTATCAAAAAATCGCCAATCGTGGTGGTAACAATAATGGCATTGGAATTGAAATGTGTATTGATGAAAAAACGGATCTTTATTTAAATTATCAAAGATTAGCAAAACTTTGTGCAATGCTTTTAGATAAATATCATTTAGATCTTTCATCGATTCGTCCTCATCACTATTTTAGTGGGAAAGATTGTCCAATGACGGCTCGTAAAAATCATTTATGGGATCATTTTATGAAATTAGTAGAAGTCGAAAAAGCCGTTTTATCTTTTATTAAAGAAGGATATGAAATTAACCTAATACCAAAAAGCTCTAATATTTTAAGTAGTGGTCGCATCATCAATGATTGCCATAACATTTGTTTTATTGTTACAACAAAGAAAGATAACATCGAAGAAAGTTATGAATTCAGTTGGGAAAGTCCATCTTGCTAAATACTTAAAAAACTATGGCAATTATACCAAAAGCGAGCTAAAAAAACTTATTGAAGAAAAACGGGTTTTGGTTAATGGAGTATTGAAGCCTTTATCATATATTGTAAAAGAAAACGATGAAATCTTAGTTGATGGGCAAAAAATCACCCAAATCCCTAATGTTTATTATCTTTATTATAAACCTGTTGGAATTGTTTGTACTAATAATCTTCAAATTAAAGATAATATTATTACGCATTTAAATTTACCTTATCGTGTATTTACGGTTGGCCGCCTTGATAAAAATACAAGTGGCTTAATTATTTTAACTAATGATGGTATCTTTGCTAATAAACTAATGAATCCTAATAATCATATTGAAAAAGAATATTTAGTTGAAGTTAAAAATCCTATTACTGATGAATTTTTAACAACGCTTAAAATGCCCCTATTATTAAGGGGTAAAAAAACAACTACCCCGAAAATCGCAGTAGTTGATGAATATCATTTAAAAATTATTATTAACGAAGGCAAATATCATCAAATTAGAAGAATGGTTATTAATGCTTCTAATTACCTTGTTTCTTTAACAAGAATAAGAATTGGACCATATGTTTTAGGTAATTTAAAAAGTGATGAATTAAGAAAAATAACAAAAGGAAAAAGATATGAAAAAGATTAAATTAATTTTATTTTTAGGTTTATTATTTATGGTAGGCTCACTAACATCTTGTTTTCGTGCCAAACCTCAAGAATTTAGCTCACATGGTATGACAGTTACTTTAACTAGTGACTTTCGTGTAGCAACTGGTGAAAATGTTCAGTTTTTTCTTCAAACTAATAAAATTGGGTTTGCGGGAAATCAAGAATTTAAAGATCAACTTGGCTTAAGTGATCATGAACTAGAAAGATATACCAAAGCCGTTTTGACTGCATCTAATTATCAAGATGCACAAATCCAAAATTATGATGATGGTGAAAATAATTTTATGTATGCTTATTATACAGCATCACCTAATATGTTTACCTATAAATATATGCTCGTTACGAAAGAAGGTCAAAATGCATATTATTGTCTAAACTTTTGGACTTTAGAAAAAGATTTTGATAAATATCAAGACCAAATATTCGAATGGGCTAAAACCATTAAAGTTGAATAAAAGCAAGCGGGTGCTTGCTTTTTTAAATTGTAAAGAAAATAAATTTTAAAGTTTCAATAAAATCATTGGTTTTATGTCCAGTTTTATCACTACTAATCATATATGCATTAGGATAAAAAGAAGCACGATAAGCATCAAGATGATTACGATAGTGAATTTCAGTTTCAAGAATCCTAGGAATCATTAAAAAGAGTTCATCTTTTTTAGTTTTTAAAGTTGTAATAGCTTTGATTGTGGCATCATAAATAGCCTTATTAATAACATCAGGATGTTTAGCAATAACAGCTCCATGCATACCAGTAAAAGTATCAACCGTTTCAATTAAACTATTTTCTTCCTTAACCGTTTTAGTTAAACCTAAGTCACCTGTTACCATAATAACAGGGACTTTTTTTAATTTTGCATAATAGGCGTTTAACAAAAACTCACTTACCTTTTTGTTATTAATTTTAATATGATTAATAGAAGTTGACATCGTATGGGATAAAGGATTATGGTTACTTCTTGATTCACTATGATAGCCAATAAAAATTGCTCCATCAAAACTTTCATCAAGACCTGCCATCATATCCCATGGTGAATTTTCCCATCCTCTAATTAGTTTGACACAAGGTAAAAGTGAAGAAGGAATAATGTTACGAGCCGAGTCATGGGCATCACGTACATAAATATCAGTAATCCCTTGATCGATTAAAGCTTGGCAACAACTATTAATTTCCTTAATCATTTCTTGTCTAAAATATTCATAATCAGGTTTATTTAAAGTTGTTTCATTCCAATTACAAATGCCACATACACCTTCAATATCGGCACTAAGATAAATTTTCATTACTTATTTTCGCCTTTCTTTTTTTCTTTTAATAACTCTTCAAAAGCAATTCCTGGATTAGTTAAATTGTTTTTATCTAAAACACTTTCGATTATATCTTCTGTTAATAGTTGATGTTCTTCAATAACTTGTCTAATGGTTTTTTCAGAAGTGATAGCCTCATTTACAACATTACAAGCAAGATCATGACCAAGATATGGTGATAAAGCGGTAATTAAATAAATGCTATTATCGATTTGATAATTGTTTTGATTAGTTTTAAGTCCCGCAATAGCAAGGTTAGCAAAGGTTCGTGCTGCTCTTCGAAGCGTTGTAATTTGTTCAAAAAGACTCATCAAAATAATTGGTTCAAAAACATTAAGTTCAAGTTGTCCGGCCTCAACCGCCTTAGTAATTGTAACATCAAGGCCAATTACATAAAAGCAAACTTGGTTGACCATTTCAGGAACAACAGGATTGTATTTTCCTGGCATAATAGAAGAGCCAGGTTGAACATTAGGTAGAACAATTTCATTATGACCACCTACAACTGAACTTGCCATTAAGCGTAGATCGCTTGCGGTCTTAGAAAGATTAGTAGCAAGAATTTTTAAACAACTGCTCGCAAAAGCAAAACTATCTAGATTACGTGTTGCATCAATTAAATCTTTGGCAATGCGAATATCTTCACCTGAGAATTTACCTAAATAATAAATAACTTTTTTACGATATTTTTCATTTGCATTTAAGCTTGTGCCGATTGCAGTTGCACCCATATTGACATCTAAAAGACTATCAATTGCCAGATCAATTCGGCGCATATCACGATTTAAAACGCTAGCATAGGCATTAAATTCTTGACCTAAACGAATTGGTAGAGCTTCTTGAAGATGCGTTTTACCAATTTTAATAACATCTTTAAATTCTTCAGCTTTATCTAAGTAGCAATTATATAACTTTTTTAATTCTACTTGTAATTTTTTTAATTGTTTTACCACCGCAATCTTACCGGCTGTTTGAATAACATCATTTGTTGATTGACCAAAGTTAACATGGTCATTAGGATGAACGAAATTATAAACTCCTTTTCTTCCGCCCAATAATTCATTAGCTCGATTGGCAATTACTTCATTAGCATTCATATTGATGCTTGTTCCAGCCCCACCTTGAATAAGGTCGGTTACAAATTGGCCATGAAGTCTACCATTTAAAATTTCATCGCAAGCAAGCATAATAGCATGTCCAACTTTTTCATCGATATTTTGAGCATCGATGTTAGCTTTGGCGGCAGCTTTCTTGACGATAGCAAGAGCCTTAATCATTTGGCGACAAATACCACGTTTAGTGATTTCGAAATTTTCTTTACCACGGAGTGTTTCAATACCATAATATGCCTCAGCAGGTACTTGACGTTCACCCAATAGATCTTTTTCTATTCGATATCTCATAATTTTCTCCCTAAATTTTATTTAATTAATCTTCTTGTATATCATATCATAAATTATAAAAAATTTCAATTATAATTAATTATAATTTATCATAAATTGTAATAAGGGTGATTAATAGTGAAGTTAAAAATAACTAGTAGAGCAAGGTTAAAAGGCACGATTAAAATAAGTGGTTCTAAAAATGCTACCTTACCACTTATGGTATGTGCTCTTTTAACATATGATGAAATTATTCTTCAAAATATTCCCCATATTAGTGATGTTTTAATGATGATGAAGTTATTACAAGATATTGGTATTAGGGTAATTTATCAAGAAGATGAAAAAACGCTTCGATTACAAAAAGAGGCTTTATTTGTTAACTTAAAAAAAGAAGATATAAAAAAAATCAGAGCTTCTTATTATATTATGGGCGCTTTAGTTGCTAATGACCTTAATTTTAAAACACATTATCCTGGTGGATGTTCTTTTAGTAAAAGACCAATCGATTATCACCTTGATGCTTTTAAAAAAGTAGGATATCAAATCATCGAAAAAGGCGAAGAATTAATTTTTCAAAAACTTAAAACAAGTGATGATATCATTAATTATGACCTACCCAAGCCATCAGTAGGTGCAACTATTAATGTTTTGTTTATTAGTATTTTAAGAAAAGGTATAAGTATTATCCATAATCCCTCTTTAGAACCTGAAGTGCAACAAGTAATTGAGATGTTAAAACTAATGGGCGCAAACATTATTCAAGAAAATAACACTCTAAAAATTGAAGGCGTTGATCATTTACATGGAATAACATATAAGATTATGAGTGATCGCATTGAAGCAGGTAGTTATTTATTACTAGCAGCATCGGTCAAAAGAAGTAAAATTATTTTTCAAAACCTTGATTTAACTTATTTAGAAGATGTTTTAAAAACTTTAAAACAAATGGGACTACATTTCAAAAAGCATAACAATCAATTAGTTGTTAAAAAAACTAAACGCTTAATAGGTATTAATAAAACCATTGATATTTATCCGGCTTTTCCAACTGATTTACAACAAATTTTAAGCGTTGCATGCCTTAAGGCTAAGAGCCCATCAACTATTATTGATAAAATTTATCCCGAAAGATTAACGCATTTAAAAGAAATAAAAAAGGCTAAGGGAATTATTCAATTAGTTAATCATCAAATTAAAATATATCCATCTTATAAGCTTGAGGCCGGTTCTTTTTATGCTAGTGATTTACGTTGTGGGTTTGCTTGTATAGTGCTAGCAGTTATGGCAAATGGAACAAGTATTATTGAAAATGCGGAATTAATTTTAAGAGGTTATGAAAATCTTATTGATAAATTACGGGGTTTGCAAGTCGCTATAGAAGAAGAAAAAGATGACTTTTAATAAATAATTTGTTATTTGAATATTTCCTATTAAATTTTCAGGAAATAATTAACATAAATACAAGATAATGTCAATATAATATCAAGATTAAAAAATTTTTTTAAGAAAATTTTAACAAAATAGCATTTATTAAATAAAAACACTTGCAAAAAAAACGGAAATTTGATAAAATAAGTAGGTAAAGTCATGAAAAAAAAGAGGTGAAAAAATAATGGATTTTAATCAAATCTTACTATTCGCAGGATTGGGATTACTGTTAATAGTAGTATTATTTGCATTATGGGGCTTTCTTGGTGGCTTAAAGAGAGAACTATCATGCATAGCCGTTTTCATTGTTTTACTAGTACTAGCTTGGCTAGTTTTTGGAGATTCGGCAACGCTACTTAATGCCAAAGTAGGACAACAAGTAGCTGGAATGCTAGATCTTCATGATAGCTCTATTACTACCCTTTGGGATGCAGTACTGGCTTTTGCGAAAGCCAATATTCCAAATGGAGAGGCTTTATTAGTAGAAGGTAAGGAAACGTACACCCTTTTCTATGGCATTGCTTCAACCGTTTGCCACGCAGTTGGTTTAATAGTTGGTACTCTTGCAATTTTAATAATTTGTCCAATTATTCGTTTAATTACACACTTTATTGGCTTAATTATTAGAGCAGTTAAGAAAAGCAAAGCTAAAAAGAATCCTCCAGTTGAATCAACTGAGGAAGTAGAAAAGGAAAAAGAAATGGTTGTCGTTTCACGAATTGATGAAGCTGAAGAAGCTGTCTTTGTTAAAGATGCTAACGAAATTCCTGAAAAGCCTAAAGGCAAAAGACGTCTATGGGGCGCTCTTGCAGGAGCATTAAAAGGAGTTTTCGTTATTATCTTAGTTTGTGTACCACTTTCAGGAATTAGTTCAATTTTTGGAAAATTTACACCTGAAACAAAGGCACTTGTAAAAGACTTAGTCAATGGCGATGCTAAAGTTAATTTAGCAGAATCTAACGATAACCCAGTAGACATGGCATTTGAATTTGCTGATGCATATGATCATAGTGCACTTGGCAAATTTGCAAATGGCTCAAGTTTCTTCTTTGGTGAATCTTTCAGTGAAAAATTATTTGACCAATTACTTAAATTAGAAACTAAAAATCAAGTAATTTATTTAAGTGATGAAATTGAAGTATTCATCGAAGCAGTTAATAATTTAGAAGGTAATTTAGATTTCGAAAAGATGTCGCGAAATCAATATCGCAACTTCTTAGAAACATTAAAACAAGCCAAACTACCTGCTGAATTAATGCCAGTTGCAATTGAATATGCCTACGAAGTAGAATCAATTAACAAGATTTTAAAAGAAACTGGTGTTGAGGCTAACTTCTTAGAATTACGTTACAATAACTGGAAACACGATATTGATCTAGTTTTAAGTGCTTTACAAGAAGCATATGATTTAGATTTATTCCCTATTAAAGATCTAAATTATTTAAAATTAGATACCGAAGAATTAAGAGATGTTGTTTCTTGCTTAGGTCAAACGGAATTCATGAAAGATGGCTATCCACTAGCTGTTAAGATTCTATTGAATTTACAAGATGTTAAGAAACAAATTGGTACTGTTACAATTGAAAAACTTGATGATTTAGATGTTGCAAGTGATTTAGATGCTTTAGTATCAATTTATGATGTATTCAAAAAATTTGGTATTGAAACATTTGAAGGCTTTGATTTTGACGCATTCATCAAAGATGTTTTAAAAGATGATGTAAAAATCGATTTAGTCTTTGATATTGCTCATCGTGTACTTGATTTACAAATTGCCCGTAAAGTAGCAGTCCCAGTTGCTTTCGGATTTGCAAAAAATAATGAAAAGTTCCAAGAGATTTTAGCAAAAGCTAAAGTAGAAGAAGATTTTGTTGCATTAGAAAAGATTGTTACACTTGATGATTTAGCAACTTATTTAGATGCTGTAAAAGTAGCTTTAGATTTAGTTGATTTAAGCGAATATCCAACTATCAAATATGATTATTTCCATCTTGATGCTGATTTAATGGATGATATCATTGATCGTTTATTTGCTAGTAAAGCTACTGATCCAGTTTTAAAAGTTGCAAGTAAAATTGCTTTATCTTTAGATGTTGTTACTAATAACTTAGGTGATGCGTTAAAAGATGTTGACTTATCAAGCGTTGATTGGAAAACTGAATTAAAAACATTTGTTAGCATTTATCGTGAATTCTTAAAATTAGGCTTTGAATCACTTGATGATTTTAAAGGTGATAAGATTGATTTAGTTCAAGGCTTAATTGAAGATGAAACTAAATATAATGCAATTTCCAATATGTTATCACTTTTAGTTGATGCTCAACTATATACTAAGTTAGCTGTTCCAACAATGCAATATTTCTTAGATAAATATCTTGATGAGCATTATGTTGCTTTCAACCAAATATTTGATTTAGGTGACATTACTAAAGATGAATGGAAACAAGATTTCCAAACACTTTTAGAAAGTGCAAAACTTGTTAACGAATTAAAAGTTTTAGATAACATTAACCCATTTGATTACAAGGCTTTAGATATCGCATCTGATAGCGGTATTGCTAAAATAAAACAATTAATTCAAAATATTTTCGAACTTAACATTTTAGGTGATGACCAATTAAAAACTGCTTTACTTGTTGCATCAATTAAACAATTTAATTGGGTAGGTCTTGATGAAGAATATTTAGAAGATTCAACAAAATGGAATATTCGTTGGACTAATGAAGAAGAAGTATTACTACAATTAGTTGATATCTATTCTAGCGTTGTTAAATTAGATGAATTTGATATCTTTGATTTACAATCAACTGATTGGGTAGCATTATTAGAAAGCGATGAATTCTTAGATTATGTTGTTTCTGCTTTAGAAACAGTTGTTGATTCTGATATCGTTTTAGAATTATTACCAAATTTATTAGATAAATATTTATTACCTAGACTTGAAGCAATCGAAAGTGTAGATGATGAAACATTATTCAAAGATATTTTTGAAAAATTACCATCTGATGAATTAGTTAATGAAATTATCAAATTAATCGATGTTGTTAAAAACGCTGTTAAAATTAATTTAATTGGCCATAAAGCAAATGAAATTGATTTCAGTAATGTTGATGCATTAAAAGCAATCGTTAGTGGCATTTTTGATTCTAAACTTATTCAAGGATTTGAAGGTAGAATTATTCGTATCTTATTAAAGGTAACTAAATTACTTGAATTAGATCCTGAATCTAGTGTTTATCAAGAACTTGTTGAAATTGATTATAGCGGTGAAAAAGAAGCTTTACTAAATTTCCTTGATGCTATCGCACCAGTATTACAAGATCCTGATTTCAAAATTTTAAACGATGAAGGAAAATTAAACTTAACTTTAAAATTCTGGAGTGAAAATGAAAAAGCTCAAAGCTTATTAAATGGTTTAAAAGCTTTACTTGGTAGTTATCCTGACAATGATGAAACAAGTTCAAAATTAATCGAAGTATTACTTCCTGCTATCTATGGTCAATATGTTGATGGCAAAGATATTATTCCAAGCGATTATAAAGAATTAATCGATGAATTAGACATTGCTAATGCTACAGGTGAACAATTAACAAGTGCATTACGTCGTTTAATCTTTGTTGCAGAAGAATTAGTAAAGATTGATGCTCAAAGCTTATTAGATGGTGGCGATATGGAAATCGCATCTGAAAAAGCAATTGATTCATTCAAAGGTATTTTAGATGCTCTTCATGATATCGAATTATTCCGTGGACATGAAGCAAAAGTTCTTGCTTGGGGCGTTAATTTTGTTGCAAAACAATTAAAGATTAATGTTGATCCTATTACTGATGAATTTGATAATGTTGATTGGTTAGGCCAAAATGAAGTTTATAAAGATATCCTTGATGATTTAGGATTATTCTTAAGAAATAACGATATTATTACACTTAACCAATTAAAAGACTTCATCAAAGATAAGAAGTATAATACAAGTGAATTCATTACAAAAGAAAATATGAATGATTTACTTGATATCGTTGACAAAGTTGTTGATGTTCAAGTAATCGATGCAGTAATGCCACTTGTTGTAAAATATGGCGTTCAACTCTTAAATGATCGTAACGTTATTAATCTTGATTATGTTAAAGATTTCACCAATGAAGAAATCAATCATGATGTTCATAGCATCGTCGCTATTGCTCATAAATTAGTTGATGAATTAGATATCGTATCATATTACAATGCTAAATTTGATGGCGATATGCCTCTTCCTAATGTAGAAGTTGTTCAATCATTAGTTGATGATATTTTTGAATTAAATATCATTACAAAAGCTGAAGGTAGACTTGGTAATGCTATTTTTGATATGGTAGCAAGCAGAACTAATGTTGATGAAACATTATCATTAACAGCTGAAGACTTTAAATTTGCTAGTATTGATTGGTCAGAAGAAAAAGAAGTATTCAAAGACTTAATTGCTAAAGCTTACGATTTCTTAGAAGTTAATAACATTACAACAATGACTAACCTTCAAAGATTCTTTAAAGAAAAATGGTATACTGAACCTGCTATCTTAAGAGATGAAACTGGTTATGTAGCTAGTGATGTTTTAAGAGTTTTACAAAATTCACAACTTGTTGAAAATGTGATCGTTAAATTATATCAATATGGCATTGATTATGTAAGCAATAATAAATCTTTCAAATTACCATTTGATATTAGTTATATGAGAGAAATGGAAGCTGCTGAATTATTAGCTGATCTTGGTGTTGTTGCTGATATCGCTGATAAAGCTGTTAAATTCGGTATTATGAGTTACTTAGCAGATGGTGATATTCATAACATTGATATAACTATTCTTGCTGATGCTGTTGAAGAAGATTTAACTAGATTAAATATTCTTGCTCATTATGGCCAAAGATTAATTGGTGATGCCGCAAATTATGGTTTGAATTATCTTGAAAGCGTAACTCATGGTGACTTTGTATTATCACAAGAAAATATCAATGAAATTGATTATAAACATGAATTAGTTGTTCTTGCCGATACGATTAGATCTGCTCAAGCATTCCTTGATGCTAAAAATATTAGATTCTTTAGTGATATCTTTGACTTCGTTGATGATGTTAGAGTTAATAATCCACTTAAGAATAAAGCATTCTTTGATCGTGAAACTTATGATGCTTTAGTTGATATTGCATCTGCTGCTTCTAATTTACAATTATTAGAATTATTAGGCCCACAACTTTTAAATCATGCTATTCGTTATGCTGAACAAGTAAAAGTTGATCTTTCATTCTTAGATACAGAAGAATACACTGGTGCTTTCTTTGTTGAAGATATTAGAGTAGTATTAGAAATGGCTGATTATGGCTATGACTTTGGTTTAATTGATCTTGCATTTGATAAGACTTTATATACACTTGAGTTTGAAGCATTATGTAATATGTTAGATTCTGTTCCTGAACTTCATCTTGCACAATTATACTATGCTGATTTAGTAGCTTTAGGTGTTAATAATGGCTTAAAAGCTGTTAAGATTGAAAAGAGTGTTGATCGTTCATTATTTGCTGAAATAGATCTTAACACTGAAATTAAAGAATTAAAAGAAGTATTAATGGCTATAAAACCATTACTTGCTGAAAAAGAAGTTGTAACTCTTACTAACTTAATTGATTTAGTTAAGGCTCAATATCCTGCTAATACTTACAAGATGGCTGCTTTCTATGATATAGCAACAGGCGAATTACTTGAAAAAGTTGTATATGAAGCTGCTGATTTACAAACACTTGCTGTATTATTACCAAAAGCATTAAATTATGGTGTTGATCGTTTAACTCAAGTTAACTTAAGTTTCCTTAAAGATTCATTCACTAGTGAAGAATTAGCAAGTGATCTTAAAGTTGTATCAGGATTAATCGTTCCTGCTATTAAAGCCGAATTAGTAGGTCTTGCTTTCGGTGCTAAAGTTAATGATTTACCATTACATTTCGATGTTTACAATGAAATGTTAGATGTTGTAAAAGATCTTAACATTTTACAAGCTAAATATGGTGAGTTTGTAAGCATGGGTACAAATAGTGTTCTTAAAGCATTAAAGTCAACACAAGAAGTAACTGCTGATTTATTCAGTGATGTTGTTCTAGCCGATGAAGCTGAAGCTTTAAAGAACGTTATAAACCGTGTTGCAACTCTTGCTGAAGAATTAGATGCTAAAACAGTATATGATGTTAGATACATTATTACTGATCTTATCCAAAACAAACAATATAAAGAAGAAAAATATACTAATAGAACAACTGTAACAGAATTATTAGACATTGTAGATGCTGCATTAGATGTTCAAACTGTTCAATTATTATTAACTCCAACTATCACTACTCATTTAAGTGAATTTGCTTCATTACATGGTGTAGATCTTGCCTTCTTATTTAGATATGCTACAAGAGAAGCATTAGTTGAAGACTTAGATAGTATTGTTGTAACATTAAGAGATTTAGTTGATTATGGTATGTTAGAATTTGCATTACGTGATGGTAGCATTGATGTAACAGATATTACACCAATTAAAGATGCTATTGATCGCCTTGCTCATTTACATATTTTAGAAAATAATCATGCTGATGTTGTCTTCTTAGTATTAGATAAACTTGGTATTGATAAAACAGGCGTTGATTTAAGTAATATTGATTTAGATCAAGAAGTTGCAAGCGTTCAAGATATTCTTGAACAAGCTAAAGAAATCTTATTGATGGAAGACGTTGATCAATATGCAGAAATCAAAGGTATCGATTTCAATAAATATTTGAAACTTGATAGTAAGACTAATGAATATATTGATGTCTTTGCACCATTACTAAAAGCTCTTGCAAAAGATCAATTAGTAGAAAGATTAGGACTTGCCGTTTCTCGTAAATACCTTGCTAACTTTGCTTCAAAATATGAAGGATTAGCTGATATTTATAACATTTATACAGATGGAAAACAATTAACTAGTGACTTATCTGATTTAGCAGATATCTTATTAGAAATAAGAGCAATTGATCTTGTTTCTTCAATCGCAAGTGATAATCCATATCCATATGATAAAGTTGAAAACATCTCAAAGATTATTAAATTATTATTAAGCTTGAATTACTTCAACATTGATGAAAATAGAGCTGACGATTTCATTAAAGCTTTAGATCCACATGTTAAAGCTGATTTAAGTAGCGTTGATGCTAAGGGCGTTGATTTAAGAAGTGATGCTGATATCTTTGCTGCAATGTATGAAGATTTAGCTAACATTTTAACTCATGAATCATTCCCTATTAAGAGCAAAAATGATTTGAACCCAGTTAAATTTAATAATAATTTATTAAAATCATCACTTGTTTATGAAAGTGCTGTTGATGCTCTTCTTAAATTTATGGATACAACTGTTTATAACAAGACAGCTGCTGGACTTATCATGCTTACATTCCCTCTTGTTGAAAAATATGCTCCTGAATATTATAGTGCTTTAGATTTAGCTGTACTTACTAAAGAAACTATTACCGAAGATTTACCACTTTTAAAAGATATTCTCTTAAAAGTAGACGCAATGGATTTAGGCAAATTAGCTGAAGAAAAATCAGTATTTACAGCTGAGGTTGAAGATTTAATCAATACTGTAATTGATAGTATTGCTAAATCACAAATTCTTGCTAACCATGGTAATGCTGTATTCGAAGTTACAATGGATAAATTTGTTAATGGTAAGACTCTTGGCAATATTGTTATCCCAACTGGTGCAATCGTTGCTGACGGCGTTGATTTTGTTGAAGATAAAGATTTATATAAACGATTAGTTAGCAAAATAATTGGATTATTAAATAGACAAGATGTTTATACTATTCAAGAATTAAAAGATTATGTAAATGCATTTAAAGCAAATGCTAAAGCTGAATTATTAAGCTTTGTATCATTAGAAGAAAATGATACAGATGTGGCTGACATTCTTAAGATCTTAACTGATATTACCATTGTTGAAGTAAATGGTTTATCAATTATGAATAATATTGTTCATCCAGCATTACCAAGTGCTTTAGGTAAAGTTATTGACTTTACAATGTTTACAAAAGATGAATTTGCAAGCGACTTAAAGGCTGCTGCCCTTATGGTAAGTCAATTCAATCAATTTGGTCTTGCATCAATTGCTCGTAATGAAAACATCAATTACAATCAAGCTAAGTTAGTTCAAGCAATGCTTGAAAATATAGTATCTACTAACTATGTAAAATATAACTTAGATTCATTAATTGATTACGTTGATGGATTCAATTTACCAATTAAGTTTGAAGCCTTAAAAGCTGATGAATTTGATTATAAACATGATGCTAATGTTCTTGCACAAGTATATGAACAAATGATTCCATTCTTGACTTCTAATCATAATCCACTTAAGACAAGAAGAGATATTAAGGATTTAATTAGTAATAACTTTAAATTAGATACCGATTTGAAACAAGTAATGAAAGAATTCAAAAATGATTTACTAGATGCTTATGATGAACTTGTTCAAATGACTGCTATTCCACTATTACTTAATGAATTAGCAAATTATGGTAAAGCTTTAACCCCAACTAACTACAAACATCTATTTGATTTACTTGCAATTGATGAATTAACATATGCTGAAAAAGCAGATGATGTAATGCAAACTGCTAGAATCCTTAGATTAGTTGTTGACTTAGAATTATACAAAGTAGTAACAACAAAAGATTATAATTTTGCAGGCGACATTCTTTCAACTTTATATGGTAAAGAAGAAAGTAAAGTTACTTTAATTACTAATCTTGTTGATGAAGTTTATGCACTTAATGTTTTAAGAAATCGTTCTGATTTAATGCTTGAATTATTAAATGCTCTTGAAACTGATACTACTGAAGTAGATTTAAGTGATGTTGATTGGGATAACGAAGTTACTCAATTAAAAGTTGTTATTGCAAATGGCTTAGAATTATTATTAGAATATGATATTCAAACTATTCAAAATGCCAAAGATTATGCGCGCGATTTATTGAACTTGAGGTCAGCTAATGCCATCTTAGATGAACTTAAAGCAATTAATAATAAAGTTAATGTAAGCCTTGGCGTAGAAATCTTCGAGGCCATCGATGAATCGAAGGCATTTGATCAAATTTTCAAACCTCTTTATAATAAATACGTATTTACTAAATTACCTGCTAAATTCGTTGAAGTTGGTGATTTAAGCGAATACAAACCTAGCGATTTAGCTGAAGATATTCATTCTCTCGCAATTGCTGCCCGTGCTTTATTAAATATTAAAGATTTAGAAGGCACTGTTAAAGATAATAGAGATTCTGCAGAGTGCATTTCCCAAGCACAAGCAATTATCAAAGCTTTATTCTCATTGAATTACTTAGATTTGAAGAAACAAGCATTAGTTGATGTTGCAGCAGACATTAATGCATCATTCAAACTTGATACTTTAGATGTAACTGGTGTTAACTTCAAAGCTGATGGTGAAATTATTGCTGAATATGCAGAACAAATCTTAATGATTTTAACTGAAACAAATATTTTACGTGCTATTAGATTTGACCAATTTGGTGATACATATCTAATGTCAGATGTTGTTGAATTATACAATGGTTTAGTTGAAACAACCTTATTTGATGCAGTTTCTGTATGGGCATTCAGAGCTCATGTTGAACCAAGAATTGAAGACATCGAACAATTGAAGAAATATTCATTCACAGATGAAAAGATTCATTTAATTGGTGTTAAATTCGGTGAAACATTAGATGCTATGCTTGATATGGGCTTCTTCAGTAATTATGGTGTTGATTTCACTAATAAAGAAAATACTGATCGCTTATTTGTATTATTAACAGATGTCTTTGAACCAAGCGATAAAGTTAGCAAATTAGTTGATAAGTTTAAAGCTAATATGGCAGAATTTGGTGTTATTGACCTTTCTTATGAAGGCATTAATGCTAAACCTGAATTTGATGCTTTAAAAGCTGTTATGTCAAGCGTATCGTCATTTGCTAAGACATATATGAATAAGTTAACATCTGATTTCACGGTTTTAGTTGATCCAACATTCCAAGATGATCTTGTAAATGTATTTGAAAAAGTCTTTGCTTCAAGAATGCTTGCTCAACTTGCTCTTCCTCTTATGAGTGGTTCTGTAAGAATCTTAACACAAGATACTGAAACATTACATCTATTAGATAACCTTGACAATGATGAATTCTTAAATATCTTCTTACCAGATTTATTTGACTTATTTGCTGCTGCTGATAAATTAGATTTATTGAATAAGAAGGTAAATTACAATGACGCAAGCGCTATCGTTGATGCATTTGATGTATTAGTACATAAAGATTCATTCAAAGATTACGTAAGCGAAATTGTTAAATTTGCAATGGTATTTGTAGGCATTAATGTTAAAGATGTTGATTTAAGTAAAGTAGATTGGGATAAAGAATATCAAGCAATCGATAAAGCCTTAAATGGTGCTTTAAAAGAACCTCTAAAAGATGTTAAGGCTTCTGATCGTAAGACATTCTTAAATGAAACATTCTTAAATGCTCTTGCTATAGCAATGCCAGAATTCAATGACTCAGACTTAATTCCATTACTTTCTCGTCAATTATTAGAATTCATGGCCAATAAAGTTGCTGGCGATAGCTATGATACATATGTTAACCGTCTATTTGACCCTGATTATACTGATGAATTATTAGTCGAAGACTATAAGGCATTCCCTGAAATCTTAAAATTAGTAGCTAAAGCAGACTTATTTGCTGAAGGTGGCTTAACTAATGATAAATATCCTATCATTGGTGATCTACTTGAAAAATTATTAGCACTTAACTTTGCTGAAGGTATTGAACCTAGATTATTAGAAACTTGCTTCAAACGTACATCTGCTCTTGATTCTTATGATGTTGATTTTGAAACAGTTCTTGACTGGGCTGCTGAAAGAGCTGCTTTCGCAGAAGTATTACGTAAATTAGGTGCCTTTGCTTCATTCGAAGATGTTGATGTTAAAGATACTGAAATGCAAGATAATTTTGTTGCTTTAGTTGATGCTATGAGTAAATCAGAAATTGGCCGTCAATTATTACCACAAATTTATGATCAAAATATCGAACCTAAGATTGGTAATTTAGGTGAAGATTATCAAGGTGTTATTGACTTTAATGATCCTGAATTTACGCCTGATGTATGGGCTGATGAATTTAGAGCTTTATTTGATGCATATAATAAATTAGATAAGATGGGCCCTATTGAAGAATTAGATATGAAACAAAAACAAACACAAGATGATTTTGTTGGTTTAGTTGGTATCGTTGAAAAATCAATAATTGGTCGCAAATTATTTAAGAAAATTTGGGCATCTCAAATTGCAACTAAATTAGGTGAAGATTATGCTGATATCATTGATTTAGAACAAGAAGTTTGGTCTAATCAATTTACTGATATGTTTGAAGTTTACACAGCATTCACTAAATTTGCTTCATTAGATGATATTGATATGTCATCTCAAGAAGATCAAAATACATTCTTAGATGCTGTTGAAGTTGCTGCTAAGACCGAAGTTGGTCAAAAGTTCTTCAAGAAGATTTATGGTTTACATATCAAACCTGCTCTAAGTAAGCTTGGTGAAGATTATGCTGAAATCATTAATGTTGAAACATTAGCTCCTGAGATGTGGAAAGATGAATTTGCTAAGTTATTTAATGCTTACAATAAATTCTCACAAGAAGCAGCCTCATTAACTATTGATGATTCAATTGAATTAATGAATATCTTATTCGGTACTGATATGGATCATAAAGATGATGGTATCAAAGAAGTTGTTGCACATCCTGACAAATGGGTTAAAAAAGTTCTTGATCCTGAAAAATCATACTTTACATTACCTGATCATGCTAAACTTGATAATGAAACAGAACGTGATTGGTTAGCTGAAGCTTATGCTTTAAAAGCTGTTCTAGAAGCTATGAAGGCATTCGCTGATGAATCACCTGAATATGGTGGCAAATTCAATTATGATGTTGCATATAAATCAACTGATAGCACTAAGATTAAAGCTTTATTCTTAGCTGTATCTAAATGTAAAGCTGTTCGTGGTAGTATGGTTGAAATGATTTTTGATGCTACTGCTGATGTTCCTGGTATGCAAGAACAATTAGAAACATTAGGTGTTATTGATGAAACATTAAAAGGCGAAAAAACTGCTTATGAAAGCGATCCAACTCATTTCAATGAAGCATATTGGACAGAAGATAGAATCACTAACTTAGCAGAAGGTATTGCTAGAGCTAACGAAGAATTAAATGCATAGCATAAACATTAAAGGGTAAGGGTTTATCCCCTTATCCTTTTGTTAAAAAAAATTAAAGTCCAGCAATCTAATTTGCTAGACTTTAGTCTTTTTATTTTAAATAAAGTTTTTGATGATAACCATATGGCTGTGGAACATATTTTACATTTTTTATTTTAAAAAAGTTTTGACCAAATTTAGGATTATAACCAAAAAGATTAATATATTGATATATATCATCTAAATTATTAACCATCTTATCCAAAATTAAATATGTCGCAAAAGCATCATCAAGTGCTCGATGGGAATTAATGCCATCGGTAATATGAAAATAATTAATAGCATCAGATAATTTATGAGGATAGTCATATTTAAGATCTTTAAAAATGGTCATAATATCTAAATAAGAAAATTTATTTGTAATAGATGTAAGATGATGTTTGGTTAAAAAATTAAATAAAAATCCCAAATCAAAATTAACATTATAACCAACTAATAAGATATGTTCAAAATTAAATAATTTAACAAGATCATTGGCAAATTGTTCTTTAGTAATTCCTTCGTTTAAAAGCATTGCATTGGTTATATGTGTAAGACTAGTAATTTGTGGGGTAATCATTTTGGATGAAGTAATGAGATTTTGATATTTATCAATTTGCTTGGCCGTTATAATAATAGCACCAAAATCGATGATTTCATCTTGAAAACAATTAAGACCAGTTGTTTCTACATCAAAAACAATAATAGCATCATATTTATTAAAATAGTTTAGATATGCTTGATTCATAAAGACAAGACCTCCTAATAATTATTATAATAATTTTATTCTATTTGTCAAAATATGTAGCACGTATTAATGGTATAATTTAATAATTTGATAATGTGATTAAATAAATTGACTTTTATTTATTTTTTTGGTATAATATAGAAGGTTAACTTACTATGATTTAACGTTACCAAATCATGGCGGAAGGAGATAAAAAATATGCGTGAAGGAATTCATCCTAAATATTATAAAGCAACAGTAACTTGTGTATCTTGTGGTAATACATTTGAAACAGGTTCAACAAAGAGTGAAATCAGAGTTGATACTTGCTCAAAATGTCATCCATTCTATACAGGAGAACAAAAGTTCGTTCAAGCAGCAGGACGTATCGATCGTTTTAACAAACGTGCAAGCCTTGCTAAAAACAAACAAAAATAGAAAAGTATATATGTATATATCTTACATATATACTTTTTTTCTTCTCTAGCAATAAATTATCTTTTTATAAGATCTTATGGTATAATAAAATAAAGGAAGAATAATCTATGCTTATAACATTTAATAATGTCGAACTCAAATATCTCGATAAAGAAATCTTTAATAATGCTTCATTTACAATCAATGAAACTGATAAAGTTGGTTTAATTGGTCCAAATGGTAGTGGTAAAACCTCAATGCTACAAGCCATTATGAAAATGATACCTTTAAGTAAAGGCGAAATCTTTCAAAAAAGTGGCCTTACAATATCATACTTGCCACAAGAACCATCTTTAAATTTAACTAGTAACATTTTACAAGAAGTAATAACCCAAACCAAAAGCGAAAAAGAATATGAAGCAAAAGCTATTTTATCAAAGCTAGGATTAAACGATTATGAACAAATAGTGGCTAATCTGTCGGGTGGTGAAAAGCGAAGATTATCGCTAGCAATTGCCTTAATTAAACCATGTGAATTACTTATTTTAGATGAACCAACTAATCATTTAGATATATGGATGATTAATTGGCTAGAACAATTTCTTATTAAGTGGAATAAAGCTTTATTATTAGTTACCCATGACCGTTATTTTTTAGAAAGAATAACTAATAAAACTTTAGAAATTGAAGCAGGAAATGTATATTTTTATAATGCTAATTATTCAAAATATTTACTCTTAAAAGAAGAGCGTATGCAAAGCCTTCTAGCTAGCAATCGCAAATTAAAAGCCATTCTTAAAAAAGAAGCCATTTGGGCTAGTCTTAATCCCCAAGCTCGTTCAACAAAATCGAAAGAACGAATGATGCGCTTTAATGAATTAGAAGAAAAACTATCTAAACAAAATGCTACAATTAGCGAAATAAACCGCGAAATGGCCTTTTCTTCGCAGTTTTCAAGATTAGGTGGGAAAACTATCATCATTGAAAATATTTCCAAAACCATTAATGGCAAAAAACTGTTTACTAACTTTTCCTATAATTTACATAAACTTGATCGTTTAGGAATTGTTGGTCAAAATGGTAGTGGTAAAACAACTCTTTTTAAAACAATTATCGGTCAGATTAAACCAGATACGGGCGTTGTTATCATTGGCGAAACTGTTAAAATAGGTTATCTTAAACAAGAAGAACCTATTTTAAATAGCAAAATAACCGTTCTTAATTATTTAAAACAATTTGGTGAAGAAATTAAAACCTTAGATGGAACCATTAGTGCCGCTAGTCTTTTAGAAGATTTCTTAATTCCTCGCTCTAAACAATACTTACCTCTTTCAATGCTATCAGGAGGTGAAAAGCGTAGATTACAAATACTAAGTGTTTTAATTCAAAACCCCAATGTTTTACTTCTTGATGAACCAACTAATGATTTAGATATATATACTTTAGAACTTCTTGAAAATTATTTAGAAAACTTTTCGGGTGCATTGATTGTTATTTCTCATGATCGTTATTTTCTTGATAAAGTTGTTCATCACAGTTTTATATATCATGATAGTATATTAGAAGAATATACAGGCCTAATTAGTAGTTATATAACTACAAGCTTAACCAAAAAACCAACATCTATAACTAAAAACTCTAAGCCTGTTTTAAATATTCCTCGTTTTACATCAGCCGAAAAGAAAGAATTTGACCAAATTGAAAATAAAATAACTGCCCTTGAAAAAGAAATAAAAGCATTACAAGATGAAACATTTTTATATGGCACGGATTATCAAAAATTATTAGAACTAGATCAAATCATTAAAGAGAAAAAGCAACTATTAGATCAGATGTATGAAAGATATGAATATTTAAATAATATAAATGACCAAATTGAAAAATACAAAAAGGAGAAATATCATGGATAATCAAAAATTGTTATTAAGCAAATTAGCAAAGCTCGCTGTAAAAGTAGGAGCAAATGTTCAAAAAGGACAAATTGTTTTAATATCATCTCCTCTTCATGCCTTAGAGTTTGCGAAAATTATTCAAAAAGAAGCTTATCTTGCGGGGGCCAAGAAAGTATATATTGATTGGAGTGATTGGGAATTAAGTCGTAACGATTATATATATGAATCAAGCACTACTTTAGAAGAAGTTCCTGATTGGAGAGTTGCTAAAATGCAATATTTTGTTGATAATAATGCTTGCCGTATTTCGATTGATTCACGTAACCCTTATGCTATGCAAGGAGTCGATTTACAAAAAGTAGCCCTTGCTAGTCGCGCAATCGGCGCCAAATCGGCCTTTTATCAAGAACATTATAGTTCAAGTAAATCACAATGGACAATTGTTGCGTACCCTAATGATGCTTGGTGTCAAACAGTTTTTCCAAGTTTAGAACCACAACAAGCTTGGGATCAATTATTTGATGCCATTATGAAAACCTCAAGAGTAACTTTAACTAATGATGTTGAAAAAGATTGGTTAGCTCATACCAAAAGCTTAGAAGCACGTAGTAAAATTATGAATGATTATAATTTTAAAACGTTACATTTTGAAAATAGTTTAGGAACTAATTTAGATGTTGAACTAGTTGAAAACCACCTTTGGGCAGGTGGCGGAGAACAAGGGGGAAATGGTGTGTATTTTGTTCCTAATATTCCTACCGAGGAAATTTTTACAATGCCTCATAAAGATAAAGTAAATGGTAAAGTTGTCAGCACTAAACCATTAAATTATCAAGGTAGCCTTATTAAAGATTTTTACTTAGTTTTTAAAGATGGCAAAGTAGTTGAATATAACGCAAAAGAAGGATATGATGCTTTAAAAAGTTTAATAGAATTAGATGAAGGATCTTCAAGTTTAGGTGAAGTTGCCTTAATATCTGATGATTCACCAATATCTAATTTAAATATTTTATTTAATGATACGCTTTTTGATGAAAATGCTTCTTGCCATCTAGCATTAGGTAACGCATACTCGATGAATGTCGTAGGTGGCACGTCAATGAGTAAAGAAGAATTAGCTAAGGTTGGGGCTAATAGTTCCATAACACATGTTGATTTTATGTTTGGTAGTGCCGATATGGAAATTATTGGCATTACCCATCAAGGTGAAAAGATTACAATTTTTAAGAAAGGAAATTTTGTTTTTTAATGAAAGATTTAATGCAGTTTTTAGATAATTCTTATACTTGTTTTCATGCTGTTAAAAACATTGAAGAATTATTACAAAAAGAAGGATTTATTAAATTAGAAGAAGATGCTATTTGGACTTTAGAAGAAAACCAAAAATATTATGTTATCCGAAATACCTCTAGTATAATCGCTTTTAAAATTCCCTATCGCAATACGATAAAAGGCTTTAATATTGTTGCAAGCCATAGTGATTCCCCATCTTATAAATTAAAACCACATCCTACCATTACTGATGTAGCTAATAATTACACTAAATTAAATGTTGAACCATATGGCGGAATGATTGATTATACTTGGTTTGATCGCCCTTTAGGGATTGCAGGACGCGTCTTTATTGAAAATAATAAACAAATAACGGAAAAACTTCTTAAAATGGAAGAAACAGTTGTCATTCCAAGCGTTGCGATACACCTTAATCGTGGCAGTGATTTAACTTTTAATCCTCAAATTGATTTACTCCCTGTTTTAGGTGATAGTCAAAAAGACTTTGAACAACTTCTAAGTTCATATGTTGATGCTAAAAAAGTCCTATCAACTGATCTTTTCTTATATAATAAGGAAAAGGCCACTTTGGTAGGGGCTCATAATGAATATATATTATCTAGTCGACTTGATGATTTAGAATGTGCTTATGCTTCAATCAAAAGTTTAATTTGCGCAAATAATAAAAATATTGTTGTTGCTAGTATTTTCAATAATGAAGAAGTAGGTAGTATGTCCCAAAATGGGGCTGATTCAACCTTTCTAGTTGATACTTTAACAAGAATTGCTGCCGCTCTTAAACTTGATTATAAGATGCTTTTAGCATCATCATTTATGGTATCAGCGGATAATGCTCATGCGGTGCATCCAAATCATCTTGAAAAAAGTGATGCTACTAACCATGTATACCTTAATAAAGGCATTGTCATTAAACATCAAGCCGGTTTAAGATATACAACCGATGCTTTAAGTGAGGCAATTTTCAAACAAGTTTGTAACCTTGCAAGTGTTGCTTATCAAGACTATACAAACCGTAGTGATCAACGTGGGGGTAGCACTTTAGGCTCGATTGCCTTAACGCATTTAAGCATACCATGTATCGATATTGGCCTTGCACAACTTGCAATGCATTCATCATTAGAAATGGCAGGAACATTTGATATTGAAGATATGTATAAGGCTTTAACAAGCTATTATAATATACAATATGAAATAAAAAATGGTAATATTGTTTTGCAATAATTTCCTATAAAAAAAACAATAAATGCATATATAGCACTTATTGTTTTTTTCTTAATTATTAAGGTATAACAAAATAGAAAAGATCGAAGCAACTATGCCCCAAAGAACATATGGTAGTAAAAGAAGGGATATTTTTTTTGATAACAAAAGTGATTCAATGGTTGTTAAAGTAATCGTTAAAAAGCTAAGAAGAGTAACGATATAGCCAAGAAATAAACTTTGTTTAGCAAAGAAAAAATAAGGAAATGTAAAACTAATTAGATAATTAACAACTAAAAAAATCAAAACTCTGGCAAAATCTTTTCGATTAACTTCTTTTCGGTGATCAAATAAATAGACAACAAAAAGGCTTAATAAAATATAAATAACCGTCCATACAATAGGAAAAACAATACTAGGAAGTTTTGGACCTTTAAGACTATTATAAAATTCTAAATCAGTTTTAAAAATTAATGATGGCAGAAAATATAAAAACAATACCAAAGCAAATAAAATAATTTTTTTAATCCATTTCATAAAATATGTACCTCTTTACTTTAATATATGTTAAAAAATTCTTTTTATGAAAAAATTATATAATTTTCTTAGCAAAAAAAATAATTGCAATTAAAAAAAATCTATGGTATAATACTAATAAATTAATATTTTGGAGGTGAATTAATGAAAAAGGGTAAGAGTATATTAATATTAATTTTCTTTTTCTTATTTTCGATATTGATTATTCAACCTAAAGTTGAAGGAGCTAACAATTTAGTAGCAATAAAAGTGCACGGAACCAATAGCGATTTAAAATATCGTAATTCAACCGAAACTGTTATGCGTTTAGCTGAATATAATTATCCAACAAGCCAATTAAGAGCAGTATGGGTAACTCCTTTAACAGGTGATATAAGTTCATATAAGTCAGAAAGTGCTTTTAAACAAGAATTAAATGAAGTTTTAGATAACATGGAAAAATGGGGTATGAATACATTAGTCTTTCATGTTCGGACTCATAATAATGCGATGTATCGCTCTGAATTAAATCCACTTGCTTCTTATTTTAAAGGAGTTGATTTTGATGTTTTCGATCCACTTGCATGGCTAATTGATGAATGCCATTCACGTGGCATTGAATTTCATGCTTGGCTTAATCCATATCGGGTTAGTACAACTGGTAATATTAATCAAAGTAAAGCCGAAGATCTTCCTGCGGTTAATCCCGCAAATGATCCAGAAAACTTATTACAAGTTAATTCAAGTATTATTTTAGACCCAGGTATTCCACTTGTTAGAGAATTCTTAGTTGATACATGTATGGAATTAATTGAAAATTATGACGTTGATGCTATCAATTTTGATGATTACTTCTATATTAGTGGAGCTGATGATGCGGCAACAAGAGCTAAATATAATACGGAAAATTTATCACTTGAAAACTTTAGACGGGCATCAGTTAATAGCTTTATTGAGGCTTTATCAAAAAGTATTAGAGCATACAATACAGCTAACAATAAGGCCGTTCAATTAGGTATTGCTCCATCTGGAATTTATCGTAATGGTGGTTATGTTGCATCACCTACATATGATGCAAACGGAAATCTTACTAGTCCAACTTATTCTGATACTAGTGGAATGGAACATTATGGAAATTACTTGTATGCAGATACATTAAACTGGATCAATAATGAATGGATTGATTATATTATGCCTCAACTTTATTGGGCTATTGAACATACTACCGCAAGTTATGCTGCTCTTACTAGATGGTGGAGTTGGGCTGTAAAAAATAAAAAAGTAAACTTCTATGCTGGCCTTGGTATATATATGGCAATCGATAGTGGCTCTAGTGCTCAATACTGGCAATATAATGATAACGAAATTGAACTACAACTTTTAAATGGTGGTCAATATGAAGAATTTGGTGGTGCTTGTTTTTATCGTTATGGTAGTTTAATTAGCGGTTATAATAACCACCCAGTTATTACTAATGCAATTGATTTAATTTCTAATGATTATTGGCAAAAAAGAGTGCCAGGAGCTGTTAGTAAATATTATGCCCCTCTTATTCCTGAAATTGCGCCAACAAATGTAATATATGATTCTGCAACTAATTTACTTTCCTTTGATGAAGTAAAGGATTGTAGAGGCTATATGATCTATAAAGTTCCTAAAGGTCAAATCCTTGATAAAAACAATATTGATCATGTATATCAATATATTCAAACTAATCAAATTACAATCGATGATGTTGCCTCATACGATTATTATGTTGCATCAGTTAACAAAGCCAATGAAACAAGTGAGGCTGTTGCATTAACGGCGAAAATGACATATAAAGATGTTATTTTAGCTATTGATAATTTACCAGAAGTTATTACTTATGAAAATAAAGAACAAGTTGAACAAGTTAGAAAGTTATATGATAGTCTACCAGAAGAAGAAAAAGTTCAAGTTACTAATTACCTTAAATTAACTGAAGCTGAAGCCATCATAATTAAATATGAAGCCCTTCAAGATACTTTAACTAATTATATTAAGACCCTTGATTTACATATTAAAACATCGCGTAAAATTGATTTACCAACTAATATGAGTTTACAATATAAAGATGCATCTGATCAAGCTTTATATAATATTGAAACTGGTGAAAAATTAAAGAACTATTTAGCGGTTAAAGAAATTTGCTTGATTATTAGTATTACCGAAGATAATTTAACAGTAAGTCAAGAAATAATGGTTAATATTGGTTATACTAGCAAAACTCAACAAGCTTTATTCTATCGTAATGACCCAAGCAGTATGAGTCCTGATGATGAAGGGGCTTATGGAGCATCCCATAGTAGTTATATTGGTTGGTCAGGTCATACGCTAGTAGTAGAAGATGTTATTTTATATATTGCAAGAACTAACTATTTTGAAATAACTGATAGTAGCAATATTGAACCATGTCATTTCTCATCGGTTGCGGGGGTATATGTAAATAAAACATCTAGCCCATTAACCCTAAAAATGACTGATGCTTTTGAAAAGAATTCATCTAATAATGATGGATATATCGTTATTGGCAAAAATGAAGTCAAAGAAGTATCCCATGGCTTTGATGCTAATAAAACGATTACTTTAGAAAAAGATGATACTTTAATTATTTTTAGATATTTAGATGGTAGTATTACTAATAATCCCCTTGTTCCAGTAACCAAAATAAAGGTTGGAACTAAAGCTTATATTGATGAAGAAGTTGAGCTAAATGATGAAGAAAAAGTTCAAGCAGTAATTGAGTTAATTAATACCATTCCTGCTGATATTACTTTAGAAACTGAATCACTTTTAAATCAAATAAAAGAAGTCTATGATGCATTAGATGAATCATTAAAACCATTAGTAACAAATAGTCAAAAATTAACAGATGCTTTAGATAAACTTGCTAAACTTAAAACCGAATTAGCAAACAAAAAGCAAGAAGCTATTTCTGCTATTCAAAACCATCTTGATTTAGATAATTATAGTCCAGCTAGTCAACAACAAATTAATAATATTTGCGCAAGTGCTGCTATTAAAATTAATAATGCTACATCACTTGAGGAAGTTGAAAGAATTTTTAACGATACGATGAATCAATTAGATCAAATTGTTTCCAAAGAAGACGAACTTATAGCATATAGGCAACAAATTATTAACCGCTTAAATGAAATGTATGATTTAGAACTTTATAGCCCTGAAAATCAAGATATCATTAATAACTATTTACAAGAAGCCATTTTTGGTATTAATATGGCAAGATCAACCGCCGAAGTTGATGATATATTTGAGATTGTAACTGACCAAATTGATAAAGTATTAACAATCGCCGAAGAAGAAGCTGCTTTTAATCAATTAAAAGAAAGCTATATTAAAAAAGTAGATGACTTAGTTGCAAGTTTTACTGATGCAACTCCAGCTGAAAAAGCTGAACTTCAAGCAATGGGTGAAAGATTTAAAACCCAAATTAATAATGCTACAACTGAAAGCGATGTAAAATATGTTTGGACAAGAGCAGAAGATACAATTAAGTCTTACTTTGATAATTTAGCCAAAGCTAAAACCGAAGCATGCAATGAAATTGATACATATATTAGTGAATTAAAATATACACCTAAAGAATTAGAAGTTATAACGGAAATGGCTACTAACAAAAAAGGTGAAATTAATAATCTTGCATCAATCGAAGAGATCAAAGCAATTCCTAATCTTTTCATTGATGAAATTAATACATATCACGCATCTTTAGAACAAGCTAAACTTTCAGCTAGTGCATCGTTGGATCCTTTAATCCAATCTTGGTATACCGATGCTCAAAAAGCACACATTCAAACAATCATTGACGATACTAAAGCAAATATCTTACTTGCTGGAAGTATTGATGAAGTAACAACTTTAAAAACAGATGCTATGACTCTTGTTAATCAATATATTACTGAGTTAGAAGAAGCTATCAATAATGCTAAAAGTTATTTTGATAGTAAAGCCGATAACACTAAAACAGAGATTACAAGATTAATTTATCAATATAAATTACTTTTAAATGATGCAGAAACAGTTAGTGATGTTGAAAAACTTATTCAAGAATTTGATCAAGAATATAACGATATTACTACTGATTCGCTTGAACAAGTAAAAAATGATGCCAAAGAAGAACTTGACGAATATATTGAAAGTCTTTCATATTCGGCTAAAGAAAAAGCTGAAATCAAAAAACAAAAAGCCACAATTGATCAACAAATTGATCAAGCTAAGAAGCGATCAGAAATTGAAGAATTAAAAAATAATTTTATTGATGAAGTTGAGGCTAATCACCAAGCGCTTCAAACAGCGATTGCTCAAGCCAAAGATACGTTAGAAACTTTTGAGGCCAAGAATCAAAATGCTCAAGATTACATCGAAAAAGTTGCAAAAGATTTAGATGATGCCGCAACCAAAGCAGAAGTTGACCAAATCATGGCAAGTGTAAGTGAAGAATTAGAAAAACTAAATAATCCATCAAGTTGCATAAACTGTGCTTGTGATAATCTAACCATTATCTATCTTGCCATCTTCGCCTTTGCTTTATCAGCTGTTGTAATGTTTAGGAAAAAACACTAAACAAAATTAAAAAATTGTTGATATATATACTAAAATGCGATTAGATAAATTTTTAACAAAATGTTATCTTGGTTCTCGTAAAGAAGTCAAAACGCTCATTACTCAAAAAAGAATTAAAGTTAATCAAAACATCATTGTCAAAAGTGATTATGAAGTAGACGAAACCCAAGATCTCATTACCCTTGATAATCAACCCTTAAAGTATCTTAAACATCATTACTATTTATTAAATAAACCACAAGGTTATCTATGTGCAACATTTGATCATAACCAAAAAACGATTATGGAGCTATTTAATAGTCTACCAGAATCATTAGTTAAAAACCTTTTTCCAGTTGGTCGCTTAGATAAAGATACCGAAGGACTCCTATTAGTAACCGATGATGGTGCTTTAGCCCATCAGATTACTTCTCCTAATTATCATATTGAAAAAACATATTATGTAGAATATGAGGGAAGTCTTGTTGAAAATGCCGCCCTACTTTTAGAAAAAGGCTTAAAAAGTCAAGATGAAACTTTTCGTCCTGCTAAAATAAAATATCTCGATCAACATCATTGTTATTTAATTATTAGTGAAGGTAAATACCATCAAGTCAAAAAAATGATACATTTATTAGGTGGTGTTGTAACATATTTAAAACGGGTCCAAATTGGTAAGCTTACATTACCTGCATCTTTAAATGTTGGATGTTTTATCGAACTTACCAAACAAGAAATAGATGATATGTTAAATTAACAAAAAAAGATTTAAACTAAATTATAGTTTAAGTCTTTTTTTAAAAACCTTTTCATTCTTAAATCGTTGTAAAAAAGAAACATTTACGACAAATTTATGGTATTATATAATTAGTAGTAAAATAGCAAAATGTAAAATTTTTTGTCATATGAGGAGGTAAAAGATGTATAGTATCGGACTTGATATTGGTTCAACTACGATTAAATATGTCGTACTTGACGAAAACAATCAAATTATCAAAAAAGATTATCTTAGACATATGTCATTAGTAGCTCAAAAAGCCCAAGAAATCCTCAAAACTCTTAAACAAGAATTTGGTAACAACTGTTATCTTTCTTTTTCAGGTTCAGCATCTTTAGGCCTTGCACAATATTGTAAAGTTAATTTTGTTCAAGAAGTTTATAGCGAAAAAATGGCTTGTGATGTTCTTGCGCCAAAGACTGATGTTATTATTGAACTTGGTGGTGAAGATGCTAAAATTGTCTTTTTAAGTGGTGGCTTAGAAGTTCGAATGAATGGTAGCTGTGCTGGTGGAACAGGATCTTTCATTGACCAAATGGCGCTTCTTTTAAATATCGAGACAAACGCGATGAATGACCTTGCTCAAAAGGCCCAAAGAACTTATCAAATAGCATCACGTTGTGGCGTATTTGCTAAAAGCGATATTCAACCCCTAATTAATCAAGGTGCTACTAAAGAAGATCTTGCAAAATCAATTTTTTATGCTATATGTAATCAAACAATTGGTGGTCTTGCGCAAGGAAGACCCATTAAAGGTAATATTTTATACTTAGGGGGACCATTAACTTTTAATCCTGTTTTACGAACATGCTTTGATGAGACCTTAAAATTAAAGGGCATATGTCCTGATAATTCACTTTATTATGTTGCTATCGGTGCCGCTTTAGCGAAAGTAAAAGTTGCTAATTTAGAGGAAGTTATCATAAATTTAGATGAATATCATAAAAATTCTTCATATAACTTTAATGAGCCTCTTTTTACCTCTAAAGAAGAATATGACCAATTTATCAAGCGTCATGAACAAGCCACCATCAAAACAATTGATCTTAAGACATATGAAGGTAATTGTTATTTAGGTATTGATAGTGGATCTACCACCATTAAAATCGTCTTAGTTGACGAAGATTGTAACATTTTATATTCCATCTATGAACAAAATAGTGGACAAGCCGTTGAACTTGTTAAAAAAACTTTAATTGAGCTTTTAGAAAAATATCCTAAAATTAACATCAAAGCATCTAGTGCTACCGGCTATGGTGAAGAATTAATGAAAAATGCTTTTAATGTTGATTTTGGTATTGTTGAAACAATTGCTCATTATACATCTGCTTCCTATTTTATGCCTAATGTTGATTTCATTATTGATATTGGCGGGCAAGATATGAAATGCTTTAAAATCAAAAATGGTGCGATTGATAACATCTTTTTAAATGAATCTTGTTCATCAGGTTGTGGATCTTTTTTACAAACATTTGCTAATGCTTTAGGATATGATGTAGTAACTTTTGCTAATTTAGGTTTATTTGGTGATAAACCAGTCGATCTTGGTTCAAGATGCACCGTTTTTATGAATTCACTTGTTAAACAAGCTCAAAAAGATGGAGCTACGATTGAAAACATTTCAGCCGGCCTTTCGATGAGCGTTGTAAAAAACGCCCTATATAAAGTTATTAGAATTGCCAATAAAGAAGACCTAGGTAAACATATTGTCGTTCAAGGTGGCACATTTTATAATAATGCCGTTTTACGGGCCTTTGAAAAAGAAACAGGTCTTAATGTCATTAGGCCAAATATTGCGGGACTAATGGGAGCATATGGGGCTGCTTTATATGCCAAAAAACATATTAAAAATAAACCAACTAGTTTAATTAGTTTAGCTGAATTAAAAAGCATGCAAGATATTACGACTCTTACAAGATGTGGTGGTTGTCAAAATAATTGTCGTTTAACCATTCATACATTTGCCTCAGAAAATAATTCAACCCGTAAATTTATTTCCGGTAATAAATGTGAAAAACCGATTACCAATAAAACTAGTGATAAAACGCTTAATATGTTTGAAATAAAACGCACAAAACTTGCTAAATATCGTAATAACAAAATAGATCCAACTAAAATTACCATTGGAATTCCGATGGTTCTTAATATGTTTGATTTACTTCCTTTTTGGTATACGGTTTTTACTAAATTAGGTTTTAATGTTGTTACCTCTTCTGATACTTCTCAAAAACTTTATTTAGAAGGACAATCAACTATTTCTTCTGATACGATATGTTATCCTGCTAAAGTAGTTCATGGCCATATTATGGATTTAATTAATAAAGGAATTACGAATATCTTTTATCCTGCCATGACCAGAAATGTTGATGAAGGTTTAGGTGATAAGAATTTTAATTGTCCTGTTGTTGCCTATTACCCCGAAGTAATTAGAGTTAATATGGGAATTTTAAAAGATCAAAAAATTAATTACATTGCTCCTTATATTGGAATTGATCAAAAAAAATTCGTACATAAATTTTATGAAGCAATTAAGCCTTTTTTCCCTGATCTAAAACTTGCCTCTTTACGAAAAGCAATTGAAGAGGGTTGGGCTGAATATGATGCTTTTAAAAAAGAATTAGATTTAGAATGCGACCATATCATCGACTTTGCGAGAAAAAATCATCAACAAATCATTGTGCTTGCGGGGCGCCCATATCATCTAGATAAAAAAATAGATCATGAAATCGATAAATTAATTGTTAATTTAGGCGCTTGCGTTTTAACCGAAGAAGCTATTGCGCGTAAAAGCTTTAAAGATAAGACTTCGATTATTAATCAGTGGACCTATCATGCAAGACTATATGCGGCAGCTCGGTATATTGCTAAAGAACCAGATATGAATCTAATTCAACTTGTTTCTTTTGGTTGTGGCCTTGATGCTATTACCACCGATGAAGTAAAAGAGATTCTAGAACAAAAAGATAAAATTTATACCCAAATTAAAATTGATGAAATAACTAATTTAGGTGCGGCGAAAATTAGAATTCGAAGTTTATTAAGTGTAGTAGGTGATCAAAATGAATAAGAAAAAAATTAAGAACATTTTAGCACCAATGATGCTTCCCATTCATTTTTCTATGTATGAAAAAATCTTAAGAAAAGATGGATATAATTTAGTTATTTTAACTAATTCATCACCAACAATGATTGAAGAAGGCTTAAAATACGTTCACAATGATACATGTTATCCAGCCTTAGTAGTTATTGGTCAGATGATTGAAGCCTTAAAAAGTGGTAAATATAATCCCGATGAAACAGCCGTTATTATTACCCAATCAGGGGGTGGATGCCGGGCATCTAATTATTTACCATTATTAAGAAAGGCTTTAAAAAAGGCCGGTTTTCCTCAAGTTCCTGCTTTATCTATTAATATGGCAGGTCTTGAAAAAGATAGTTCTTTAAAATTAACATTACCCCTTATTCGCAAAGTCTTAGCTGCTACGATTTATGCGGACTTAATAATGCATCTAGCTAACCAAACGAGACCATATGAAGTAAATAAAGGCCAAACAGATCTTTATGTAGAAACGTTAGAACAAGAATTATCTACTAGCATTATCGACCATAAAGGTTATACGAAAGCCAAAATGAAAAAAAATGCCATTAAAATTATTGATAAATTTAATAGCATTGATATAATCAAAAAACCACTTGTTAAAGTAGGAATTGTTGGCGAAATCTTTGTAAAATATTCTAGTGTTGGTAATAATAATCTTGAACAACTTTTACAAGAAGAAAATACGGAAATTCGCGTTCCTGGTTTAATGGGCTTTATTAACCATTGCATCACGCAAAAATTTGATCAAGTTAAATTATATGGTGGTAAATGGTATGTTGCATGGATTGCTAAAATTTTATATAAATACACATCTACTTTAGAAAGAATTACAAATCAACAAATTAAAGCGCATTCTAACTTTGATGAAATAATGCCTTTTGATGAAATTAGAAAGCTTGCTGAAGAAGTATGTGGTTTAGGTATTATTATGGGCGAAGGATGGCTTTTAGCCGCCGAAATGTTAGCCCTTTGTAAAGAAGGTTTTGAAAATATAGTTTGTACCCAACCATTTGGTTGCTTGCCTAATCATATTGTTGGTAAAGGTATGATTCGCAGAATTAAAGAACTATATCCAACTTCAAATATTGTTGCTATCGATTATGATCCTTCTGCGACTAAAGTTAATCAAGAAAACCGCATTAAATTAATGTTATCAGTTGCAAGAAAGTAGCAACAAGAAAAAAATTAAAGATTGTGAGGTTAAAGATGAAAGCAATTCTTTTTGATTTAGATGGAACATTGTTACCAATGGATCAAGATTTATTTACGAAAACTTATTTTAAATATTTATCATTAAAAATGGCTCCTTATGGATATAATGCAAAAGATTTAATCGAAGGTGTTTGGCAAGGAACAAGACAAATGGTCAAAAACAGTGGTAATCAAACCAACGAAGAAGTTTTCTTTCAATTCTTTAGTCAAATATTTGGCCCTAAAGTTTACGATGATAAAGTCATTTTTGATGAATTTTACCAAAATGAATTTAATAACGTTAAAGAAAGTTGTGGTTATACCAAAAAAGCCCAAGAAGTAATTAATTATTTAAAAACTTTAGATGTTAAATTAATCTTAGCTACTAATCCTATTTTCCCAAAAGTTGCTCAAGAAAGTCGTCTTAAATGGGCAGGTTGCAAGAAAGAAGATTTCATCTATATCACATCATATGAAAATATGCATTATTGTAAACCTAATCATAAATATTATTTAGAAATTATTGACCAATTAGGTCTTGAAGCTAAGGAGTGCTTGATGGTTGGTAATGATGTTGAAGAAGATATGATTGCTCAAAAGGTCGGCATGCAAGTTTTCTTACTTACACCTTGCTTGATTAATAAACAAAACCAAAATATTGACCATCTTCCTCAAGGTAATTTTGATGATTTATTAGAGTATTTACATAAAAATATTTAATTAAAAACGCAGTAAGATTTTTTCTTTACTGCGTTTTAAAATATAAACGTGGATTAATAGATAAATCCGAAAAAAGATAATTCATTAAAATTTCTTTGCTTTGTTTTTTTGAATAAGAAATTTTTTTCTTTTTTGCAAGAATGCTTATGCGTTCAATACTCGCAAAAAATAATTTCATTTCTTTTGTTGAATAATTATCAATGACAATTTTTTCCACTTGGCCAAAGTTTTTTTCCCAAATGTAAATAATAGCCGTATTAATATCAGTTTGGTTGATTAATTTAATTAATTCATCATCGATATGGCTTGCTAATTGTTGATAATCTTTTTGTTCTTTTTTTTCACTTTTAGTAAGAGGAACCGGATCATATATTTTATAACTTAAAGGATTACAACGTAAAATTCGGTAACTTGTTAAAAAGGAGGCTTTCAAAAAGTTAAATTTTTGATAACATTCAAGTCCATAATTAGAACAACTAGGAATATGCCGACAACGATGTGGTCGGTCTTTTTTTTGATATTGTTTAATTAATTTAATTGCTAGTTTATTTAAGAACATAATATTCACCTAAAATTATTATATCAAAAAAACTTTCTTTTTTATAAAACTTGCGTATAATTTATTTAATTTATAAGAAAAATAATAATATGTTAAAATACTTTATCATTTTTCTTATTGTTTTATTAGTGCTAGATTTAATTCTAGGAATCAAATTAGAAGCACGTCTCATAAAAAAACATCATCAACCATTACTTTTAAAAATAAGATTATTTAATAAAACTATTTTTCAAACAACTTTAAAGAAAACTTCTCATCAATCATCCAATTTTAAATTTCAGCTTTCTTATCTTTTTGAAACCGATTTAAATACTATTTTAAAAGACTTAAAAGAAGACAACTTTTTTGTCTATCTTATTTTAGAATATGGCACCTTAAAAAAAGTAACCGTGATTCCTACTTATAATAGTTCAAATCCGAGCCTTTTACCTTATTTAGGGGTTGCGGACTGGCTTATAGCATCAATTATTAAAAGATACTTAGATGAAACATTTAAAACGATTGAAGATGCATATTACCAAATAGTTTTATTAAAAGAAGAACAACAATCATTAAACTTTGAGATATATGTAAATGTTACCCTTTGGGCTTTTGTTAAAACGATAATTAAAAAATTTAAAGTATTTTTAAAACTTTTTCACAAGAAGGAGCAAAATTATGAATAATATAATTGATTTACTTGATAATTCTGTTAATAAAATTAAGTCAATGGTCGATGTTAATATTGTAATGGGTAAAATGATGACTTTTAATAATGTATCAGTTATTCCTATTTCTAAAGTAAAATGTGGTTTTGTCAGTGGTGGAATTGACCAAAAAGAAACGAGCAGTCAAAAAAATCCTTTTGGTGGTGCAAGTGGTGGCACAATGACATTAACTCCTGTAGCCTTTTTAGTCATTTTAGAAAATGATGCTAAAATTCTTCATTTAGATGAACAATCACATATTTTAGAAAATCTCATTGATTTAATTCCAGATACAATTAATAAATTAACCCTTCTATTCAAGAAAAAAGAATCGTAATTTATAAAAAGGTCGGTTTACCACAAAACTTGGTGGTAGACCATTTTTTTATTAAATAATAGTTTTGACTAAAAGGACTAAATAGTGTATAATATTTATAAATATACTTGATTTTGAGGTAAATATGAAAAGGGTTGTAATAATTGGTGGAGGTCCGGCTGGTATTTTAGCGGCCATCAAAATAAAAGAAAAATTGTTAGATCAAATTGAAGTCATCATCATTGAAAAGATGAATCGCATTGGCAAAAAAATTATTGTTAGTGGAAATGGTAAATGTAACTTAAGTAATACTTTATGCGAAGATGATTATATATATAATAGCACCTTTGCTAAAGATATATATCAGCGTTACGATAGCAATAGCCTAAGAGCTGATTTATTAAAAATGGGACTTTTTACAAAGATAGATGAAAAGATGCGAGTTTATCCGGTAACTGAGTCATCATCAACTGTGATGGATTTATTACTTTTGCAATTAAATAAATATCAAGTAAAGCTTATTACTAATACACAAGTAACACAAGTTACAAAAGAAAGACAACTATTTAATATATATACAACCACGACAACTTTTAAGGCTGATTATGTTGTTTTTGCAACAGGTGGCACATCGTCTAAAATTCATGGTTCAAGTGGTGATGGATATCATTTATTAAAGCATTTTAATGTTAAAATAACACCAATTAAACCCGGCCTTGTTGGTTTAAAAATCAAAGAAGAACAAATAAAAGGCCTTGATGGTTTAAGACAAAAAGCCCAAGTTATGATATATGATCAAGACCAATTAATTTTTCAAGAAAAAGGTGAGATTCAATTTAAAAAAGATGGTATTAGTGGGATTGTGATTATGAATGCATCAAGTATTTTGGCAAGATTTGCAAGACCATTAAAAATTGTTTTAGATTTTTTAGAAGCTTTTGATGAAAAAGAACTTATTAAAAAGTTAAAAATGATTAAACTAGCAAATTCAAACTTGCCACTATCTGATTTATTACATGGCCTTTTACCTAAAAGTCTAGCAGATAAAATTAGTAACAAACTTTCAAAAGAAAAAAACTTATCGATTGAAACCTTTGTAAGGCTTGCTAAAAATTATATAGTTGAAGTTATTGATACATATGGCTTTGATAATTCCCAAGTAACAGTTGGGGGTATATCACAAGATGAAATTGATGATAATTTTGAATTAAAAAAAGTCCCTTTTGCATACGCCATTGGTGAATTATTAGATGTTGATGGTATTTGTGGCGGCTTTAATATGCATTTTGCCTTTGCCTCAGGTGCTATTATGGGACAAAAATTAGCAGAAAGGATTCAAGAAAATCATGAAGCAAATGAATAATAATACTAGTACTAGTACTAGTAATACTAAGAACACAATCAATATGATCAACCAAATGGTTGATTTATTTGATGAGGCGGTTATGAGTTTATATTATGGTCTTATTGATGAAAATAAAGAAAATACGGCTATTACTAATTATGATAAAGAAAAGGGTCGACTTAATTACTATGAATGCTTAATGCAAATCATTGATTATTTTTTAAGTGACCGCCCTTTAAATGTTGATGATGAGGTAAAAAGTAAAATCGATAAAGCCTTAAATACTTTTCAACATCTAGCAAGCCAAAATACAATCAATACCGAAGAAATTAGAAAAGCTTTATTATTACTTGATATCAAAGCTTTTAAAAATATTAACTTTCCCTTAGATTTAATTACACCTGATGCGACAAGTTTATTAATTGCTAATTTAGTTGATGCACTTATTGATCACAAAAAACGTGTAGAAATTTTGGATTTTAATTTTGGAGTTGGTAATTTAATATATACCATTTGTAATCACATTGATGCATCTTTTAAAATAACCGGTTTTGATAATCATAGTTTACTAGCAAATGTTGCTATTCATAAAAGTAATATGCTCATGCAAAGTAGCAATATTTTTTATCAAGATGCCTTAGAAGTTTTACCAAATGATATTGATATTATTGTATCAGATTTAGCTTGTTATGATTACGAAAACCAAGCATATCATTCTTATCTATATGATAAGGGCGTTAAATATTTTCCTTATCTTGCGATTGAACATTATTTAAAAATATCAAAACCGCTTTTTGCTATCTATTTAATTGAAAATACTTTTTTTCAAAAAGAAGGTAGTCAAGCTTTTTATGAAATGTTAAAAGCAAATGGCCACATTGATTTACTCGTTACTTTGCCCACATCCTTTTTTCAACGTCCGCAAGATACCAAATCGATTATGGTTGTTTCTAATCAAGTCTTAAATGATGCCTCAACTAATGTTTTTATCTTACCGGCATTAAGTAAACAAGATGAGTTTAAAACTAAATTAGATGAAATTACCAAATGTTTAAAAAATAGTAAACAACAACTTATCACAAAAAATGTGCATTAAACATTTTTAACTAATCAAAGTTTGATGATAATTAGGAAGTAATAAAATGGAAATACAAAAAATAATATTAAAAAAGAATGAAGAAGATCGTTTGTTAAAAGGTGAAACATGGGTTTATTCCAATGAAGTTTTAAAATTTGAAGGACCAATTAACTCCGGTCAACTTTGTGAAGTTCTAACAAGTGATCATAAAGTTATAGGTTATGGCTTTTTGAATACGGCTAGTAAGATTATCGTACGGCTATTATCCCTAACACCAATTACGATTGATCAAACATTTTTTCAAAAGCGAATTGAGGCAGCCAATTCTTTTCGTAAATCACTTGGTTTAGATAATAATTATCGCGTTGTTTTTAGTGAGGCTGATGGCTTACCTGGTTTAATTGTGGATAAATATGATCAATACTTATCAATGCAAATATTAACTTTAGGAATGGCTAATCATAAAGACTTAATTATAAAAGCATTAGTTACAATTTTTCATCCTTTGGCTATCGTGGAACGTAGCGATCAACCAATTAGAAAAAAAGAAGGCCTTGAAGAATTCAAAGGCGTTGTTTATGGAAAGTTAAATGATGTTGTAACAATTGTAGAAAATGAAGTAAAAATAAAAGTTGACCTTTTAAATGGTCAAAAAACTGGATATTTCTTAGATCAAAAATTTAATCGTGCCAATCTTAAAAACTATGTTTTTAATAAAACCGTTTTAGATTGTTTTTCGCATACAGGTGGTTTTGCTTTACACGCGGCAGGGTATAACGCCAAAAAAGTAGTTGCAATTGACATAAGTCAAAAAGCTTGTGATGATATCTTAATTAATGCTAAACTTAATAATTTTACCAACATTGAAGTTGTTTGTGATGATGTTTTTAATTATTTAAGAAATAATCAAGATAAACATTTTGATGTTATTATTTTAGATCCTCCGGCTTTTACCAAGGATCGCAAGACGATTAATCAAGCTTATAAAGGATATAAAGAAATTAATTTAAGTGCTCTTAAAATGTTAGATAGTGGCGGTATTTTATTTACTTTTTCTTGTTCTATGCATATGCAACCGGCTTTATTTTTACAAATGTTAAAAGATGCAAGTATTGATGCTCATAAAGAGGTGCAATTAATCGATTTTCGGATTCAGTCACCTGATCACCCCACTAAATTAACTGATGGTGATTCCCTTTATTTGAAATGTGCAGTTTTACGCGTCTTGTAAAATAACTAAAAAAAGGAAATTAAAAGAAAGTGAAAAAGATGAATTTAGAAAAAAATAATAATTCAATGATTATTAAATATCAAAATACAGATAATTTTGTAGAAGATATATGTTCTATAATTGAAATGGAAAAGGTTTTGAATTAAGAAATTTATACTATTTTTTACAATTTTACAAAACATTTCCAAACATTTTGCATTCAGTGAATGCAAAATCTAATATATTACTTTCGTGGACTCATTACAAAACCTTATTACAAGTACCAGATGAGAAAGCAAGAAAGTGGTATGAAAAAGAATCTGCTCAACAAACATGGAGTGTAAGAACTTTGCAAAGAAATATTGAAATACAACAACAAGAGAAAAATGATAATGATGAAAGTAGGGGCTTAATAATGTTGCAAAGCCAATTAAAATATTTATGAACAATTTATATTATACAAGAAAGAATTTAATGAAAAAGTATAGTGGATGTGGCAATACCTTTATGATTTGTCGCTATCAAAAAGAATATGACAATAAAGATTTTGCGAAAAAAATTTCTTTAGACACTGATGGCTTTTTAATGGTTAAAGAAAATCCGCTTACGATGATTATTTATAATCAAGATGGAAGTATTGCTAAAATGTGTGGTAATGGCATTAGATGCTTTATTAAATATTGTTATGATGAAAAAATAATTACGAGTTTAGAAAATACTGTCCAAACTCTGAGTGGTAATATATATACTAAAATCATTAACTTAAACCCTTTTTTAGTTTATGTAAGAATGAATGAACCAGTTTATACATACATTGATAATAGACAACATCTAAATGAGTCATTGCATTTAAACCATCATTTTTATCAAATTAGTTTAATCAATACTGGTGTATGGCATGGCGTTATCATTCCTCATAATTTTCAAGAAGCCCTAAGTGATGCTAAAGATATTCGTAATTTGCCTAATTATGTTGATTACCTCAATATTGATTTGGTGCAAATTAAAGATAACAAAATTTATTTAAAAACTTATGAAAGGGGCGTTGGTTTTACTAAAGCATGTGGAACTGGTGCAAGCGCAACTTTTCATATTTTAAAAAAATTACAACTAATCGATACGAACAAAATATTAATTAATGTTGATGGAGGACAAATTGAAGCTGGAATAGATGAAAATGGCTCATATATTTTAGGTGAAGCAACATATCTAGAATAGATATTATGAGGATAAAATATATGTTATTTATAAGCTTAATTCAAAAAATTCATAGCATTTTATGGAACGTTCCTTTAATTTGTTTAATTATTGGTGTTGGTATTATTTTAACAATTAAATTAAAGGCCTTACAAATTTGTAAACTACCGCTTGCTTTTAAATTCCTATTTAAGGATGATCATCAGTCTAAAGGTCATACAAGTCCTTTTCAAGCCCTTTGTATTGCGCTTTCCGCAACTATTGGCACCGGTAATATTACCGGTGTTAGTGCAGCCATTATGATAGGAGGACCAGGAGCGCTTTTTTGGATGGTTATAACCGCTTTTTTAGGAATGGCTATTAAATACGCTGAAGGATTTTTAGCCATCAAATATCGCAAGATAACAAGTGATCAAATAATTGGGGGGCCTTATGCATATATTGAATATGGAATGGGCAAAAAATGGCATTTTTTAGCCCATTTTTTTGCGACATTTGGCATGCTAACTGCCCTTTTTGGAATGGGAACCTTAATCCAAATGAATTCCATTAGTGATGCTTTTAAAAACATCTTTGATAAAGATCAAATTTACAATTTACAAATTGGTAAATATCATCTTTCATGGGTTTCATTAATTATTAGCCTTTTGGTGACAATTTTAGTTGCTATTGTTTTAATAGGAGGCGTCAAACGAATCGGCACCGTCTGTGAATTTCTTGTTCCTTTTATGGGTATATCATACGTTGTTATTTGTTTAATTTTAATCGCTAATAATATCACTAATTTACAAACTGCCCTAAAAGATATTTTCCAAATGGCAATAAGTCCGCGTTCAGTTCTTGGTGGAGCTTGTGGATATACCATAATGAGTGCCATAAAACAAGGAGTTACTAAAGGTCTTTTTACTAACGAGGCCGGTTTAGGTAGCGCCCCTATTGCCACAGCTACTACTTCATCAAATGATCCAGTTCGTCAAGGTTTAATCGCAATGACTTCAACTTTTCTAGGCACGATTATTATTTGCACATTAACAGGAATTGCAAGTGTTATTACTAAATCATACGAGCAACCACTAAGTGGTATATATATAGCAGAATATACTTTTGTAACAGGACTCCCCTTTAAACCAATTATTACTATGATTTTACTGCTTATATGTATCATCTGTTTTGCCTTTACAACGATGATAGGTTGGAATCTTTATGGTGTTCAATGTTTAAATTACTTAACTAAAGGTAATCAATTCATTAAGAAACTTTATAACTGGTTATATATCATTATCCTTTTTTTAGGGGCCTTTTTAGAATTTCATACCATTTGGGATATAACCGAAATCTTTAGTGCTTTAATGGCCTTCCCTAATTTAATTGCTATTTTAGCCTTGAATAAAGAAATCGTAAAAGATACGAAAGAATATTTCATAAAAAAATCATAACAAAAACCCTATTTGAATAATAGGGTTCTATTTTGCAAATAAATAATTTATAAGGCGTGTTGTAAATATACTAGCACCTATACCAAAAAGTATACCTGTAATAATTCTTCGTAAATTAGTGCTTTCAATAAAGAAAAAGTATTGTAAACTACCATCTATAATAAGGGGTAAAATAAAAATCAAAATAATTGGTATGATATATATTATTCTTATTTTGGATAAAGCTTTTTTTAAGTTAGTTAGATTAAAAACTAACATACTTATAATAAAAGATATATACATTGAAGTGCATCGCCAACAAAAAAGAAAAACAAAATTACCGATGTGAGGAGCAGAATTACTATTTCGATTACAAAGCGGTACTTTACCGATTAGATCAAAAGATAGTTTGGCATCTTTAGGTAATAAAAAGGTTAATATTATTGAACAAATGATATAAATAATAATTACAATCATTAAAATGATTATAAATAGAGTGGTTTTATTTAATTTTTTTGGTTGATGATTATTCATTTTTAATTAATAAAATAGAGCACTTATCCAAGATATTGAACAACAAATTCCAAGTAATATGTTACTAATAAAACCGATTAAAGCACCTATACCACAAGATTTAGCCTTTAGGGGCATATCACTATGCCATATTAAGAAAAGAATTAAACCTACAAGAGGAAAGAAAAAGGACAATATGGCAAGTGCAGTACTAGATCCATCCGTATTTTGTGATTGATTAGAACTTGTTGCATTATAAATATTATTGCTATCATAATGTGAATGGTTATCATCGTTATCGTTATTACCATTATTATCATAATAATCATAATAAGTAGTATTTTCTTGATTATTTTCTTCTAATCTACTACCACAATAAGGGCAATATTTAGTATCGTCATCGACTTGTGCTCTACAATTATTACATTGCTTCATTTTAAAACTCCTTATAAATCTATATGATAATTAATTATAATATAAAAAATTTCAAAAAGCAAGAATTTTTACATTTAATAGATTTAGATTATTAATTTATAAAATGATAAATAAAAACTTCTCAACATAAAAGGTTGAGAAGTTTTAAACTTTTAAGCTGTTTTGATACCTGGTTTTAAAACTAAAACAAGAACAATTGCTAGTATAATATAGAAGATACATCCAATAAGAGAACACCAACCACATCTTTGAGAATCTTTAGGTTTACGATTTTTCCAAACCATATAAAATATATAACCTAAAGGTGGAAATAGAAAACTACCAATTGAAATGAGGATTAATGATAAACTTATTGGTTCTTTGGTTTTAACTTTTTCGCTATCATGATGCTTTCTTTTTTTATCACGCTTTTCATATTCATTAACAATAACCTTTAAGGTCCGTTCATTTTCCTTTTTTAAGGTGTATTTTTTATCCATTCTTATATCCTCCATTTTATTTTTCAATATATTGATTTAGTAATTAGCAAATTAAGATATCATAATAATTTTATTATAAACCTAAGTGCTAAAAGAAATACCTACTATTGATATTATATCATATTTTAAAAAAAATGCAAACTATATGGAAGTTCTTTTAAATATTATTTAAAATATTTGCTTCTTTTTACAAGATAATATATAATTATAAAAAATAAGATTAATGAGGAAAAGATATGATTAATTTAAAAAATGATTATTGTGGCATTGCTCATCCGAAAATTTTAGAAAAATTAAAAGAAAACAATCAACAAACATATATAGGTTATGGTCTTGATGATGCATCAAATAGAGCAGTTGCAATAATTAAAAATAAGTTTCAATGTGATGCTTCTGATATTCATTTGCTTGTGGGCGGAACAATTACTAATAAAATTGTGATTGGTCATAGTTTAAAGCCATATGAAGCCGTTATTTGCGCAAGTAGTGGTCATATTAATGTACATGAAACAGGTGCTATCGAACAAACCGGACATAAGGTTTTAACCATTCCTAGTTATGATGGTAAAATTAAAGGTGAAGATGTTATAAAAATTTATCAAGAACATACGGATGAACATATGGTTAAACCTAAAATGGTATATATATCAAATCCCACAGAATATGGGACCCTTTATACCAAAGATGAATTAATTAAATTACATGATATATGTCAAGCTTTGCATTTATACCTTTATCTTGATGGCGCAAGATTAGGGGTTGCCTTAACTGCTTTAACTAATGATATTAAACCTTGTGATTACACCCAATATACGGATGCTTTTTATATTGGTGGAACAAAAAATGGTCTTTTAATGGGAGAGGCTTTAGTTATTAATAATTCACAATTAAAAACTGATCTTCGCTATGCTATCAAGCATTATGGAGGACTTCTTGCCAAAGGCTTTGTTAATGGTTTACAATTTGAGGCGCTTTTTGAAGATGATTTATTCTTTGAAATAGGATCATATGTCAACCATTTAGGCAAACTTTTAATTGACGGGTTAAACAAACTTGGAGTTGATTATTTTATTAAACCCGAAACGAATCAAATCTTTGTCACTTTTGATAATCAAGTTGTTGAAAAATTAAGTCAAACATTATTATTTGAAAAATGGATCATTCAAGATACTAAAACGACAATTCGTTTAATTACTCATTATATGTTAACTGAAGATATGATTCAAGAAGCATTACTAGTAATTAAAGATGCGATAAAGAAGGAATAAAAGATGAAAATTGGTAATGTCGAACTTAAAAATAATATTATTTTAGCTCCAATGGCAGGTGTTTCAACTTCGGCTTATCGAACGATTTGTCTAGAACATCAAGCTGGACTTGTTTGCACCGAAATGATTAGTGATAAAGGGTTAGCTTATGAAAATGCCAAAACGTTGAAAATGGTGGAAATTAAAGAAAATGAGCATCCAATCTCTATGCAGATTTTTGGATCCGATTATAAAACCATTACGGATTCAGCGATATATCTAACTAAACTTTCTAAAATTGATATTTTAGATGTTAATATGGGCTGCCCAGTTAACAAAGTAGTTAAAAATGGATCAGGATCGGCACTTTTAAAAAATCCTATGAAGATATATGACATCATTAAATCATTAAAAGAAAATCTTGATATTCCAGTTACAATTAAAATTAGAGCTGGATGGGATCAATCATCTATTAATTGTGATCAAGTTGCTCTTCTTGCCTCAAAAGCAGGCGTTGATGCGATTAGTATTCATGGCAGAACAAGAAGTCAACTTTATACGGGAGTTGTTAATTTAGATTATATTAAAATGGTCAAAGAAGCATCAAGTGTCCCAGTTATTGGTAATGGTGATATTAAAGATATTGAAAGTGCTCAAAAGATGTTTGATCAAGGCGTTGATGGCATTATGATTGGTCGGGCTGCTATGGGGAATCCATTTATCTTTGATGAACTAACAGCTTATTTTAATGATGGTATCATTTTACCAAAGCCACCTAAAGAAGTTGTCATATCAACATTGTTAGATCATGCTAAAAGATTAATATCTGATAAAGGTGAGCATATCGCTATGATTGAAATGCGAACGCATGCGGGATGGTATTTACGTCAAATTCCGCGCACAAAGCCTTATAAAATGGCAATTGTTAGTATAAAAACATATGAAGAATTAGAAAAAATTTGTCACTGTATTTTACAAGATAATAATTGATACTTATTAAAAAAAACAAATTAAGTAGGTTAACGCTTAATTTGTTTTTTCTTTTTTAGTTTACAAGCAAAAACTGACAAAATATCGTAAAAATAAATGATACAATGGAAAAAAGAAAAAATGAAAGGCGAAAAAAATGAGAAGAATACCTAAAGCATTATTATTAACATATATATCAATTATGGTAGTTATAACTATTATTTTAACTTGGTATATATTAAGCGAGAAAAAACATATTACTAAACATATTTTACTAGATGATAAGGTTACAATCACTAATAACTTAGAAATAAAACTTAATAAATTGGTGCCAGGTAGTGTTAAAGAATATCGTATTATTTTAGAAGCTACGAAAAAAAGAACATATGAAATTGATTTAAATTTTGAAAAAATTAGCAATAGCATTCTTAGTAAATATCTAATAGTAGAAATTCAGTATTTAGATAATTGTTATCAGTATTCACTAGAAGAATTAATGGATCATCAAGAAGAGATAAAATGGCAAATTCAATTTCAAAAACACCAAAAAATTGCAATTGATTTTCGATATTATTTACCAATCGATGTAGGAAATGAAATTCAAGGAACATCGGTTGATTTTATCGTTAATTTTTTTGCAAGAGGGATGTGAATAAATTAAATGATTAAAAAAGTTTTAAAAGTGGTTGGTAATATCATCACATATTTCTTTTTTATTCTTTGTATCGTTTTATTAGTGATTTTAATTGTCGCAAAAAAAGATAGTGATAATGCGGTAAATATTTTCAATCATCAGTTAAGAATTGTTGTATCCGATTCCATGGCAAAAAACGCTCAAACAGATGTTAGTCAATATAAAATTAAAGATCTAAAAATAAAAACAATGATTTTGATTGAAAATGTTCCCACCGATATTGATGAAAGGAGGATTTGGTATAGCAATTTAAAAGTAGGAGATGTATTAACTTTTAAATATGTATATATTAGACAAGAAACGATTACGCATCGGATCAGTAATATTATGGAAAAAGGTGATGGATATATAATCACCTTAGAAGGAGATAATAAAGCAGATAATGCTCAAAATATTAAACAAGTTATCGATACAACAGATACTAACAGCCCTAATTATATAATTGGTAAAGTTGTTTATCAAAATTATTTAATAGGCTTAATGTTATATACAATTAAACAACCAATAGGTATAACTTTAATTATTATTGTCCCTTGTGCAATTATTATTATTTTGCAAATTATTAAAATAATTAATGCATTAAATAGTCAAAAAAAGCATAAGCAAGATAATGAAATTGCTAAATTAAAAGCGCAAATTCAACTTTTAGAAGATGAAAATAAAAAAAGAAAGGAGGATATTAATGCATAAGAAAAAATCCATAATTATTTTATCTTGTATAAGTATTATTGTCAGTCTCTTATTAATTGTTACAAGCACCATGGCACTATTTACCGATCAAATAACAATTAATCATCATCTACAAGCAGGAACCTTAAAAATGACACTTGTTCGCGAAAATTTAAAAGTTAAAACACTTGATGAAACAGGATGTTTAATTGAAAAAGAAAATCCTAATGAAAAAGATTTTACGAATGAAACAAATGATAATATCTTTGATATAACTAAAGATCAAAAAATCGCTCCCGGATGTAAATATGAGGCGCAAATGCGTCTTGAAAATCATTCAGATGTTGCATATGAATATTATTTTGAAATAGTAGTTAATACAAAAGATTTAAACCTTAATCAACAATTAAAAGTAACAATTACTAAAGAAGATGGTGTGCCTCAAGTTTTTTATTTAAATAATGGTTTAATGATTGGCAATAAAACGCAAACGTTCGGTCAAGTTCTTAAAGATGATACAGGAAGGTTTAAAATCGCAATTGAATTTGAAAACAAAGCGGATAATGTTAACAATTTAGCCCAAGATGAAAATCTGGTTTTTGATGTGATTGTCTATGCTATTCAAGTAGCATAAAAATTTATTATTAATTAGGAGGAAAGAAAATGAAGATATCTAAAAAAATCTTATTGAGCTCAATTCTTACAATTTTGTTATGTGCTAGCATTATTGTTGGATCAACGTATGCTCTTTTTACAAGTGAATCAACAACCAATGTAGCGATTACTTCTGGTAAAGTTGAAGTTGTCGCACATGTCGTTGAAGATTCGTTAAAACTATATTCTGGTGAATTTAATGAATCATTAAATGATTATGAATATATTGAACAGTCAAACCATTTTATTAATGGTGGAACGGCGAATTTTTCCAAACAAGATGAATTACAATTAACTGATATTGCTCCACTTGATAAAGTTGAATTTATGATTGCTTTAACAAATAATTCAACTATTGCCATTAAATATCAAGTCCAATTATTAATTCAAGGATCTACCAAATTATTTGATGTTTTAAAGGTTAGTATTGATGGTTTAGAACTAACAAATAATGGCAAAACGAATATTTCTAAATGGTCATCACTTGTTCAAGCCAAAGAAAGTGTTTCACCTTTAAAAGTAACGATTGAATTACCAGAAGGTGTTGGTAATGATTATCAAAGTGAAACTTGTGATATTGCCATCGTTGTTTATGCGGTACAAGGTAATGCCCATGTTGAAGATCCAATCCCTGCTGAAGAAAAAAATCCAAATGAAGAATATATCTATAATGAAGAAGAATTAAAAGCTTTTAGAGAAAAAGTTAATAATGGTGATAATTATCGTGGAAAAACAGTTTATTTAATGAATGATCTTAACTTAATCAAAGAAACTAATTGGGAACCAATCGCTAAATCGGGAGCCGAGTTTAATGGAACTTTTGATGGTAAAGAATTTACTATTTATAATTTAACGGTTAATAAACCAGATGAAGATTGTGCCGGTCTATTTGGCTTTACAACAAGTGCAACTTTTAAAAATCTTCGTTTAGCTAATGTTAATTTAACTTCGCGTTATTATGCTGGAGCTCTTGGTGGTAATTTATATACATCAAGTATTGATAATGTTCATGTTGAAGGTGCTAATATTCAAACATCACATTGGTTAGGTGGTATTGTTGGTAGTATGTATGGTAATATTACTAATTCAACGGTTAAAGGCTTAATAGGTAACTGTAAACCGGATAAACCAAGTGGAGTTGAATTTGATAATGGTGATAAAGCCGGTGGAATAATTGGTCAATTACAAGATAGTGGCCGTTATAGAATTGAAAATTGTCAAGTTGAAGATACTACTATTACAGCATATCGTGATTTAGGTGGCTTAGTAGGTTGTGGTACAGGTAGTACTAAAACTTATAAAAATAATAAACTTAAAAATGTAACTTTAATAGTTGATAGAACAAATAGTTATGGCGATAAAGATTTCAATGTTGGTCCAATTGTTGGTAGAAATGATAGCAGTTATAATCAAGATGATGTTTTTGATAGTAATAAAGAAGAAAATGTGGTTATTAATTATGTTAATTGTGGGTTTGCTAAAAACCATGGTGAATGGATTGTTTCTAGCGTTTCAACTTTAGAGGAATTTGCTAAAAAAGTTAACAGTGGTACCACCTTTACAAAAGAAAAAGTTGTATTAGTTAGTGACCTAGATTTAGAAAGTAAAAAATGGGTACCAATTGGTAATGAAGATAATTCTTTTAAAGGCACTTTTGATGGTCAAAATCATGTAATTGCTAATTTAGTATTATCAGGTAACTATGCTGAAAATGGTTGGACATCGAAAAAAAATTATGGCTTATTTGGGTCTATTAATAGTGCTGAGATCAATAATTTAATTGTAGAAAATGCGGACTTTAGTGATCTTGAAGAAAGTGAAAATGTTGGTGCGGTTGTTGGAGGAGCTCATGTAAGTAAACTAAATAATGTTACTGCTAGAGGTCATCTTATTATAAAAGGTTCATGCTATGTTGGTGGGGTAGTTGGTAAATCATACGCAAGTTATGATAATTGCCATACTGAAGCAGATGATACTAGTTTGATTACTGTAAGTTGGCAATATGGCGGAGGTGTTATTGGCTTTAATGGTGAGGGTAATTATACCATATCTAATTGTTCTAGTAACATTGATCTTTTTGCGACCGCTTTGGGATATTCAGGTATAGGTGGTATTATTGGTTGTGTTCAATATGGAACAACTGTTGATAGTTGTCAAGTAAAAGATATCACGATTACAATTTCTCGTTATTTTGGTAACGTTCTTGATGATGAAGATAATAGTGGCGTAGGAAGTATTGCGGGAAGATATACAGCATCTAGCTCAATATCTACATCACCTAAAGTAACAATTCAAAATTGTGAAGGTTTTGTTAATGTTGTTAGTAGTTGTGTTTTCCAACATAATGGCTTAGTTGGTGTTCAAAAAGGTTACAAAGAAAATCAAGTTAATGAACCAGGTAATTTAGTATTAAAAAATAATAAAGTTAATGGTATTTGGAATGGCGTATCATATGATAGCGATAATAAATTTTATGTAAGTGATGCTACTTCGCTTGTTGCTTTAAGTGAAGCCATTAATAATGGTTACTTGAAAAAAGGTGAAGGTCGTAATTTAAATGTTTTTGTTAGTAAAAATATAGATATGTCTAGTGTTTTAAGTTTTAATCCAATTAATGCTCAATGGGTTAATCTAGATGGTCAAGAACATACAATTTCGAATTTAACTTGTGGAGCTGACGCAACCGGTAAAAGTGGTTTATTCGGTTATGGTGGTGCGGCTTTAATTAAAGATTTAACTTTAGAAAATGTTACTTGCACAGGCTCACAAGCAGGAGCATTTATGGGACATAGTGCTGATGGTGGAAGTCTTATAAACTGCACCCTTAAAGGTAATATAAATATCATATATAGCGAAACTTCTGAAACATATGGTGGAGTTGGTGCTTTTGTTGGTGTTAGTAGCACCGGCAATAGTTATCCAAAACCTAATTTTACAAACCTTTTGGTTGCAAAAGATTGTACTATTAAATTAGTTATAACTGGTTTAGAAACTTTATGCCAAGGCACTTCAAATAATCGCTTATTAGGAAGTATTGTTGATAATGAAGTACAACCTGCCGATGAGGCTGTAACTACTTATGAAGGATTTAGTGTTCAAGTAGTTGAATAGAAAAAAATAATTAACAAAAAAGCTATAAATACTAAGAATTAATCTTAGTACTTATAGCTTTTTTTTGAGGTTCTAAAATATGCTTTTCTACATTATAATGATATTTTTGTTTATTATCTAAAAGGGCATAACTAATAAGGTTGGCTAGTTCAGAAGAAGGAATCATTTTAGCATTATCAATTTCAATATGATATTTTTTCATTAATTTATAGAGGTTATTATGAGAATTTTTCGGAAGTTTTGGTAACATTATGACCTTAGAAATAGTCTTATCATTAATAAATCCCGCATTACTAGTTTTTAAATCAGGATTAGAGATAATAAAAAGACAATTAATAAGATAAACTTTACGATCTTTGTTATCTAAGAAAAAGCGCTTTTGAAAAATCATTTTAAAAAAGTTTTGAATGCTTTGATGAGCATGGCTAAAGTTTTTCAAATAAATTAAACTTAAAGGATATTTGATTAAATGCTCTGACAAAATACCTCCTTGTTCAAACCCTACATAACCTTTAGTTGAACCAATCAAATTATTTAACATCGTCATATCATGATAATTTTCTAAATCAATTTCTAAATACATTTCTTTTTTAAAACCAAAAACTTTATTTAAATCACTCATTAAATCGGTGCTATCAAAATCTTCTTCCACATAAATAACCCCCATATTAGGTAAATTGGGATTTAATTCATATCTTTTTATAAAAGTTAAATAATGTTTTTTTAAAGATGGATAATTTAAAGGAAGTAATCTTAAATTTTTTAAAGATATCTTTTTAATACCACATGTATCTTCAATTACTTCATCAATTAATTTATCAATACTTTGATGAGTGTTTTGATGTCTTGCGCCAACCTCATCTAAAACATCAATAGCCTTATCAGGAAAGTTTTTGTTAATCAAATAAAATTTAGCATCACGAATAATTTTGCGCAAATGCTTTTTTGTATAATGAAGATGATGATACTCCTCATAACTATCTTTAATACCTTCTAAGATTTGATAAGTTTCATCTTCACTGGGTTCATCAATATAAACATTTTGAAATCGTCTTGTTAAAGCTTTATCTTTTTCAATAAAACGATAATATTCATCAAGCGTTGTAGACCCAATTAATTTAATATCTGATCTTGATAAATAAGGCTTTAAAATATTAGCTATATCTAAAGAGCCATCATTAGAACCAGCTCCCACAATATTATGAATTTCATCGATAAAAATAATGGCTTTTTGTTTTTTAACGTATTCCATTGCTTTAGTAATTTTTTCTTCTAATTCACCACGATATTTTGTCCCTGCAACAATACTGCCTAAATCTAATTGATAAATAACTTCATCTTTTAAAATTTCTGATAATCCTTCAATAATAGCGGTTTTACCTACCCCCGCATTTCCCACAAGTAAGGGATTGTTTTTTTGCTTTTTTGATAAAATATAAATAATTTTTTCAATATAATTGCTACGCTTAACAAAGGGATGAACTTTTTTCATTTTAGATAGATTAGTTAAAAAAGGATAAGGCGTAACTTCTAAATTTTCTTCATCTTTAGGACCTTCAAAGAAATTAAAAATTTCTTCAATATCCATCAATAAATCCTCTTTATCTAATCCAAGTTTTTCAATCACAATATTGGCAATACTATCCTCTTCTTTTAACATAACATAGAAGATATGTTCATCGTAAACATATTTGCTACCAAGATCTTTCGCAAGTGTTTCGGAAAATAAAATAATTTCTTGAAATTTAGTGCTATAAGTAAGATTATTATTTTCAGATTTACGGAAAATTACCAAATTATTAATAACATTTAAAATATCATCATAAGTAATTTGTTTTTCTTCAAGTAGAAAGTGGCAGATAGTATCTTTCTTTTTATACATTGCAAGTAACAAATGCTCACTGCCAACGAGTTTTTTATTTAGGCTCTTGGCAATTTGTAAGGCATCATCAATAATTTCTAGGGCATTTGTACTGAAAGTTTCAAACATGTATTCCTCCTTATAACTTTTTGTATTAATACACGCTATTATATGCAAAGATTTAAAAAGATAGACGATTTATCAATTAGTTTAGATGTTGTTATTATGATGATTTTTGGTAAATAATTAATTAGGTTTTATCAAAACATTTTAGAAAAAAAATAACTTTAAGTAAGAATATCAAACAAATTGACAATCGTTAATTATTTTGATATTCTATATATATATTCTTGAGGTGATGCTTATGCAAGAAGAAACACAAAAAGTTAAGGCTATCATTGTAGGTATTAATGATACCACTGATGAACTTTTTAATTATGAATTGCAAGAATTAGTAGCTTTATGTGAGGCCTGTAATATTGAGGTTATTGATGAATTTTATCAAAAATTAACGAGCTTTAATAGTGCTACTTATCTTGGCAAAGGTAAATTACAAGAATTAAAGCAATTAAAAGATACATATAAAATTGAATTAATCGTTTTTTTAGATGAACTAACGCCGGTGCAATTACGTAATATTAGTGACGTCTTAGAAGTTGAAATAATTGATAGAACAATGTTGATTTTAGAAATCTTTCAAAAACGAGCAAAGACTAAAGAAGCCATTTTACAAGTGGAAATTGCTAACCTTAAATATATGTTACCAAGATTAGTTGGTTCATATACCCATCTATCTAGAATAGGTGGGGGCGGCGGTGGAAGTGGCGGCGCAAGAAGAGGAAGCGGTGAAACTAAACTAGAAGAAGATCGCAGACATATTGAAAGACGCATTAATAAATTATCAGACGAATTAGAAAAAATCGTTGTAAGCCGTAAAAATGCCCGTAAATTGCGAAATCAAAACGAAATTAAAACCGTTGCCTTTGTTGGATATACTAATGCGGGAAAATCATCAACGATTAATACTCTTTTACAAATGTTTGACAAAGATTTAAACAAACAAGTATATGTCGAAAATATGCTTTTTGCCACCCTTGAAACTTCAACAAGATCAATTAAATTAACAACTAATGAAGAATTCTTGATAACTGATACAGTAGGCTTTGTTAGCAATCTTCCTCATCATTTAATTGAGTCATTTAAATCAACCCTTGAGGAAATTAAAGAAGCATCATTAATTGTTCATGTTGTTGATGCTTCAAGCCCTTATGCTAATTTACAAATTGATACAACTAATAAAGTTTTAAACGAATTAGGAGTTGAAGAAATTCCGATGGTTTATTTGTTAAATAAAATAGATTTAGTGAAGTCACCTTTATTTTTACCAAGGGTTGATCAAGATAATATTAAACTTTCAAATGTCACTAAAGAAGGCTTTACCGAATTACTTACATATATAAAAAGTCATTTATTTAATAATACTATTTGTTGTAAGTTTTTAATTCCTTTTACTAAAGGTGATCTTTTTAATACTTTAAAAACCAAGGCTCATATTCATCAATTTAGTTATGAAAATGATGGCATTTTAGTTGAGGCTACTGTTAGTGATTATTTATATAATTTATATCAAGAATATCTAGTTAAAAGTTGACAATTTCTTGTGTATTTAGTATAATGAAAATAACAATAAAATATAATTAATAGGAGGTAAGAATGAATAAATATTTTAAAATAGCGTTAGTAGCAATCCTTGTAGGCAGTTTATTTATGATTACATCATGTAAAAAAAATAAAGGGCCTAAGACCCAATATACAATAACTTATGATGCTAATGGTGGTGTATTTAGTAATAATGAGACTACGATTACTGAAACATATGATGATGGAGCCTTAGTTAATATAAATAAGGCACCAACGAGAGAAGATTTTCAATTTACTGGTTGGATTAATAAAAAGACAAATGAAGAAGTAGGCAGTTCATTAACGATTAAAGAAAATCTTACTTTAGTTGCCAATTGGGAAACTGATAAGATTCAAATTACTTATCGTTCAACAAGTTCTGGTAAATTTCTAGATGGCACAACTGAACGAGTTGTTTATGTTGATGAAGGAACGCCTTTTTCTTATAATGAAATTCCAGTTGCAAATGACGATATCAAAATGTTTAATGGTTGGTTTGACAAAGATAGTGGTGAATATGTAGTTGAAGGAACCATTGTTAATGAAGATATGGTTGTAAATGCTAAATATCGTAATCCAGGAGTGGCTTATGAAATTCAATTTGTTTTAAATGGTGGCACACAAGATAGACCTACCCAAGATACATATTATCGGACGGTTAATTATCAACTTCCTATTCCAACTAAAGATGGTTTTGCTTTTTTAGGATGGTATGAAACTAGCGATTTTGCTAGTGAGAGAGTTTTATATCAAAACGATCAAGCTAAAGATGATAAAATATATTACGCAAAATGGGAAATTATCGATCCTGATGCTGCAAGTGTTATTTTAGATGAACTTGTACCAAATGAAGTTAGCCATAATGTTAATCTTGCAACCGAATATCAAGGTGCAACTATTACTTGGCAAATTGATGATGTTAGCTTAATGAATCTTCAAGGTGAAATCAATCCAACTCATCAAAATGAAAAAATGATGATTAAATGCGAAATGGTTGTTAATGGTAATACAATAAATTTAGAAAAAGAAATAACAGTTAAAGCAATTGTCTTTGAAGAAGTTACAAATCCGATAGCAGGCTATTTCTATGCCACGCCTGTTACACATAAAACCGATGCTCTTCTTGATAATTTAAATATTATTTACTATGCTTTTGCGGCAGTATCAAGTAGCGGTAGTGTTAGTATGGGGACAATTAGTCGCTTCAATGAATTAATGAAAGATGCTAGTATGCTAAGACAAAAAGGCATTAAAATTGTTTTATCGGTTAATGGTGGTGCAGCCAATTTTGCCGCAGCATGTCGAAAGAGTTATGTTGATGTTGCCAAAGGAATTGTTAATTTAGTAAGTACTTATCATTTAGATGGCGTTGATATCGACTGGGAATTCCCAACGGAAACTACTGATACAAACAATCTTACAAATCTTTGCCGAAGCATTAAAGAACAACTTGCTCAATTAACAGATGGTAATGGTTCACCATATATTGTGACAGCTGCCATTCCATCATCATCACAATATAGTAAATTTAATTTAGGTGATTTAAATAATGTTTTAGATTATGTTAATATGATGTCATATGATATGAATTTAAGTGGTAAAACTAGTCATTTATGTCCGCTTTTAACAGCGAGAAATGATGGTAATTTAGGTGATAGTGTCGAAAGAGGAATCGAAAGATTTACAAGAGCTGGTCTTGATAAAAATAAAATCATCATTGGTGCTGCTTTTTATGGTGAAGGATATAAGGTTTTAGGCCCTGGTCCACAAGCTAAATATCCGGGACTTGGTGCAGCAGCTGAACTTAACAATCTATCAAGTGGTTTAAGTAGTGCGGTAACCTATGCTTGGATTTATCAAAATGCTTTAACTGATCGTAAATATGTGCGTTATTATGATGAAGAAGCCCAAGCTGTTTATCTATATAACGAAGAAGACCAAATTTTTATTACATATGAGGATGAAGAAAGTTTGACCGCCAAGGTTGAATACGCATATAAAGAAGGAGTTGGCATTATGTTTTGGGCATATGCACAAGACTATCAAAACCATCTTACTGATACAATCTGTAATAAAATGGCAGAGTTAAAAAATGGTAATAATTAATATAAAAAAGAGTTGAAAAAAGGGTCCTGTGAATTAGTTCAGGGTTCAAGCAAATACACCTATGAATTTCTTCAGGGTTTTATGCCCTGTGAATTAGTTCAGGGTCAAAAATAGCTCGCTTAATCGGCGAGCTATTAACACACAAATATAATATGAAAATTTTTAATTTATTTTTATAGGAACGTCTTTATTTAAAGAATAG
>CANQDG010000003.1 GCA_947591495.1 uncultured Bacilli bacterium
AGTTAAACAAAATAGCAAAAAATCGATTATTTTTAACTGTTTTTTTCAAAATTAGCTCATTTTTTGGTGGTCCATCAGAAACCGCCGAGGCAAACTCGGGTTTTATCACAATCAACTAAATTTTTCAACTAATATATTCAATAAAATGAAAACGATTTTATAGTGTAATTTATCTTAATTATAATCATCTTTATTTATAAGTTTATTAATAAAAAAAATAAATTAAAATAGATTAAGTTAATTGTTAACATAAAATTTTACTTTTGGTAAAAAATATGGTATAATTAGAAAAAATGGAGGTTCTAAAAAATGTATAGAAAGTTTAAAGATTGTTTATTAAAGCCATCAAGAATAGGTCAATATGTCGATGATAAAACATCTAAAACCATTTTATATTTTTTATTAATTTTATTAATATATATTTTACCTCAACTAGTTAATTTAATAAATTTGAAAACTATGCCTAGTTCATTATCTGATCCGATTATAACAAGTTTTTCTGAAAATGAACAAATTAATTATAAATTAGAAAAAAATTTTGAAACTGATTCAAATGAACTGGTTAGCACTAATGATAATAGTAAACCACAATATGTGGTAGTGGGAACACTTACGAATGTTAATCTCGACTTAATTATTTTATTTAACGAAGAAGAAAATCCCACCGATTTAACAAGTTATGATTTTGATCGTAGTCTAAATAATCATAACGTTTTAATGATTACATTTGCGAAAAAAGGTTTATATTTAGAACTAGGTGTTTTAAAAGTAGAAAATAATTCTAATAATAATTCTAATAATGATATACAACAACAATTAGCTAATCAAGAAAATAATGCTAGTCGTAGGTTTTACGCATATGATGATTTAAAAATTAGTGAGATTGATTTTGCTAATGCTCATAAAAATAAAACCATTTTTGCGCGTGAGTTAAATAATTTTTATCTTTCTATTTATAAAAAATTTTTACCAATCATTATTGCGGTTGGGATTCCAATGGTTATTATTAGTGGTGCAATTTCGCTTTTAATTGAAGTTTTATTTTTAGCTTTAATAATTAAATTTTTATATGGACGCTTTGGCATTAAATATAAAACATTATGTAAAATTTGTATTTTAGCTTATACGCCAAGAGTAGTCTTTAATTTATTATCTATTATATGGTCAAGTATTATTATGTATTTATTAGGCCAATTGTTAACCATAATTTATATAATCATAGCATTAAGATATTATGTTATTAAAAATATAGGTCTTAAAATAACCGAAGCAATTAAAAATAATATGGATGAAAGAAGTGATGATGATGAACTATAATCATAAAATAATTGAAAAAAAATGGCAAGCATATTGGGATCAAAATCAAACCTTTAAGACACCTGCTTTTAGTGAAAAACCAAAATATTACGCCATGGATATGTTCCCTTATCCAAGTGGGGCTGGTCTTCATGTAGGTCATCCTGAAGGCTATACTGCTACAGATATTATGAGCCGTTATAAAAGAATGAAAGGTTATAATGTCATGCATCCAATGGGATGGGATGCTTTTGGCCTTCCGGCTGAACAATATGCGCTAAAAACAGGAAATGATCCAGCTGAATTTACTTATCAAAATATTGCTAACTTCAAACGTCAAATTAAAATGTTAGGTTTATCATATGATTGGACAAGAGAAATTGCCACTTGTGATCCTGAATATTTTAAATGGACACAATGGATTTTCTGCCAATTATATAAAAAGAATCTTGCGGAACTAAAAGAAATAGAAGTTAATTGGTGTGAAGGATTAGGAACGGTTTTAGCTAACGAAGAAATCATTAATGTTAATGGTAAAATGGTTAGTGAAAGAGGAGAATTCCCTGTTGAAAAAAGACCAATGAAACAATGGGTTTTGAAAATAACGGCGTATGCTGAACGTTTATTAAAAGACTTAGATGAAATTGATTGGCCTGAATCCATCAAAGAAATGCAAAGAAATTGGATTGGCAAAAGTATAGGTGCTTTAGTTGATTTTAAAGTTCAAGGAACTCCTTATCAATTTACAGTGTTTACTACAAGATGTGATACATTATTTGGTGCTACATATTGTGTGCTTGCTCCAGAACATCCATTAGTAGATAAAATAACTACCCCCAAAAAACGCCAAGAAGTGTTAGATTATATTGCATATGCTAAATCAAAATCAGATTTAGATCGAACAGAATTAAATAAAGATAAGACTGGTTGTTTTACAGGAGCCTATGCCATTAATCCTGTTAATGGTAAAGCCATTCCAATTTGGATTGCTGATTATGTTCTTGCTAGTTATGGAACAGGTGCGATAATGGCGGTTCCAGCCCATGATGATCGTGACTATGCTTTTGCAAAAAAATTTGCATTAGAAATAATTCCAGTATTAGAAGGCGGAAATATCGAAGAAGCCGCTTTTACCAAAGATGGTCTTCATATTAATTCAGGCTTTTTGAATGGCTTAAATAAAGAAGATGCGATTAATAAAATGATTGCCTTTTTAGAAGAACAAAAAATAGGTCAAAAATCTGTTAATTATCGTCTTCGTGATTGGATTTTTTCTCGTCAACGTTATTGGGGTGAACCATTTCCAATTATTCACTGGGAAGATGGCACAATTGAACTTTTAGATGAAAGTAAATTACCAATTTTGCTTCCACATATTAAAGATATCAAAAAAAGTGGTAATGGTGAAAGTCCACTTGCAACTGCGAAAGATTGGGTTGAAGTGGTAAGAGCTGATGGTGTTAAAGGACGGCGAGAAACTAATACAATGCCACAATGGGCAGGAAGTTGTTGGTATTATATCGGCTATTTATTAAAAGAAGATGGAAAAATGCTTGATTTGACTAGTGAAAAAGCTCAAAAAATTATCAATGATTGGCTTCCAGTTGATCTTTATATAGGTGGTGCCGAACATGCCGTTTTACATCTTTTATATGCAAGATTTTGGCATAAAGTTTTATATGACTGTGGCATTGTTAAAACGAAAGAACCATTCCAAAAACTCTTTAATCAAGGAATGATTTTAGGTGAAGATGGCGTTAAAATGTCTAAATCACGTGGTAATGTCATTAATCCTGATGCAATTGTCGAAGAATATGGAGCTGATACTTTAAGAGTATATGAAATGTTTATGGGACCGCTTGAGGCAATGAAGCCATGGTCAACTACAGCTGTTGAGGGTGCAAGACGCTTTTTAGAAAGAGTTTATCGTTTAGTAACTGAAGTTGCTAAAGTTGATGATAACGATCAATTTTTAGAAAAAGTTTATCATCAAACTATCAAAAAAGTTACAGATGATATTGAGGCCCTTCACTATAATACAGCTATTTCACAATTAATGATTTTTACCAATGAAGTTTATAAACATCAAACTTTACCAAAAGCATATTTAGAAGACTTTGTTAAATTAATCTATCCTTTTGCACCACATCTTGGTGAAGAATTATGGGAAATATTAGGCCATCATCAAACAATTACGTATGAACCATGGCCAACTTATGATGAGCAAAAGACTATTAATCAAGAAATTACGGTTGTTGTTCAAATTAATGGTAAATTACGTGATAAACTTCAAGTTGCTGTTAATACACCTAAAGAAGAATTAGAAAAACTTGCGCTTAACAGTCCTAAAGTTAAAGCTAATTTAAATGGTCAAGAACCGAAAAAAATAATTGTTGTTTTAAATAAATTAGTTAGTATTGTTATTTAAAACTAAAAAATAGAGGGGGGATTAAAATATTATCTAAATTATTTATACCTAAAAAACTTCAAGGCTCAGTTAAAGAATATTTAATTGGTTATCAAAGACTAATTGTTTTAGAACCATTCATAAAAAGTGATCAAGTAATTGATGATCTACTGATTGCTAAACTTTTTATTAATTATCCTCATTTATATTTTTTTAAAACTTATCAAGAAATGGAAAATGATTTAGAACTTTTAATCACTAATACTAATGAACATTATATTGTTATTATCAATTAAAATCACAAAAACTATTTACAATTATAATTTATTTTGTTATAATTATATTGTAAGATATTCTTACAAATAAACTTTAGAAAGGAGCTATTTTTATGAGAACTAATATAAGAAGTACAGGAGCTGTAAAATTAAGTGATAATGTTAAAGAATATATTAACACACGATTAGAAACTTTTCAAAAATTATTTAATGAAAGTGAAAATGTTGTAGCCAATATTTTGTGTAAACAAACAGATAAAAATGTTGTTGTAGAAATTACCATACCTTTAAAGCATATTACTTTACGTGCTGAAAGTTGTGCAGATACTTTATATGGGGCAATAGATTTAGCAACCGATAAAATTGAAAGGCAGTTATTAAGACATAAACAAAAAATTAATTCCATTATTAAAAAACGTGAAGGAATTAGTAATTATTTTAGTAATTTAGAAAATGAATCAAAAGAAAATTTCGAATCACAAATCGTTAAAACGAAAGTGATTGAACCAGAAGTTATGACCTTAGATGAAGCAATTACGGAAATGGAAATGTCAGATCATGATTTCTTCAGTTTTATTAATGAAACAAATCATCGCCATACTGTTGTATATCTTCGTAAAGATGGAAAATATGGCGTTATTGAAACTAAAGAATAACAATTAATAATAAAAACAAGACTTCACTTCAAATAAAGAGTGGAGTCTTGTTTTAAGTAAAAGTTCACTATAATGGAAAATAAAGGCTCTTTATTATATAATATAGATAGATAAAAGAAATGGTTTTAGAAAAATGATAAATAACATTTTAATTGATTTAGGTAATACGCTTATTAATAATAAAGAATTTAATTTAACTAAAGGACTTCATCTTTTATATCATAATTTAGAAAATCCTTTACTTGGCGAAGATGAATTTGTTAAAATTGCGAGCAATTTATTTGAACAAATGATGAAAAAGCGTCTTATAACTAACCAAGAAACATCATTTACAAAATATTTAAGTGATTTAGCAAAACTAACAGAAGTTACTTATCAAAAAAGTTATGAAGCCTTAGAAGAAGAAATATATAATTTTTGTGTAGTTGATCAAATTAATCAAGATGCTAAAGTCTTTTTATTATTTTGCCAACTACATCATTTAAATGTATATTGTTTCAGCAATTCCATTTTTTCAAAAAAAGTGTTAATGACAACTTTACAAAGGTTTCATTTAGATCAGTTAATTACTAGTTTATATTCATCTTCCGATATAGGATTTCGTAAACCCCATAAATATTTTTTTGAAAAAACGCCTGTTGCTAAAATAATAAATAAAACAGATACAATCATGGTTGGGAATGATTTAATGGTTGATGGTGAATTTGCGAACAATTTACAAATTAAATTTGCATGGTATAATCCTAATCATTTATCAAGTGATAAATCATTTATTACTTTAAATTTTGCAACATATCAAACTTTAGAGGAGTATTTACTGAATGATTAATAATTATAATGAATTCAAAGCCTTTTTAGAAAAACTAAAAGCACAAAAAATTAAACCAACATTATTACTACATAGTTGTTGTGGACCTTGTAGTAGCCATGTTCTAATGCTCCTTAATCAATATTTTGATATTACTATTTATTTTTATAATCCTAATATTTATCCTCAAGAAGAATTTTTAAAAAGGCAAAAAGAACAACAAAAATTAATTCAAGAAATGCATTTAGATATTAAAGTAATAGAAGGACATTATGATTATGCTTTATATCTTGATGAAGTAAAAGGGTTAGAACATTTAGGCGAAAAAAGTCAAAGATGTTATCATTGTTATGAATTTCGTTTAAAAGAAGCTTTTTTATATGCTCAAAGTCATCATTTTGCTTATTATACGACAACACTTTCGCTTAGTCCTTATAAAAATAGTGAATGGATTAATGAAATTGGTCAAAAATATCAAAGTGATGAATGTCGTTATTTATATTCTAATTTTAAAAAAGAAAATGGTTATCAACATTCGATTCTTTTAGCCAAAAAATATCAAATTTATCGTCAAGATTATTGTGGATGTGCCTTTTCCTATCAAGAGCATCAGGAAAAGATGATGAAGAATGTTTAATTTAAAAGATACGTTTAACTTGAAAAAAAACCAAAAATTTGGTATTATATATTATAAGTAAATTACCAAATAATAAATCGAATTAATGGAAAGGATGCGTGATTAAAGTATGAAATTATTTGATCCAGCTAATAAAGAATTAAAAAAGTGCACTAAAATTGCTGAGGCAGTAGTAGCGCTTGCAGAAGAATATAAGGCTTTAAGCGATGAAGAATTAAAAGCTAAAACACCAGCTTTTAAAGAACGCTTAAAAAATGGTGAAAGTTTAGAAAGCATTATGGTTGAAGCTTTTGCCACCGCAAGAGAGGCCGCAACAAGAGTTATTGGGTTAACTCCTTTTAAGGTTCAAATTATTGGAGCTGCAGCGATGCATTTTGGTAATATTGCCGAAATGAAAACTGGTGAAGGAAAAACCTTAACATCAGTTTTAGTAGCTTATCTTAATGCTTTAACGGGTAAAGGTGTTCATATTGTTACCGTTAATGAATATCTTGCAAGCCGTGACGCTAAAGAAATGGGCGCAATTCATAATTTCTTAGGTATTAGTGTTGGCCTTAATTTACGTGAATTAGAACCTGATCAAAAAAGAGAAGCATATAATTGTGATATTACATATTCAACTAATAGTGAACTTGGTTTTGATTATCTACGTGATCATATGGTTTTATATAAAGAACAAATGGTTCAACGTCCTGAAATGAATTTTGCTATTGTCGATGAAGTTGACTCCATTTTAATTGATGAAGCAAGAACCCCATTAATTATTTCTGGTGGTGAAAAAAAGGGTGCTAATTTCTATATTCAAGCTGATAATTTTGTTAAGAGCCTCAAAAATGAAGATTATGAAATTGATGTTAAAGATCGTCATGTTACTTTAAATCCTAGTGGTATTGAAAAAGCTGAAAAAGTATTTAATGTTGAGAATCTTTATGATATTCGTAATGTAGGTCTTGTTCATTATATTAATAATGCTTTAAGAGCAAATTATATTATGGAAAAAGATAAAGATTATGTTGTTCATGAAGGAGCCGTTGTCATTGTCGATCCTTTTACGGGACGTTTAATGATAGGTAGACAGTGGAGTGAAGGTTTACACCAAGCTGTTGAAGCTAAAGAAAAGGTTCAAATCAAAAAAGAAACAAGAACACTTGCTACTATTACTTATCAAAATTATTTCAGAATGTATAAAAAACTTGCTGGTATGACCGGTACTGCTAAAACCGAAGAAGAAGAATTCCGTAACATTTATAATATGTTTGTTGTGGAAATTCCAACTAATTTGCCAGTTATTCGAATAGATGATACCGACTTAATTTATAAAACAATGAAGGCTAAATATTTAGCAATCGCTAAAGATATTAAAGCAAGACATGAAAAAGGTCAACCAGTCTTAGTTGGTACAATTTCAATTGAATCAAGTGAACTTTTATCTAACCTTCTTAAACGTCATGGCATACCGCATAAAGTTTTAAATGCTAAACAACACGAAAAAGAAGCTGAAATTGTTGCCCATGCCGGTGAAAAAGGTGCCGTAACAATTGCCACTAATATGGCTGGTCGTGGTACAGATATTAAACTTGGTGAAGGAGTTGTAGAATTAGGTGGACTTGCCGTTATCGGTACGGAACGTCATGAAGCAAGACGTATTGATAATCAGTTAAGAGGTCGTTCTGGTCGTCAAGGTGACCCTGGATATAGTCGCTTTTATTTATCAGCTCAAGATGAATTAATGGTTCGCTTTGGTGGTGATCGTTTTGAAAGAGTTTTAGGAATGATTGCCAATCCGGATGAAGATGGTAATGAAACACCACTTGAATCTAAGATGTTTTCACGATTTGTTGAAAGCGCCCAAAAGAAAGTTGAAGGCGCTAACTATGATCGTCGTAAAAATGTTGTTGAATATGATGAAGTTTTAAGAAAACAACGTGAAATCATTTATGAACAACGAAAAGATATTCTTTTCTTAGATGATATGGAACCAACCATCTTAAAAATGATTCATTCGGTTGTTAGCTTCTATATACCAAATTTTATAAATCATGATAAAAAAAATGCTGTGGTTGATGCCACTCGCTTTATGAATGAATTTGCTTTAAATTATTTTAATCGTAATGATCTTTCCATTGATGAAATTGAAAACTTAAATGAAGACGAGTTATCAAAATTAATAGAAGATAAATTTATTGAAAATCTTAATAACAAAAAAGCTTTAGTGCCACTAGAAATCTATCAAGAATTTTTAAAAGTAGTGCTTTTAAGAGTCGTTGATAGACATTGGATGGATCATATTGACCAAATGAGTGATTTAAGACAAAGTATTGGTTTACAAGCTTATGCCCAAAATAATCCTCTTCGTGAATATCAACAAATAGCTTATGACACTTTTAATGAGATGATTCGTTCGATTCATGATGAAGTTACAATGACAATTAACCGGGCTGTTTTACGTGAAAATTTACAACGTGAAGAACAAGCCAAAATTACAGGAACTAATGCTGGTAATGGTGAGACAGCTAAGAAAAAACCAGTTGTCAATGATAAAAAAATTGGTCGTAATGATCCATGTCCATGTGGATCTGGTAAAAAGTATAAATTTTGTTGTGGAAAAGATAAATAAAAAAGATGATTATCCAAAGAGTGTTAACATAATTAAAGTGTTAGCATTCTTTTGATAATAAAAGCTTAATTTTGGCCACCCTATTTGCAAGAGATATTATCAAAATAATGGAGGTAAATAGCAATGGAAAAATATGAAATTGTTAAATGGTTAGAAAACTTTAACAAACGTCTTAAAGATATTAAAGAAGTCATTAAAATTGATCAGCTTTTAAAAACCATTCAAACTAATGAAGAATTAATGGCTAGTGATAATTTTTGGGATAATCCCAAAGATGCCACGTTACTTGCCCAAAAAACAACTGATTTAAAAGCAAGTGTTCAAGAAATTAATAATTTAATTAAAGAATATGAAGATTTAAAGCTTATTGTTGAATTAAATGATGATAGTTTGTTTGCGGAGGCCGATCAACTAATTGCAACTTTAGATAACAATCTAGAAAAAGTAGAAATTAAACTACTATTAGATGAAGAATATGATTCATTAAATGCCATTGTGGAATTACATCCAGGTGCTGGTGGAACTGAATCACAAGATTGGGCTTTAATGCTTTTTAGAATGTATAAAAGATATGCTGAAAGGAATAATTTTGGTTTTGAATTAATTGATTATTTAGAAGCAAATGATGCAGGAATCAAAAGTGTAACGTTCTTGATTAAAGGTTTAAATGCATATGGTATTTTAAAAGGCGAAAAAGGCGTTCATCGTCTTGTAAGAATTTCCCCTTTTGATGCAAACGCAAGACGCCATACATCATTTGCGGCCTGTAATATAACCCCTGAAATTACCGATAATATTGAAGTAAAAATCAACCCAGAAGATTTAAAAATTGATACATATCGTTCAAGCGGAGCAGGTGGTCAACATGTTAATACCACTGATTCGGCTGTCCGAATTACCCATTTACCAACGGGAATTGTCGTTTCTTGTCAAAATGAGCGTAGTCAAATTCAAAATAAAGAACAGGCAATGAAAATTTTAAAATCAAAATTATATCAAAAAAAACAAGAAGAACAAGAGCACTTAAAGAAAAATATTGGCCTACCATTAACTGATAATGCTTTTGGTAGTCAAATCCGTAGTTATATTTTACATCCTTATTCATTAGTAAAAGACCATCGAACCAATATTGAAAACTCTAATCCTAATAATGTTTTAGATGGTGACTTAAATGAATTTTTGTATGGATATCTAAAATGGTATAAAAATAATCAATAAGTGAGTGATTAAAATGAATAAAACTAAAAAATTATTTAATAAAAAACAAATTAGAGATTTTTTAATAATCAACTTAGGCGTTTTTTTAATGGCCTTTGCCTATAGTGTTTTTATTGATCCTAATAATTTAATAATTGGTGGTGTAGGTGGACTTGCAACGTTATTAAAAACTATATTGGGTGATTTTTCCATTGGGGGATATCATATTACCTCATCAGTACTTATTTTATTTTTTAACATTATTCTTTTAATTTTCGGTTTAATCTTTATTGGCAAAACTTTTTTCATTAAAACTTTGTATGCATCATTAGTTTATCCCGTTTATGTCTTTGTTTTAGAAATCATAATTAAGGCCTTAGGACCTAATTTCATTAATCTTACTAATATTGGTAATGAATTAAGCTCACAACTAAATGTTTCTGATTCTGTAATTAAAGTAATTATGGCTGGTGCTTATTTAGTCTTTATCATTTTTGGTGGTGTAATTAGTGGTATTGGTTTAGGACTAGCTATGAAAAAAGGATCATCAACCGGAGGAGTTGATATTATTCAACAAATTTTTCTTAAATATTTTAAAATACCTTTTTCGGCTAGTTTAATCTTAATTGATGGAACAATTGTTCTTTCCGCCGCTATATATTTTCAAGATTTATTTACGATTTTATATGGTTTTTCATTTATTTTAATTTCTGGCTTTGTTTTAGATTCAGTGGCTTTTAGTGGTTTTAATTCCAGAGCCGTTCATATTATAACTAAAGAACCAGCGCTTGTTAAAGCAAAAATTTATGAAATTTTAGCAAGAGGTGTCACTGAACTTTACGCAAGAAGTGGTTATGAAGAAAAAGATTTTACAATGCTTGTATGTATTATGTCGAATAAAGAATTTTATAAGATTAAATCAGTTATTTTAGAAATTGATAAAAGAGCTTTTATTTATGTTACTAGAGCCAGTGAAGTTCATGGTGAAGGCTTTAGTTACGATAGCCCTGATGGAGTATAAAATGACCGAAGATCTTGAATATAAAGTTAGTAAAATTGTTCGTAAAGGCACTAAATATTTAGTCTTCTTTAATAATCAAGATGATTTTTTAACCTTAAATGAAGATCAAATCGTTGAATATCGAATTATTGTTGGTAATAGTTTTAATAAAAAAGATTATCAAAAAATTAAACATAGTGAAAAACTTGCGACATCTTATAATAAAGTTTTACATTATATTGATTTTAAACCAAGAACAACTAAAGAAGTTAAAGATTATTTAGCGAAGACTGGTCTAAGTGAAGGTGAAATTACTAAAATCATCAAAAAATTAATTGATATTAAATATCTTGATGATGAACGCTATCTTAATGGCTATTTACAAGAATTTATCAAAAAAGCTAAAGGAAGAAACTATATTATACAAACCTTACTTAGTAAAGGTATTGATAAACAAGATATATTAGTTGCCTTAAATAATTATTCCCTTGAAGAAGAACGACAAAATGCCATAAGGGTTGCGACAAAGTTAATAACTACGATTAATCATTATCCACTAAAAAAACAACAATTGGTAATTCAGAACCATTTATTACAAGATGGCTTTTCTTATGATATTATTAGTTATGTTTTAGGTGTTATCGAATTAACAGATAATTCAAGTGAATATCTTGAAAAAGAATATCAAAAACTTCTTTTAAAAGAAACTGATCGAAATAAAATAGTAACTAAATTATTAGCTAAAGGATTTGATTATTCTAATATTAAAAAACTTGTCGAACAAAATAAGTATAATTAAAAATAATCTACATATAATTTAGTGGTGATTTATATGAGGAAAAAGAAAGTTAACGATGGGTTACGAAACTTCACAAAAGATTTTGTCAATGAGACAGAATTAGAAGAAAATCTTAGAAATGAGATAAATAGTGAAATTAAAACATCACGAAAAAAATAAGCATTGAGCAAAATACTTGTTAAAAGAATTTACTTGTTATATTATAATATTAATCTTCAGGGCAGGGTGTAATTCCCGACCGGCGGTAAAGTCCGCGAGTCAGAAATGACATGATTTGGTGTAATTCCAAAACCGATAGTATAGTCTAGATGAAAGAAGACATAATATTTATTATGCTTTTTGGTTGCCTTTTGAAGATGGCAACTTTTTTTGTTGGAGGTAAATAAATATGAAAAAAAGTTTAGATTATTTAACTAAAGTAGGAATCTTTTCAGCTCTTTCAACGATCCTATATTTTTTTCCTAAATTTCCATTACCATTTCTATTTCCAAGCTTTTTAGAAATTCAATTTTCTAATTTACCAGCGGTTTTAGGTGGTTTTGCTTTAGGACCTGTTGGTGGCGCAATGGTGGTAATTATTAGAACTTTGATTAAATTACCATCTAGTCATACCGCCTATGTTGGTGAATTAGGTGACTTTTTAATTGGCATTAGCACCGTTATGGTGTCATCATTAATTTATAAATTTAATCGCACGAAAAAGGGTGGTGTTTTAGCCTTAATAGGAGGATCTTTAACCTGGATAATCGTGGCAATGCTTGTTAATTGGCTTATTTTAATTCCATTTTATGCTTCACTTACTGATGTAGTTGGTACGTGTTCAAAAATCTTTCCTAATATTAATGAACAAAATTTTATGCTTCTTTATCTATTTGGTTCGGTTCTACCTTTTAATTTATTACTATCAGTTGTTGTTTCAATTGTTATTTTCTTGGTATATAAAAGAATATCTAATATTTTCAAAAAAGATTTTATTCATTAAAAGTTATCAACTTGCGAAAATAGTTAAAAAGTAGTATCATAAAGATGAGGTGATTTGATGAAAATCTTAACGATTAGTGATTCATTTAAAGGCTCAATGAGTTCGATTGAAGTTGGAGAAATTGTTACTAAATATTATCAAGCTAAAGGCTTTATCGCAAATTATCTACCTATTTCCGATGGTGGTGAAGGTTTTTTAGATGTAATTAAAAATATTTTTAAAAATAATAGCGCGTGCATTAATGAAAGTATAATAGTTAAAAATGCTAATTTTGGTGATGTCGATGCCCACTATTTAATTGATACAGCGACTAAAACGGCTTATTTAGAATTAGCTGAAGCATCAGGCCTTACCCAAATTAAAGAAGCAGAAAGACGCACACTTTATGCATCAACATATGGTTTTGGTCAAATTATTAGAAATGTTATTTTAAAATATCATCCCGCCAAAATTATAATTGGGCTTGGTGGTTCGGCAACTTCTGATATGGGTGCTGGTATGCTTGAAGCAATGGGAGTTGAATTTATTGATAGTGCTGGTTTTTTGATTACCAAAATTAATAATGCTAAATTAATGCAAATTAGAAAGATTCGTTTAGGTGCTTTTAAACGCTTAATCAAAAAAACCGAATTTATTACTTTAACTGATGTTACTAATCCCCTCTTGGGTAAAAACGGAGCCATTCCGGTTTTTGCTCCCCAAAAAGGTATTCAAGAAGATGATCTTATGTTAATGGAAAAAAACTTTTGCCACTTTAAAAAAATGTTACAAGCATACTTTAAGAAACCCTTAAATGATTTTGCGGGGGCAGGTGCAGCAGGAGGAATCGGTTTTACTCTTAAATACTTATGTAATAGTCAAATAACTTCTGGGATTGAAGAAATCTTAAAAATGATTAATTTTGAACAATTAGTTAAAGAATATGATGTCGTTATTACGGGTGAGGGTTGTTTTGATGAACAAAGTTTACAAGGTAAAGTAATTAGTGGGATTATGAAATATCAACCAGCACGTATGATAATTATTTGTGGTTTGCGCAAATTGAATAATGATACTAAGGCGGTTAATAATTTTACCGATGTTTATGCAATTGTTCCGACGGTTGCTAAAGCGGAAGAATCTTTAGCTAATCCACAAGAATGTTTAATAAAACTTTTAGATACGATTAAACTTTAAAAAAAATGATTTAAGAAAGGGATTAAAACCACTTCTTAAATCATTTTTCTTCAAAATAATGTTTTAAAAACTTTAAAACGCCTTGTTTATCAAAGCGATCAGTTACATAATTAGCATAAGGAATTAATTCAGGATTAGCATTGCCCATCGCCACGGCCGTCTTAGCACTTTGTAATAATTTAATATCATTATGGCCATCACCAATTGCAATGGTATTTTGCCAAGGAATATGATAATAACGACAAGCATCAATAAAGCCAATACTTTTATCAACCAAGCAATTAAAAATTTCGACAATATAATTATGATCAATTTGCCAATTTCTTGATAATAAAGTTTTATGATAATGAATTTTTATGTAATTTTCAAGTTTTTCTGTGGCACCTTCTTTAAGAAATAACAAAGCACTATTAGGGTTATCAGGTAAAATGGTTTTAAGTGATCCCGTATGCAAAGTTCCGCCTTCAATATGAAGAAAAGGCAAAATGGCATCATTATAATCTTGAACATAAATATCATCACCAATTTCACAAAAGACATTAATCATAGAATCTTGAATGAAATCAATAATATCTAATAAAGCCAAACGATCAATTCTTAAATCAGTTTTAGGATATTTTTCATCTTTAGGATTACAAATGAGAGCCCCATTATAATTAATTAACGGACTATCAAGTCCTAAAGCCTCATAGACGAAATAACTTGAACGTTTTGGTCTTCCGGTTGCAAGCATAATAATATGTCCGGCTTTTTTTAATTTTCTTAAATAATCAAAGGTTTCCTCATCATAATTAGCAAAATCGAGTAATAAAGTTCCATCTAAATCAATAACAATTAAATGGGGTTCCATAAGCATCACCATGCTTATTATAGCATAACTTTTCCGCTTTGTCTATTTTAAGAATTTATAACAATAATTCTTTATAAAAATTCCTTGCAAAAAAAATTAATCTATGATAAAATTATTTAATAAGAAAAATTATTTTTGTGAGTTGATTTAAAATGTATTTTGCAGTAAATTTTATAAATCGAATTGATGATTTTTTCACTAAAATATTTGAAGACTTAAAAGATGCTATTACTTGGTCAACTTTTTGGACACTTGTAGCAGGGATTGTCATTGGAATTGTAATATGTAGTAGCATTTATGGTATTTTACTAATTAATTCGATTAATCAAAAAGAAAAAGAAATAAAAGAAGCAAATAATAAAATTGATGATGATAAAATCAAAAAATTAGTTGATCAAATAAAAGTAGCCTATGTTGAAGAAACAGAATCTTTATCAATCATGCAAAGATTTGATGTTTTAGGGAAAAAGATTTTGGAAATTGTTAATAAGATTGCAAGTGAATATTATCCTGAATCGAAATATCCAATATATGAATTAACAATTGAAGAACTAATTTTATTTACCCACTATCTTTCTAATCGTATTGATGATATTTTTGATAAGCCCCTTCTTCGTCCTTTTAAGCGCTTAAGTGTTGCTCAAATTTTTAAAATTCTTGATGCTAAACATAAAGTAGAAGAAACAAAGGCGGTTAAAATCATAAAAAAGACAAAAGCTAACAAAGTTAGTGGTTTTATTATGAGTGCTTTGAAATATGCTAATCCCGTTTATTGGGTTAAAAAAATTCTAGTAGGAACAACAATTAACTTTGCGGCACGAAAAATTTCCTTGCTTATTTTAGATATTGTTGCCGATGAAACCAATAAAACCTATAGCAAAACGATTTTTAATAAAGAAAGAGAACTTAAAAATTTAGAAATTGAGCAAACTATTAAAGAATTAGAGGAGGCGGAAATGGATGCTTAAGAATAAACAAAATAATTTAGATAATCGTCGAGAATTTTATATTTATCGAGTTGTTCGTAATGGCCAAATTTATGATGAAGATGAAGTTGAATTAAAAAAATCCGACACCAAAGTTAAAACGGCCACAACTACTACTCCGCAAGCAAGCAAAAAAGTTATTAGTTATGCTGAATCATTTGGTTATCGTGTTGATCCAAGTAGATATGATAGTTTAAGAAGGAAGAATCCAAATGATGTTGCAAATAATAATTTAAACGATGATTCATCTATCAGTAATGTGCAACAAGAAACAACTTCTCAAGTTGAGCCGCCTCAAATCGATCAAGAAATAGGCTATTATGATGAAGGAGTTGTTTTGGAAAATAATGATAACTATGAAGAACAAGATAGTTATAATGATTTAGTAGCCTCAGTTGATGAAATATATCATGATAATTTTTCCGAAGAAGAAATTACTTATGATGATCTATATATGGAAAATATGCCATCGAAAGAATCAATCATCAATCCTTCTCAAAGCACTACCATAAAAGGTGAGGCTGATTCTTTGATAAAGACATCACCAACTGTTGAAAACGAACCTAAACCACAAATGAAAAGCCCACAAGTTAGACCAGAACAAAAAACTAATAATGGCATTAATAATTACAAACCAAGACCAAATGATAATCATTCCCAACCTTTACCAACGCAGCCTAAAAATACGGTTACAACTAGAACTAAGAAAAGTCGTTATATTGCACCAAGTCTTGATTTATTAACAAAATCAGATAGTCGAAATGCCGATAATGTAGAAGAAGCGGAAAATCAAAAAGAGATTATTAATAATACCTTTAAAGAAGCAGGTATTAGGGCGAAAGTTGATAGTTATATTTTTGGTCCAACTGTTACCCAGTTTTTAATAAGTATTGAAAAAGGGGCTAATGTTAAAGATGTTAGAAAGGTTGAATCTAATATGTTAATGTATTTACAATGCGAAAGTATTAGAATTCAAACCCCAATTCCTGGTAAACCGTTTGCGGGAATCGAAGTTCCTAAAAAATATGAAAACCGTCGTACCGTTTTTCTTGGGGATATGTTAGCCAATAAAGATTTTAAAAATTTAGATTATGAAGTACCGGTTGCCGTAGGACAAGATAATTATGGAATTTACCATTATATTGATTTAGTTGAAATGCCTCATGGTTTAATTGCCGGAACAACTAAATCAGGTAAAAGTGTTTGTTTAAATGCCTTTTTATTAAGTCTAATATATCGTTTTACCCCCGATGAATTGCGCTTAGTTTTGATTGATCCTAAGCGAATTGAACTTGGTATTTATGATGGCATTCCTCATCTTGCTATGCCCGTTATTGTTGATCAAGAAGATTTCCAAAGCGCTTTAGGATGGGTTTACGATGAAATGGAACGTCGATATAAAGAATTTGAATTATATGATGAACATAATATTGTTGATTATAATAAGATTAGAAAAGAAAATAATGAATCAACGATGCCCCATATTATTGTAATGATGGATGAATTTAGTGATTGGTTCGCTGATGCTAATAGTGAAATCGAATTATATATGCAAAAATTAGCGGCTAAAGCTAGAGCAGCCGGAATCAATATTATTTTAGCTACTCAAAGGCCATCAAAAGATGTTATTAAAGGAACAATTAAAGCTAATTTTGACACTCGAATTGCTTTTAGGGTATCATCATTTGAAGATGCTAAAGTTATTTTAGGCTATGGGGGCGCTGAAAAACTTGAAGGTAAAGGTGATATGCTAATTAGATATGCTGGTCGTGCTGAACAAAGATTACAAGGTGCTTTTGTTCCTAATTCAGATATTAAAAAAGTCACAAGATTTTTAAAAGATAATAATACTTGTGATTATATTGTAACAAAAGAAGAAATCCATCAATCAACCGTAGCTCGTCAGGCATCTAGTACGATGGCAGGCAGGGCTGTTGGACGTGATGATGAAAGATTTGAAGAAGTTGCCTTTTATGTTGTTCGTAATAAAAATGCTTCGGTTAATCAAATTACGCAAATCTTTAATATGGGATTTAATCGAGTTAATGATATCTTTTTAGCTTTAGAAGAAATGGGTGTTTTAAGTCCAGGCGTTAAAGGTAAACAACGAGAGGTATTACTAGATGAATTTCAATTACGTGATTTATTAGAAGAAAATTAGCAAGGGGGAATTAAGTTGGCGCAAGATAAGTATTTAATAAATTACTATAAAAATAATAATCTTGTTATCGAAGATTTATCATTTAAAAAAAGAATTTTAGTTAGAATTATTATCTTAGCTATTTGTTCAATTTTATATTTAGTAATGCTTGCTTTTTCTAATCAGACAAAATTTAAAGGTGAGATTCCTTTAAGTCAAATGATTATGCCCTTAAAAGTTATTATGATTATTACAATTATTTTAACGATTTTAGGAATCGCCTTTTTTACCTATTTAAAAATTTCTCAAAATAAATTACGCTTATCTTTAAAGTTTAAAAGAATTATTTTTACCATTTTAGATTGGTTTTCCATTTTACCAATTTGCGTTGTAATTGTTTCCTTTTGTTTTTCTTATTTATTTATTATTACGCCAATTAGTGGTAACTCAATGGAACCTAATATTGTTGATGGTGAACACGTCTTCGTTAGTTACAATCAAAAAATTGAACGTTTTTCCGTTGTTGTTTTAGAAGTTAATCCTAAAGATAATATAGATATAACGGAAAATAGTTATTATATTAAAAGAATTATTGGTCTTCCTGGGGATACGGTTACGTGGAAAGACAACATCTTAACTATTAATGGTAACAAAATTGATGAATATTATTTTCCTCAAGATTATTTTGGTTATTTTGATAATACTAGACCATATGTAGAACCTGATGAAAATGGTAATTTATTTCAATATCAAATATACGAAAATGGTCAAAAAAAAATCATTAAATGTCAAACCATTCCAGAAGGATATTATTTTGTAATGGGTGATAATCGAGGTCATAGTTCAGATAGCCGTTCAATAGGTTTAATTCCCGCTAAAAATATCCTAGGAGTTGCTTTATATCATATGAATTTTATTATTCCCAAAGGAAAAATCGAATAATTTAAGTTTAAGATTTCGATATTTTACGAAAAGTATTTTAATGAATCTAAAAAAGAGTGATCAAAATGAATAATGAAAATAAATCAAATATCAATTGGTATCCTGGCCATATGGCTAAAGCCATTAAAGAGATAGCCGAAAAACTAAAATTAGTAGATTTAGTTGTGGTTTTATTAGATGCAAGATGCCCTAAAGCTTCTTTTAACCCGTTATTAAAAGAATTGTTGCAACAAAAAAGATGTCTTTATCTTTTAACTAAAAAGGATAAGGCTGATAATCAACAAACCATCAAGTGGCTTAAATATTATAATCAAAACCAAATCAGAGCCCTTGCGATAGACGCAAGAGAACTAAAAAACACTAAACTCATTGTTAAAGAGGCAACCATTTTAATGGCCGAAAAACGCAAGAAAGATTTAATGCGCGGACTTAAACCTCGGCCTATTAAAACGATGATTGTTGGAACCCCAAATGTTGGAAAATCAACCTTAATTAATGCTTTAGTAGGTAAAAAAGTTACAGCCGTTGGTGACCATCCTGGTATTACAAAAGTTCAACAATGGATCAAGATTAATCATGATTTAGAACTTTTAGATACTCCTGGTGTTTTATGGCCAAAATTTGACGAAGAAGTTGTAGGTTATAATTTGTCGATTATTGGCGCAATTAATGATAATATTTTGCCAATGCAAGATATTGCAACATATTTTGTGGATTATTTACAAAAATATTATCCTAATGCTTTAAAAATGCGTTATCACTTAGATTTAAATCATTTTTCCGCAATCGAAATAATCAGTGCGCTTGCGCAAAAACAAGGTTACTATTTATCAAATAAAGAACTAGATTTAACTAGAGCCTCACTCTTTCTTATTCAAGAATATCGAATGGGGTATCTGGGGTCTCTTACTTTAGAACAGTGTGAAATCAATGAATAATTATTATTTTGAAAAACAATTTTACGAAGAAGGTAAACAATATATCGCAGGGACTGACGAAGTAGGACGGGGTCCATTAGCAGGACCCGTTGTCGCAACCGCTGTTATAATGCCTAAAGATTGTTATATTGAAGGAGTAACCGATTCTAAAAAATTATCGGCCAAAAAACGTCAGGTTTTACGAAAGCAAATAGAAGAAAAAGCCCTTGCTATTGTAACAGTTTTTATTGACGAAGAAACAATCGATCAAATTAATATTTATGAGGCCAGTCGTTTAGCCATGGTTAAAGCTGTAAGAGGTTTAAATCCTAAGCCTGATATTGTTTTATCTGATGCGATGCCCCTTAAATGTGAATTTGATAATTTACCAATTATCAAAGGTGATGAAAAAAGTTTTGTTATTGCTTGCGCAAGTATTATTGCGAAAGAGACCCGCGATTATTATATGAAGATTTTAGATAAGAAATATCCTAATTATGGTTTTGCTAAAAACAAAGGTTATCCTACTAAGGCTCATTTACTAGCATTAGATCAATATGGGGTGTTACCAATTCACCGAAAAACGTATGCACCTGTTTATAAAAAACTGAATTAGATTATATGTAAAATATAAAAAAAAGTCATTTTGTGGCATTTTATTTTAAATTATAGTATAATTAAAAGCGTATTTAAGATGGAAAAAGAATGATTTGGGGAGAAATAGATATAATTTTAAGATATATTTGAGCCCCTTATTGTTTGGGGGCTCATATTTTAAATTATAATAAGGGGGATTTTTTTATGAACGGAAAAACTAATGTTCCAATTGAAAAAGTGGTATATGATCTAGTTGATAAAAATGTCAAAAGTTTTGTTGGCAAATACCAAGACATCAAAGAAAAATTAGTTATTAAAGATGTTGATGAATTAGATAATATCGAATTAAAAAAAGTAAAAAATGATTAAAAAACATTAATTAAAATATTTAAATTGTCGAAAAAATATGTCTGAAAACTTTTCGTTTTTGTTGACATATTTTTTTTAGTATTATATAATCAAAGGCAAATATGATGAGGTGAAAAATGAAATTACTAATTGTCGAGTCGCCAGCCAAGTGTAAAACAATCGCACATTATCTAGGCGATGAATATCAAGTAGAATCGAGTATTGGTCATATTAGAGATTTGTCAATTAAGGGTAAAGGTGGCTTTGGGGTTGATATTGAAAATAATTTTCAACCTGAATATGTCATTTTAAAAGATAAAGTTGCAATTGTTGAAAAATTAAAAGGTATTGCCGATTTAGCTGAACATGTTTATCTTGCGACCGACCCTGACCGTGAAGGAGAGGCGATTAGTTGGCATTTAAGTGAAGTACTTAATGAGCCAAAAGAAAAAGTTTCGCGAATCGTTTTTAATGAAATTACTAAATCAGCTATTTTAAAAGCTTTGGCAAATGATCGTGATATTGATATGAATTTAGTTCATTCCCAAGAATCAAGAAGAATTCTTGATCGCATAATTGGCTTTAGATTATCAAGTCTTTTACAACAAAAAATTGGTTCTAAATCAGCTGGTCGTGTTCAATCAGTAGCTTTAAAACTAGTTGTTGAACGGGAAAAAGAAATCGAAGCTTTTGATAAAACGGAATATTGGGATTTAACCGCTATTTTAAAAAAGCAAGTCGGACAAGCCGAAATTTTATTAAAAGCTAAATTTTACGGAACAACCGAAAACAAAATGACTTTAGCTAATGAAGAACAGACTAATAATGTCATTGCAAGTTTAAAAGAAGATGAATATCAAGTAACTAATATTGCCAAAAAGGAACGTAATAAAACTTCACGTCCACCTTTTATTACTTCAACTTTACAACAAGATGCTAGTGCTAAATTTAATTATAATGCTAAAAGAGTTATGCGGATTGCCCAAAAGTTATATGAAGGAGTCGAAATCGGAAAGGATCGGGTTGGTTTAATTACTTATATGCGTACTGATTCAATTCGTTTATCGGATGAGTTTGTAAAAAGTGCGAAAAGTTATATTATTGAAAAATATGGCGAAAAGTATTACAAAGGCGTTAAAAAGCTTCAAAAAGGTAAGAATATTCAAGATGCCCATGAGGCCATTAGACCAACTGATATTAGAAGAACCCCTGAAAGCATCAAAAAGAGCTTAACTTTAGAAGAATTTAAAATTTATTCATTAATTTATAATCGTGCCATTGCTTCACTTATGAGTGATGCGATATTAGAAGATACGAAAGTAGACATTGTTAATGCTGGCTATTTATTTAATTTGACAGGTGAGGTTACGATCTTTGATGGCTTTAATGTTATTTATGAAGAAGCTAATATTGCTGATGAAGAAGAAGATGTAACTAAATTACCTGACTTAAGTTTAAATGAAAAGTTGAATTTTGTTGAAATTGCTAAAGAACAAAAATTTACGTCTCCACCTTATCGTTATACTGAAGCAAGACTAATTCGAAAAATGGAAGAATTAGGAATTGGAAGACCTTCAACATATGCTTTAACGATGGAAACATTAAAAGCTAGAGCTTATGTTAATGTCGAAAAAAGAACTTTTGTTCCAACCACGCAAGGCATTTTAACAACCGAGCAATTAGAATTATTCTTTAGTAGCATCATTAATGTTAAATATACCGCCGAAATGGAAACAATTTTAGATAAGATTGCGGAAGGAAAAGCTGTTTGGTATGAAGAACTTCGCAAATTTTATGATGTCTTTGCCCCATTAATTGAAAATGCTCGGGATAATATGGTTAAACTTTATCCTAAACTTACCGATGAGTTTTGTCCCGAATGTGGTTTGCCTCTTTTAATTCGAAGAGGACCATTTGGAGAATTTACGGCTTGTTCGGGTTATCCTCGTTGTAAATATATCAAAAAAACCCCGAAAAAAGAGCCAACTAAAATTGGCGTTGTCTGTCCTATTTGTGGTGAAGGTGAAGTGGTTGAACGTATTAGTGGCAAAGGTCGTTCAAAAGGAGCTCTTTTCTATGCTTGTAGCAGATTCCCTAGTTGTAAAGCAACTTTCTCGGGAATTCCAACTGGTGAAAGATGCCCAATATGTAATGCGCCAATGATTATGGTTGATAATCAAATTCGTTGTAATAATGAACATTGTAAATCTAATGAAGGATTACTAAAAGCAAGTAATACTTAAAGATCAAATGAAATACACTAATAGTAAAAAAAATTACGGCTCTATAAATTAGTTGGGATTTTTGATAAAAAGACCTATAAACTTATTATTAATTTTAAAATAATAAATAGCATTGCGCTTTCGAGAGACGCGGAAATTAATTTTATAAAAGAATTTATCTGTTAAATTCTTTTTTAAGGTTAGTTTCCGTTTTTTGTTAATTTTAGCTATGGAGGAAAAATAATAGAATTTCAAAAAACTGTCCAAGAAACTAGCCAAGAAATTGAGACTGTCCAAGAAACTAACCAAGAAATTGAAACTGTCCAAGAAACTAACCAAGAAATTGAGACTGTCCAAGAAACTAACCAAGAAATTGAAACTGTCCAAGAAACTAACCAAGAAATTGAAACTGTCCAAGAAACTAACCAAGAAACTAGCCAAGAAACTGTCCAAGAAACTGTCCAAGAAACTAACCAAGAAATTATTTTTAAAAGGTTATCTAATGAACAGAAAATTTTTGATTTAATTAAAGCAAATAAACAAATAACTCAAAAAGAAATTGCTAATATAATAGGCTTGAGTGAAAATGGTATTAAATATAATTTAAATAAATTAAAAAATGAAGGTAAAATAAAACATATAGGTTCTACTAAAAAAGGCTATTGGCAAATAATAAAATAAAATTTATTAAAACAAAATGGTTTTTAAGCAATTTTATTGATAATTATAAAAATAAAATGCTATAATTAATTGCTATTTGAATAAAAAATTCAAAATAGAAACATAAAATATAGAGAGGAATAATAATGATGAAAAAATTTAAATCATTGATAATTTTAATTAGTATTTTATTTATAGGACTTATTTTAGTAGGTTGTAATAACACGGAATCGAAAATAGAAAAATATACCGTAACTTTTGATTCAATGGGTGGATCTACTGTTGCCCCTTTAACTGATGTTGAAAAAGGTTCTAAAATAACTAAACCTACTCCTGATCCAACTAAACCAAATAATGATTTTGTAGGATGGTTCAAAGATAGTAATGGTACAGATGCTTGGAATTTTGATCAAGATAAAGTTAATAATAATACAACTCTTTATGCGAAATGGAATGAAAAACAAGAAGATCATTCTAATGAAGTAACGAAAGCTCAATGGGAAGAAACTTTTAATAATTTTAGTGTTACTAATGGTACTTTAGTATCTAAATCGATTGTTGAAGACCATGATATGACAATGACCATTGAAGCTGAATCTTTAACTAAAGTTCATATTATTTCGACAAGCATATCAGATCAAAGTTATGTTGAAAATATTCTTTATAAAGATGGTAATAATTATTATCTTTTTGCGCGCGATAATGAAAATGGTAAATACACAAGAACATTAGTTGATGAAGACACTTTTAATCAAAGAATTTCATCACTTGCATCACCACTTTTCACAATTGGTGATACATTAAATAATGTATATCAAATGACAGATGCCTTTGATAATTTTGTTTATGATGATACTAAAAAAGCTTATGTTGGAAAAGTAGAACTTTCTAGTTTATCTCTTGAATTGGAAGGCGTTATTAATTTTGTAGATGGTAATATAACTTCATTATCTTTTTCAAATCAAGATAATACGATGACATCATTATATAATAATTTTGGAACTACAACTGTAGATGTTGTTAAAGACTTTAATGAAGATTTACCTAAATCAAAAGAAGTAACCGAACAAGAATGGCAAAAAGCTTTTGAAGAAATTTTAATTAATAGTAATTATCATTTAATTGGTCAAAATGGTAATGAACCGACTGAATATTGGTTTGAAAGTGCAACTAAAATTCATGGTTTAATAACTGGTAGCAGGTATGATGAAGTATATCTAGAACAAAATGGTAATAACTATTATAGTTATGAAAGAGAAAATAAAACTGATCCATTTATTAGAACAAGCGAAACAGCCGAATCGTTTGCTAAATTTGCAAGCGACTTAACTGAAAATGCTAATTTAGTCGAATTTCTTATCCCACAATTTGATTTAGTAAATGCTTATAGTGAAGCAGTTTATCATGAAGACGAAGAATTATATACTGTTTTATTAAACCTTGGTGGAGTAACCTTCCTTACTTTAAAAATTACTTTTGATGATAATCATCAAATAAGCGAGATATATCTTAGTGATGCGGAAGGCAGCTATTTCCTTTGGAATGATTTTGGTAAAGTAACGGTTACGATTCCTGATAATTATCAAGAATCATCACCTGTTATTCCTGAAATGGTTGAAGGTATCTGGAAAAATATTTTTTCTGACTTTGTATGTCCTAATTTTGTTTTAGAAGCGTCTAGGCAAGGATTAAACTTAAAAATAGTTAAAACAAATGATCATCAACTATATGCTATAACAGAAAACGGCTTAGCTGATTTAGTTAATAATCCTGATGAACAATATCAAGAAGTATATTTAGATTTTGATGGTGAAGTTTATAGTGAGTATGTACGCTTTGATCCTAAAGCTGATTTTACTAAAAAAACACTCGAACAAACCGCTTTTGAAAAAGAATTTACATATATTTTAAGTTTAGCTGATTTTATTGATCGATTAGAACTTGCTGAAAAATTTAGTGAATTTAGTTTTGATGATGAAACTAATCAATATATTGCTAATACAGATATGATGTTAGATGTTGATTTTTATTGTGCTTTTGATGTAGCACTCAAGTTTGATAAGATGATGCTAGTTGAAGCAGTCGCTATAGGATCTGATGATAATTCACAAGGAATTGAATTTCATTTATACACTAATATTGCATCAATCGAATTACCTACAAATATTGTTAAATAAAATTTTATATGATTAATTCATTCTATAATGAATATATAAATTAGTTTGGACCTAAAAAAGGCAGTTTCTAATGAGACTGTCTTTTTGTCATATTTAAATGACTCTATAAATTAGTTGGGGGTTTTGATAAAAGGACCACCAACAAGTTTATATAACCTAAAATAATTGGTTAAATGGTTGATAATCTCGTAAGCCTATCATCTTGAAAAAAAATTACAATTATAGTATAATAATAAAGATATTTAAGTATAAATAATATGAAATAATTTGAGGTATATATGGGTTTATTTGATCTTTTTAAAAAGAAGAAAAAAGATGAAAAAATGCGCAAGTATGAACTTGGAATGAAAAAAACAAGACAAGGTCTAATGGGCAAATTAAAAGCTATTTTATCAGGATATGAAAGTATCAATGAGGATTTATTTGACGATTTAACTGATGCTTTTATTATGGCTGATATAGGTGTCGAAACTACTCTTGATTTTATCGATGCTCTAAAAGAAGACGAACGCGTAAAAGGTATTAATTCGGTAAGTGAATTACAACCAATAATTGTCGATAAAATGTTTGAATTATATTTAAAAGGCGAAATTGTTAATAATAATTTAAATATTCAAAAAGAAGGATTATCAGTTTTCTTATTTGTGGGTGTAAATGGGGTAGGAAAAACCACGACGATTGCTAAAATAGCATATCGCCTAAAAAAAGAGGGTAAAAGGGTTTTGCTTGCGGCAGGCGATACTTTTAGAGCTGGTGCAGTTGATCAATTAGAAATTTGGGCACAAAAAGTTGGTGTTGATATTGTAATTAAAAAAGGCGCAACCGATCCGTCTAGTGTTATTTTTGAAGCTCTTCAAAAAGCTAAAAAAGAACATTATGATGTTTTATTATGTGATACAGCTGGACGTCTTCAAAATAAAGTAAATTTAATGAAAGAATTAGAAAAGATGAATCGCGTCATAGCAAGAGAAGTTGAAAATGCTCCTCACGAAACGCTTTTAATAATTGATGCAACAACTGGTCAAAATGGTTTATCCCAAGCTGAAGCTTTTATGGAAGTTACGAATATTACAGGTGTTATTCTTACTAAACTTGATGGCACAAGTAAAGGTGGAATTGTTCTGGCAATTCGTGATAAATATAATTTACCAATTAAAATGATTGGTCTAGGTGAAAAAATGGAAGACCTTGAATATTTTGATTTAGAAGATTATATTGGTGGTCTTTTTATTGGAGATGAAGAAGAATGATTGAAGTCTTAGAAAAAAAGAATCATTACAATATGTTATATCCGTATTATCAAGCTTTATTAACACCTAAACAATGTCTTATTTTTGAAAATTATTATTTTGAAGATTATAGTTTAACTGAAATTGCTACTAACTTAAATGTTTCACGCAATGCAATTTGGGATGTTTTAAAACATGTTGAACATAATCTTGATGAATATGAAAATAAATTAGAATTGTATAAAAAAAGCCTTGAAAAGATAGCTATTTTGGAAGAACTATTTAATCATACGGATCCTCAAGGTCAAATGTTAATTGAAAAATTAAAAGGAATGGAGTAAAAAATCATGCCATTTGAAAGTTTATCAGAAAAAATTCAATTTTCCCTTCGTAAATTAACTGGTCGTGGAAAAGTTAATGAAAAAGATATTGAAGATGCAATGCGTGAAATAAGAGTATCGCTTCTTGAAGCCGATGTTAATTATAAAATCGTTAAAGAATTTATTAATGAGGTTAAAGTTTTAGCATTAGGCGAAAAGGTTATGAAATCTCTTACCCCTGGTGACCAAGTTGTTAAAATTGTTTACGATGAACTAGTTAAACTAATGGGTGATGAAGCCGTTCCCCTAAATTTAAAAAAAGCGGGAATGAGTGTTGTCTTAGTAGTTGGTTTACAAGGTAGTGGTAAAACAACTCATGTAGGAAAATTAGCTAATTATTTACGAAAAAACAATAAGTTAAAACCATTAATGATTGCGGCCGACATTTATCGTCCTGCTGCGATCAATCAATTAGTGACGATTGGTAAACAATTAGATATTGCGGTTTTCCAAATGGGCATTTTAACCAAACCACAAACTATTGTTAAAAAGGGACTAGAATATGCCAAAGATAATGGTTATAATCTTGTTTTAATTGATACGGCTGGTCGGTTAGCGATTGATGAAGCTTTAATGCAAGAATTAGTTGAAATTAAAGAAATTGCAAGACCAGATGAAATTTTATTAACCGTCGATGCTATGACAGGTCAAGATGCGGTAAATGTTGCTCAAACATTCCATGAAAAATTAAATATTACGGGTTGCTTGTTAACTAAACTTGATAGTGATACAAGAGGTGGGGCCGCTTTATCAATTCGTTATATGACTAAAATTCCTATTAAGTTTACCGGTCTTGGTGAAAAAATGGATGAAATTGATGTTTTTCATCCTGACCGTATGGCTAAAAGAATTTTAGGAATGGGTGATGTTTTAACTTTCATTGAAAAAGCCCAAGAAACTTTTGATGAAGAACAGGCAATGAAAATGGCCAAAAAAATGCAAGCTGGACGTTTTACTTATAATGACTTTTTGGACCAAATTAAAAAAATCAAAAAAATGGGTTCTTTAAAAGGGTTACTAGCGTTAATTCCAGGAATTGGTTCACAAATTAAAAACTTAAATATTGACGAAAAACGTTTTGTTTATATTGAGGCTATCATTGGTTCAATGACCAAAGAAGAACGCAATAATCCTGATTTAATTAATAAAAGTCATAGCCGTAAGAGCCGAATTGCTAATGGTAGTGGCAGAAGTTATCAAGAAATTAATGCTCTAACTAAACAATTTGAAGAAATGCGCACACAAATGAAAGCTCTTATGAATATGGACGAAGAACAAATGGAAAAGATTTCCAAAGGTCAAGCATCAATGCCGAATATGCCTGCTCCAAAGGTCAAAAAAGGTAAAGGTAAAAATAAAGGTGGTTTTCGCTTTTAATAAATTAAGGAGGTAATTGTTATGGAACAAAATTATAGTGAAAAATTATTAGCAATTATTCATAGTGATTTAAGCGATGATTTATTAAAAGAACAACTATTAAATTATCATGCGAATGATATAGCCCAAATCTTTGAATTTTTAACCAAAGATGAACGTTATAAATTATATCGCATTTTCCCTGAAGAAGATTTAGCCGATATTTTTAGTTATTTAGATGATCCTGCCCTTTATTTAGATGAGTTATCTAGTGAAAAAGCGGCTGACATTATTGAAACAATGGATACAGATGATGCCATAGATATCTTGGAAAATCTTGAAGAAGATAATCGTCAAGAGCTCATTGAATTAATGGATAAAGATATGGTTGCGGAAATAGCAATGATTAAATCTTATGATGATGATATGATTGGTAGTAAAATGACAACCAATTATATTGCTATTGATAAAGATTCGACAATCAAACAAGCAATGAAAAAAATTGTTGAAGAAGCAGCCATCAATGATAATATTTCGATTATTTATTTCATTAATAAAGATAATGTATTTTACGGCGCAATGGATTTAAGAGATTTAATTATTGCTAGGGAAGGCGAAAAACTAGAAAAGTTAGTTAAAACTTCTTATCCTTATTTATATGCCACTGAATTAGTTAGTGAATGTCTTAATAAAATCCAAGATTATGCTTTAGAGTCAATCCCAGTTGTCGATGATGATTTACACTTAATAGGAGTTATTACAAGTAGCGATGTTGTTGAAGTAACCCAAGATGAACTTAGTGATGATTACGCAAAACTTGCTGGTTTGGCTAGCGAAGAAGATTTAAAAGAACCACTTTTTAAATCAGTAAAAAAAAGAATTCCTTGGCTAATTATTTTACTTGTTTTAGGTCTTGTTACATCACTATTAGTATCACAATTTGAAACAGTTGTTGCCGGATTACCTATTATTGTGGCTTTTCAATCATTAATTTTAGATATGGCAGGTAATTGTGGAACGCAATCATTAGCCGTAACAATTAGAATTTTAACAGATGAGAAAATTAGTAATAAAGAGATCTTTAAGATGATTGCTAAAGAAATAAAAGTAGGCATTATTAATGGCTTATTAATAGGAATTGTTACTTTACTTTTTGTCTTAGCTTTTTTATATCTTACCCAAAGAAATCTTGGTAATAACATCATTTTAAAAACCTCACTAGCTGTGGGAATAAGTATGTTTACATCAATGATTGTATCTAGTTTTGTGGGAACTTTAATGCCAATTATCTTTAAAAAATGCAAAATTGATCCTGCTGTTGCCTCAGGTCCTTTTATTACAACAATTAATGATATTGTGGCCATTGTTATTTATTATGGATTATCATGGATTATGATTATTAATTTCTTATCATAATTAGGACAAATATTTTGGCAAATTTATCAATTTATGATATAATTTTATCGAGATGTTCCTTGCCTAACCATCTCAAATAAAAAACAAGGAGAATTAGATAATGAATAGTGAAGAAACTTTATTAAGAAAAGTAGTACGTCTTTCAATGGTTGCCGCTCTTTATGTGGCTTTAACCCTCGCTTTATCTTGGTTATCGTATCGTGAAATCCAATTTAGAGTGGCTGAAATATTAGTACTACTTTGTTTTTTTCGTAAAGATTACGCCATTTCACTTATTTTAGGCTGTTTAATTGCTAATTTCTTTAGCCCCCAATGGGCTATTGATGTGCCAATGGGAACACTAGCAACCATTATCGCAGTAATTGGAGTGATGTTTTCTAAAAATATTATTGTAGCAGGCATCTTTCCCGTTTTATCAAATGCGCTTATTATTGGACTAGAATTATTCATTTGGGATAAAACCCCTTTCTGGCTTAATTTCTTAACTGTCGGATTGGGTGAATTAGTGGTTATTGTAGCAGGGATTGTAATTTTTTTAGGGCTTAGAAAAAATCTTTCCTTTATGAGTCTAATTGGTGCTAATCAAAATTTACCAACTAAAAAAAATTCATAATAAAATTAGTTGTTAAACAAAAAAAGTGATAAAAACTTGTCATCAAAAATAGACAGGTTCTTATCACTTTTTTTATGTAAAAGCAAAATAAGGATAAAATGATTTAAACTTGCTAAAAAAAGCAAATTAGTGTATAATATGAATATCTTAATTTTTCTTTAAACGCTTTAAAGCCTCTTTAACAGCTTCACTTAAAGGTGTATCTTCGGTGATATTTAAATCTTTAGTTGCGCTTTTGATTTCTTGGTTAGTATAGCCAAGTGATTTTAAAGCAATAGTAACATTATTTAATTTATCACTGATTTTAGGTGTTGAAGAATTATCTTCAAAATTGATTTTACCTTTAAGGTCTAAAACAATTTGTTGACTAAGTTTTGGTCCAATACCTGGAAATTGTGCAAAAAATTTGGCATTACTATTATCAAGTGCTGCTAGAATTTCCGAAGAACTGCTTGTAGCAAGAATGGCTAAAGCCCCTTTAGGACCAAGCCCTTTAACACTTAAGAGGCTCTTAAACATATCGCGATTTTCTTTAAGGGCAAAACCAAATAATTCATGGGCATCTTCTCTAATGTGATAATAGAGGTAGATTGTCATCTCTTTATCAATTTCAAATTGATAAGGATTAGGAACCCTAATTTCATAGCCAATATTATTGGTTTCAAAGACAATATGGGTTGCATGAATTTCTTTAACAGCCCCTTTAAAATAACTATACATAAAAACCACCTCTTGTTAAAGTAATTATAGCATACAATTAAAATTAAAGCAAAGGAAAGGATGATTCAAGTGGATAATCTAATGGATAAAAAAATGATTGATGGCGATGAAATCGAAGTCACCTTACGCCCGCAAACCTTAAATGAATATATTGGCCAAGATGAACTAAAAGAAATGATGAAAGTTTTTATTGAAACGGCTAAGATGCGTAGTGAAGCACTTGATCATGTTTTATTATATGGTCCTCCTGGACTTGGAAAGACCACGCTTGCTCATATTATTGCTAATGAAATGAATACAGGAATTAAAATAACGACTGGACCTGCTCTTTCAAGACCAGGTGATTTAGCCGCAATTCTTTCTTCCCTTGAACCAGGTGATGTTTTATTTATTGATGAAATTCACCGAATCCCTAAAGTAATAGAAGAAATATTGTATTCTGCGATGGAAGATTTTGTTATTGATATTGTGATGGGTAAAGATTCAGCCGCCTCAACTTTAAGAATTGATTTACCGCCCTTTACTCTTGTTGGCGCAACAACTCGTTTTGGTGATTTAACAGCCCCTATGCGTGATCGTTTTGGCATTATTCATCAGCTTAAATATTATAGCAATGAAGAACTTTCAACGATTATTAAAAGAACTTCTAAAATTTTTGCTTTTCCAATTGATGATGATGCTACGCTTGAATTAGCTAGACGTTCTAGAGGAACACCCCGAATAGCTAATCGCTTATTTAGAAGAATTAGAGATTTTGCTCAATTTGAAAATTTAGATCATATTACCAAAACAATTACCGATTATGCTCTTAATAAACTTGATATTGATAAAGCTGGATTAGATATTACAGATAGGAAATATTTGCTTGGTTTAATTGAAAGATTTAAGGGAGGACCTGCCGGTATTGAGGCGCTTGCGGCGACCATTTCTGAAGAAACGGTAACCCTTGAAGATGTCAATGAACCATATCTTTTACAAGAAGGTTTTATTATTAGAACCCATCGAGGTCGTGTAGTTACCGAAAAGGCTTATGAACATTTAGGCCTTAAAAAAAATGGATTATTCTAAAAAGATGCTAGCAAATGATGAAATGCTAGATAGTAAGGAAGTAATATGGATATATTTAATTTAGATGCCTATGATTTTGCTTTAGATGAATCACTAATTGCCCAAACACCCGCTCTTAAACGGGATGAATCACGTTTGATGGTTGTTGATCGCAAGACGCAAAAAATTGAACATCGCCATTTCTTTGAAATCATTGATTATTTACAAGCCGGTGATGTTTTAGTTAGAAACAATTCCAAAGTTATTCCCGCACGATTAATTGGCATAAAAGAAGATACTAAAGCTCACGTGGAGGTTTTGTTATTAAAAGACTTGGGCGATAATATATGGGAGTGCCTAGTCGGTAATGCTAAAGTCGTTAAAGTAGATAGTATGATTTGCTTTGGTGATGGATCATTAAAAGCACAATGTTTAGAGGTTAAAGATGAAGGTATTCGAATCTTCAAATTAATTTATCAAGGAATTTTTTGGGAGATTTTAGATCGTTTAGGTAAAATGCCCCTTCCTCCTTATATTCACCAAGAATGTAGTGATAAAAATCGTTATCAAACCGTTTATGCTAAAGTAAGTGGTTCTAGTGCAGCCCCTACGGCAGGTTTTCATTTTACGGAAGAATTATTTACCAAACTTCAAGAAAAAGGTGTGCAAATAGTAGATATTACTTTGCATATTGGTCTTGGAACTTTTAGACCGGTTAAATCACAAAATATATTAGAACATCATATGCATCAAGAAGTTTATGAAATGACACAAGAAGCCGCAGATGTTTTAAATCAAGCAAAAAAAGAAAAAAGGCGAATCATTGCAATTGGTACAACTTCAGTTCGAACTTTAGAAAGTGTTATGCAAAAATATCACACTTTTTGTGCTTGTAAAGGTGCTACGGATATTTTTATTTATCCTGGTTATGAATTTAAAGCGATTGATGCTTTAATTACGAATTTTCATTTACCTAAATCAACGCTAATGATGCTTGTATCAGCTTTTGCGGGGCGCGAATTTATTTTAAAAGCTTATAAAATAGCAACCGAAGAAAAATATCGTTTCTTTTCTTTTGGTGATGCAATGTTTATTAAATAAAAAGAAGAATAGCTAAAAAACTATTTTTCTTTTTTTCTTTGCCATATTTTAGCAAACCTTCTTGAATTAAATAACATGTAAATAAAAAAACTTGACGATTATTTATTTTTCGTCAAGTTTAGAAGTAATAATAGTTATTCAATTTCTTTTCCACAATAAGGGCAATATTTGTCAGTTCTACTTAGATTAGCACCACATACAGGGCATAATTTGACAAAATATTCATCATCGTCAGAATCAGAATTATTAACGGCAGGCGTTTCTTTATTTTCAATTGGTTTATTCCTTTTTGTAACCCTAATGAAAACTAAAATGGTTTGAACAATTAAAAATACCCCTGCAAGCAAAAAGGGAATAAAAAATAAGAAATTATATAAACTATCAGAAGTAGTCAAAAGTACCGTTAACATAAAAATTAAAATTCCATTCCAACAAATAGTAAAGAAAAGAAGATAAATAGCACCACCGATGGAAGTAATATTTTTTAAATTATTTTGGTTTTTAAATCTCTTATGGGAATTATAATTTATCGTGCTATGCGAATCATCAACGGATGTAACATAATTATCATCCGAAAAATTATTACTAGAATTAGAATTATTTGAATTATTTTTGGGATTGGCAAACTTTACAACAATTATTATAATTGCAAAAACAATAGCAAAAATTAAAATGGGGATAACGGGGATGAATGGCATTTTGACCTCCTAATAATTAAATTTGACAAAAAAAGATTATTGATTATGATAAAATATTATACTACAAAAAAAATAAATAATTTAAAAAATGCTTTAAACTAGGAAAAAATTGTTTTGTATAAAAATTTAATTAAGTGAAAAAATTTATTTATAATTGCACATAATTTCTAGTTATGGTATAATTAGTAAAAAAGGTGGTTTATTAAATGGAAGAAAAAGGTTGCTACTATTTTCATCAAGGAACAAACTATCAAGCATATGAATTGCTAGGTGCGCATTACAATAAAGAGTATACGATTTTTCGGGTTTTTGCGCCTCATGCCAAACTTGTATCGGTCGTTGGTGAATTTAATAATTGGGATACTAAAAAGGATGTTATGCATAAAATATCCGATAATGGTGTTTATGAAATTACCATTTTGGGAGTTAAAGAATATCAATGTTATCAATATGCGATATTAACTTATGATAACCGCCTTTTATTTAAAAGTGATCCTTATGGTTTTCATGCGGAATTGCGACCTGCCAAAGCTTCGAAAGTTTATGATTTAAAGGGCTTTATTTTCCATGATGAAAAATGGATGCAAGAACGTCAATTTCATCAAAGCCTTAATCAACCCCTTAATATTTATGAAGTCCATCTTGGTTCTTGGCGAAAATTTAAAGATGGTAACCCTTTTAGTTATCAACAATTAGCTTATGAACTAGCCCAATATGTTAAAACGATGGGATATACTCATATTGAAATTATGCCTCTTAGTGAATATCCGTATGATGGTTCATGGGGCTATCAAGTTGTAGGTTATTATGCGATTACTTCGCGCTATGGCACCCCGAAAGATTTTATGATGCTAGTTGATATTATGCATCAAAATGGTATTGGCGTTATTATGGATTGGGTTCCTGGCCATTTTACAAAAGATGCCCATGGCTTAATTGATTTTGATGGTGAAGCGTTATATGAACCAATTGATCCGACCAAAAAAGAACATGAAATTTGGGGAACTCGTTGTTTTGATTATAGCAGAAATGAAGTTCAATCATTTTTAGTGTCTAATGCGATGTTTCTTTTTGATAAATTTCATATTGATGGAATTAGAATGGATGCGGTAGCATCAATGCTTTATTTAGATTATGATAAAAAAGAAGGCCAGTGGCATCCTAATCATCTTGGAACAAATATCAATTTAGAAGCAGTAGCCTTTTTACAAAAAGTTAATGCTACGATTCATAAATATTTTCCTGGGGTTTTAATGATTGCGGAAGAATCAACCGCCTTTGCCAAAGTTACTTATCCAACCTTTCAACAAGGCTTAGGCTTTGATTATAAATGGAATATGGGATGGATGAATGACACTTTGGCTTACATTAAAACGGATCCTTTATTTAGACGTTTTGAACATCACAAATTAACTTTTCAATTAACTTATATTTTTAATGAACACTATTTATTACCACTTAGCCATGATGAAGTAGTTCATTTAAAGGGTTCATTGATTAATAAAATGCCGGGTTCTTATGAACAAAAATTTGCCTCACTTAAAGCATATTATGTATATATGATGACGCATCCTGGTAAAAAATTATTTTTCATGGGAGCTGAATTTGGCCAATTTCGGGAATGGAGTGAAGAAAGAGAATTAGATTGGGAAGTTTTAAAGTACCCATCTCATCAAGCTTTACAAAATTTTGTTAAAGATTTAAATCAACTTTATTTAACTAATAAAGCCCTTTATGAAAACGAAATTAATTGGGAAGGATTTAAATGGTTAGTTGTTGATGATTGTGATCATAATGTAATTAGTTATATGCGATCATCGTTTAATCAAGAACATTTAATCGTTGTTATTAATTTCTCATATCAAAGTTGGAATAATTATCAAATTAGTGTTGAAAATGGTTTATATAAAATTATTTTATGTAGTAATGATCAGCAATATAATCCTGAAAATAGTTTATCAATAGAAAATACTGAAATTTTAGTTACTAATCATCAATTAACAATTGATTTACCATATAGTTGTGGAATAATATTAAGGAAGGTGAAATAATGTATAGTCAAAAAAAATGTATAGCAATGCTTCTTGCTGGCGGACAAGGAAGCCGATTATTTGCTTTAACCAATAAAATTGCCAAACCTGCCGTATCTTTTGGCGCAAAATATCGTATCATTGATTTTACATTATCCAATTGCGTTAATTCAAATATTGATACTGTCGGAGTCTTAACTCAATATCAACCACTTATTTTAAATGAATATATTGGCAATGGTCAACCATGGGATTTAGATAGAACTTTTGGTGGTGTTCATATTTTACCTCCTTACCAAGCTAAAACTGGTAGTCAGTGGTATAAAGGAACGGCTAATGCGATTTATCAAAATTTAAGTTTTATTGAAAATTACAATCCTGAACATGTTTTAGTTTTATCAGGTGATCATATTTATAAAATGGATTATAATATGATGCTTAATGAACATCTTAAAACAAATGCTGATTGCACAATTGCCGTATTAGAAGTGCCTTTAGAAGAGGCTAGTCGCTTTGGCATTATGAATACAGATGCTAATAATCGCATTTTAGAATTTGAAGAAAAGCCAGCTAATCCTAAAAGTAATCTTGCTTCTATGGGAATTTATATCTTTAAAAAAGAAAAGTTGTTTAAATATTTAATTGAAGATGATAAAGATCCAACTAGTCAAAATGATTTTGGTAAAAACATTATTCCTAAAATGCTTAAAGATGGGCAAAAAATGCAAGCATATCCATTTAGGGGTTATTGGAAAGATGTAGGAACCATTCAAAGTTTATGGGAAGCTAATCAAGACTTAATTGGTGAAGAACCAGCTTTTGATATTTATAATCCTTTTTGGAAAATTTATTCTCGTAATATCGGAATTGAACCTCAATATATTTCACCATCTGCTTCTTTATCTAATTCCTTAGTAACAGATGGAGCTAAAATTGAAGGAACCGTTATTAATAGTATTATCGGTTCATCAGTTGAAGTTAAAAAAGGCGCAATTGTTAAAGATAGTGTAATTTTTGCCAATACCATCATTGGCGAAAATGCGGTTATTGAATATAGTATTATCGATGAAAATGTTAAGATTGGCGCTTTTGCGAAAATTGGTAAACCTAAAGCCGATCAAGTTAAAATTGCTGTCGTAGGTCGCAACGTTACTATTGGCGATCATGTAACCATTTTAGATGGTGCGAATATTGAAGAAGATGTAAAAAATGAAGGAAAGGAAGAATAGATTATGAAAGCTTTAGCCATAATATTTTCGAATATTCATAATGAAACAATTGATGAATTAACCAGAAAAAGAACAACTGCTTCCATTCCTTTTGGAGGTAGATATCGCTTAATTGATTTTAGTTTATCTAATTTAGTTAATGCTGGTGTTGATAATGTTGGTATTTTAGTTCAAAAAAATTATCAATCATTAATGGATCATTTAGGTTCAGGTAAAGATTGGGATCTTTCCCGTAAAAATGGTGGACTTGTTATTTTTCCTCATCCTAATAATTATCGAAATGATGATTTATATGCAAGTAGACTTAGTGCGTTAATTAGCATAAAAGGTTTTATTGAAAGTCAAATGGAAGAAAATGTGATTTTAACGGATTCTGATAGTGCTAATTTAATTGATTTTAATGATGTTTTAGCAATGCACAAACAAAAAGGTGCTGATATTACAATTGTTTATCGTCATGGAATTTGTGAAAAAGATTTAGAAGGACATATGAATTTTGTTTTAGATGATAATCAAAGAATTATTGATGCTCATTTAAAAGCTAAAGTTGGTAGTCCTACAAATGCTTGCCTTAATATCTTTGTGCTTCAAAGACGCCTTCTTCAAGGGCTTTTAGAAGAAGCAATTGCCCAAGGCATGGAATCTTTTCATCGTGATTTAATCTTTAACAATATAAAAAGTTTAAAGATTTATGGTTATGAATATCAAGGTGTTTATTTACATATTAATTCAATGGAAAACTATTTTAAAGATAATATGGCCCTTTTAAATGAAGAAGTGCGGAATGCCCTTTTTGGTGATAAAAATCATCGTATTTATACAAAAGTTAGAGATTCAGCTCCAACTAGATATGGAGCCTTGGCCAAAGTGGAAAATAGTTTTATTGCTGACGGATGTGACATTGAAGGAACCGTTATCAATAGTATCTTATTTAGAGGCGTAAAAGTTGGTCGAGGAACAGTAATTAAAAATTCAATTTTAATGCAAGATACCATAACTTTAGATAATGTCAAATTAAACTATGTTATTACAGATAAAAATGTAACAATTCGTAGTCGTAACAATTTGGCCGGATGTGAAAAAATACCATTTTATCTTGGAAAAAATACCATGATTTAATTTCATAAGGGAGGAATTATGAATAGTCAAAATCCGAAAAAAATCTTTTTTGTTGCAAGTGAGGCTCAACCTTTTTTTGCTTCGGGTGGTTTAGGAGAAGTAATTGGCTCTTTACCTAAACGAATTTTAAAAAATGCTAAAGGTGAATTTAGTGTTAGTGTTATCTTACCATTATATGCCAAAATTAATCAAGCATATCAAAATAAATTGGTATATCTTGCTTCTACCACCACTAAACTTTCATGGCGTAATCAATATTGTGGCATTTTTAAGTATGAAGAAAATAATATCAAATATTATTTCATTGATAATGAATATTATTTTAAACGCGATAATTTGTATGGCTATTTTGATGATGCTGAACGCTTTGCTTTCTTTAGCAAGGCCGCCATCGATGTAATGCTTTATTTAAATGAAATTCCCGATATTATTCATATTCACGATTGGCAAACCGGTATGTTACCTGTTTATCTACGCACACTTTATTACCATAATGAAAAACTTCAACATGTTAAAACCATTTTTACCATTCATAATATTGAATATCAAGGCATTTATAATTATGATCAAGATATTATTGAAGATGTTTTTGGCCTTTCAATGAATGATGGTTATTTATTAGAATATCAAGGCCATGTTAATATTATGAAAGGAGCAATGGAAGCTAGCAATTTGGTTTCAACTGTTAGTCCAACTTACGCCGAAGAAATATTGCAAAAAGAATTTGCGCATAATTTAGAATATGAAACTAAACGAATCAAAGATGAAGGTAAATTACGCGGAATCTTGAATGGAATTGATAAAGTTTTTTATAATCCATCTAAAGATAAAGCCCTTTTTGCTAATTACGATAAGAAAAATTTTCTTAATAAAACGCAAAATAAATTAGAATTACAAGCCATGTTAAATTTGCCAGTTGACGCAAATATTCCAATGATTGGAATGGTATCAAGATTAGTTGCCCATAAAGGATTAGATCTTGTCAAAGATATTTTTGCTAACCTTTTACAAGAAAAAATTCAAATTGTCATTTTGGGAACGGGTGATACTTATTATGAAGATTATTTTAAGGATTTAGAAGATCGCTATTATAATAAATTAAGAGTTATTATTGCTTTTAATCAAGATTTATCACGTAAAATTTATGCCTCAAGTGATTTATTTCTAATGCCATCTAAATCAGAACCATGTGGTTTGTCTCAAATGATTGCATCAAGATATGGTGCTATTCCGGTTGTTAGAACGACTGGTGGACTTAAAGATAGTATTAAAGATTTTACTTTAGAAAATGGCAATGGTTATACTTTTGAAGGCTTAGATGCCAAAGAAATGTTAGAAGTTATTAAAAAGGCCTTAAATGATTATAATAATAAAGACTTATGGCAAAAACAAGTAGAAACAGTTATGAATAAAGATTTTGGTTGGAGTACATCGGCTAAAGAATATCTCAAGATGTATGAGGAAATTTTAGAAAAATAGGTGATGAAAAAATGCTCAAGCAACAAGAACTAATTAAGCAAACTAGGTTACAATTAGAAGAAAAATTAGCTAATTATTTTGGTGTTACACCTAGTGATGCTAGTATTGACCAGATGTATAAAGCCGTTAGTATGGCTGTTTTAGATATCCTCTTACAAAAGAAAAAACAATTTAATCAAAAAGTTAAAGCAACATCGGCTAAACGAGTTTATTATTTATGTATGGAATTTTTAGTAGGACGAAGCTTAAAGACCAATCTTTATAATTTAGGAATTGTTGAAGTTTACAAAGCCGTTCTTGATGAATTAGGATTTGATTTAGATGAGCTTTATGATCAAGAAAATGATGCTGGATTAGGCAATGGTGGGTTGGGTAGACTTGCGGCATGCTTTATGGATTCTCTAGCTTCGCTTGATTATCCCGCAACCGGTTTTTCCATTCGTTATGAATATGGTCTTTTCAAACAAAAAATTGTTAATGGTTGGCAAACCGAAATGCCTGATGTTTGGCTTCCTGGGGGTAAGGTTTGGCTAGTTCCTCGTAGTGATCGTGTGCTAACTGTTCGTTTTGGCGGTTGGATTAGCGAATATCACGAAAATGGTAAAATGAAAGTTGAATATCACGATGCTAAATTGATTGAAGCAATGCCTTATGATTTATTAATTTCGGGTGGTCAAAGTGATGCAGTTTCGACTCTTAGGCTTTGGCGTGCAAGAAATGCTAATGAATTTGATATGAAATCTTTTTCCCAAGGTGATTATAGTAAAGCCGTTTATGAAAATCAAGAAGCCGAACTTATTTCTAAAGTTCTTTATCCATCAGATGATCATTATGAAGGAAAAACTTTAAGATTAAAACAACAATACTTTTTAGTTAGTGCTTCAATGCAAAATATTGTAAATGATCACCTAAAACGTTATACCGATTTGCATACATTACCAGATAAAGCGGCAATTCATATTAATGATACGCATCCAGCTTTAGCTATTCCGGAATTGATGCGTATTTTAATGGATGATAATGGTTTTACTTGGGATGAGGCTTGGGATATTGTGAATCGAACGATTGCATATACCAACCATACTGTTTTATCAGAAGCATTAGAAACTTGGAGTGAAGACCTTATTCAAAAAAATATTCCCAGAATTTATGCCATTTTGAAAGAAATAAATCGCCGTTATACAAGTTATTTATTTAGTTTATATCCTAATGATTGGGATAAAATTAATCGAATGGCTATTATTCAAAATAATCGTATTAAAATGGCCAATTTATGTGTTATTGCAAGTCATAATATTAATGGTGTATCAGCTCTTCATAGTGATATCATAAAACGTAGTATTTTTAATGATTATTATCAACTTACACCCGAAAAATTTACCAATGTAACAAATGGAATTGCCCATCGGCGATGGCTACATCAATCTAATCCCAGACTTGCTAATCTCTTAGATGATACAATTGGTCATGGCTGGTATAAAGATGCGAGTGAATTAAAAAAATTCCGCACTTATTATGATAATGATAAAATTCTCGATGAGTTAGCAAGAATTAAATATCTTAATAAATGTGATTTTGCTAATATGATTTATAAAAAGCAAGGCATTATTTTAGATCCAAATACAAGATTTGATGTTCAAGTTAAAAGATTACATGAATATAAACGTCAACTTTTAAATGTTTTAAAAATAATTACTTTATATAATAAGTTAAAAGAAGATCCTAATTTGGATCTTACTCCCCAAACCTTTATTTTTGGTGCCAAGGCAGCTCCTGGTTATTATCTAGCGAAAGAAATTATTGAATTAATCAATTATATTGCTAAAGATATTGCCCTAAATCCTAAAATTAAAGAAAAATTAAATGTGGTGTTTATTGAAGATTATTGTGTAACGCTAGCTGAGTATTTAATGCCCGCTAGTGAAATTAGTGAACAAATTTCGTTAGCAGGTTATGAAGCAAGTGGAACTAGTAATATGAAATTTATGATTAATGGAGCGCTTACTTTTGGAACAATGGATGGTGCTAATGTCGAAATCTGCGATGCGGTTGGCGATGAAAACATCTTTATTTTTGGAATGAGTGCTAAAGAAGTTGATGAAGTTTGGAAAAAAGGTTATAATTCAACTTATTTTTACAACAACAACAAAGATTTAAGAAATGTTATTAATACCCTTAAAAAAGGTTTTGTCGGTAAAAGTTTTGAAAATATTGCCAATTATCTTTTAACATCAAATGGAATAGCCGATCGTTATATGTGTTTAGCTGATTTTGAAGATTATTTGAAAGTTCATAATCAAATGGATCAAATATATCATAATCAAAGAAAATTTCAACAAATGTCACTTGTTAATATTAGTGAAGCCGGTAGGTTTGCATCCGACCGCAGTATTAAAGAATATGCTAATTTAATATGGCATTTAAAACAAGTAAAATAAAAGCAAATATTTGTCGATTAAATAAAAATTGTAGTATAATGAATAATTGCAAAAATAACTACAATTAAATAAATTATGGAGGTTGTATGGAAAAGCAGATTAAAAAAATAGCCATTCTTACCTCAGGAGGCGATGCTCCAGGCATGAATGCCACTATTCGAGCAGTTGTTCGGGCAGGAATTGATAGTGGACTTGAAGTATATGGTATTGAAGATGGATATAAAGGATTAGTTGAAGGACGCATTACTTTAATGGATCGTGATTCGGTAACTAATATTATTAATCGTGGTGGAACAATTCTTGGTTCGGCACGACTTCCGGAATTTAGTAAAGATGAAGTAGCCCAAATCGCTTTAGATCAATTGAAAAAATTAGGAATTGATGCTTTAATTGCCATTGGTGGTGATGGAACTTATCGGGGTGCCTTAAAACTTACTAAAATGGGCTTAAATTGTATCGGACTTCCGGGAACAATTGATAATGATATTGCTTCAAGTGAATTTACCATTGGTTTTGATACCGCTGTTAATACCGCAGTTGATGCAATTGATAAATTAAGAGATACTTCTAATTCACATCAACGTTGTTCAATTGTTGAAGTAATGGGAAGATATTGTGGTGATATTGCTTATGCGGCAGCGATGGCAACTGGAGCCGATTTAGTCATTACTTCTGAAACAGGATTTAGTTTAGAAGAAGTTATTAAGACGGTTAAAAAATGTCAAAATCATAAAAGTCGTCATGTTCTAATTGTTATTACGGAACATATTACGGATGTGAGAGAACTAGCTAAACAAATTAAAGAGTTTACGGGCTTTGATTCAAGAGCTACAATTCTTGGCCATATTCAAAGAGGTGGCAGTCCAACTCCTTTTGATCGAGTTCTTGCTAGCCGTTTAGGTATTGCGGCAGTGGAAGAATTATTAAAAGGTGAAGGTGGCAAATGTATGGGCGTTTATCATAATGAAGTTGTTGCCATTCCAATTGAAGAGGCTTTGAGTATGAAAAAACAAATGTTTAAAGGCTACAAGGATCTTACAACCAAAATATCTTAATTTAAAATCAAAAAATCCTTTATAGATACTAATATGGTATCTTAAAGGATTTTATTTTTTATTCGTCTATTTTCATCAAAATATTAAATCACACCTTAATATAATATTATATTGAGGTGATGAAGAATTTATGTGTAAAAAAATCCTTTTTAAATTATTAATGTTAGGACTTACTATTTCAACATTAATGTCATTTGTCCAAACAACTAAAGCCAAAGCATCTACTAATGCCAACTTCTATATGGTTTTTGATAAAATAGCATATCAACCTAATGAAATTGCGACGATTACTTTTAATTTAGATCAATTCGCTAGTCTTAGTCAAGTAAAATTACAAATTAGATTTCAAGAAGATTATTTTGAACCAGTACAAGTTGATAATCAATATTTTTATTTTTCGTCTTATGCTATTTTTAACAATGATGTTATTAATGAATATCTTGATGAAAATGTTTTAATGTTGATGTTAATTAAAGATGAAAAATTGCCAGATGGTTATTTTTCTAGTTATAAAAGCAATATTTGTAATATTAAATTTAGAATTAAACAACCTATTAGTAATATTTATCAATATTTTACAGATCAAAATTATTATAATGGTGGTATTAGTCTTTATTTGTTTGATACAAGTGATCAAATCATTGATTATAATTTAATTCAAGAAGAAAAAATTAAAATTGATTGGTCAAAAGATAATTATGAGATAAATGTTTTTGATCCCTTACCTAATTTTAAAGAAGATATTAAAGTTGCTAATAGACAACCAAATGAATATGAATATTTAGTTGAAAAGACCGTTGATACAAACGTTATTGGTACTAAAACAATTCATGTAGGAATATATGATAAAAAAACAGCTGATTATGTAGTATTATCAAAAGTTATTAAAATTGTTGATTTAATAGCGCCCAAGATTGTGGCATCACCTACCATTACCATTAATGATAGTGAAATAGCAACAATCGATTATTTTAGGTTTGTAAATGTAACAGATAATTATGACCAAGAAATTGCAATCAATATTAAATACTATGATAAAGATTTAACTGAACTTGATAATTTAGTTGATTTCAATCAATATTTACAACATAGTCAACTTGGTTATCTTCAATATTTGGCGACTGATAAAAGTGATAATTTAGCCTATACTGAGTTAATTAGCGTTAATGTTATCGATACTACCGCCCCTAAAATTAATTCTTTAGATAAAATTGTTTTAAAGGATATAGAAGTTGATGATTTAGTTTTATTAGATCAATTTGCTTTGACTGATAATTATGATGAGAATCCTCGTCTTGTTTTTGATTTTAAGAACTATAATAACGATTCCTTTGAACAAATTAAAGAAGAATTAAAAAAAGGAATTAAAATTGCTTTTGCATATTTTGCGATTGATGAAAGTATGAATCAAACTCCAACATATGAGGCCTATTTTGAAATTATTGATACGATTTCTCCTACTGTTAGGGTAAGTGATGTAACTATTAATGATACCAAATATTCAACTACTAACTTTTTAGAAAATTTAATCGTAGAAGATAACTTTTTAACGCCTTGCCAAATTATCAAGCAATATTTTATTGATGAGGTTGAAGTTTTGGATCAAATAGCATTTGATGCAAGTATGATAGTTGGTAAAAAGGGATATATTAAATATAAAGCTATTGATAGCTATGGTAATCAAAGTGAAGAAGTGCTCCAAAATATTAAAGTAATTGATACCACCAAGCCTATTATTAAAGTTAAAAACATTGCTAATAACCAAAAATATATAAACGTTGATAAAATTGAATATGAAATTATTGAAAATTTCTTGGGCTATGAAACAATTATTAAATTAGATAATCAAGATTATGATGGTAAAGCCATCAAAGTTGGTAAACATCAATTATATTTATATGTAAGAGATACTAGTGGTCATGATGCTAGTGTTACGATTGATTTTGAAGTCATTGAAGATAATATCATTGGATGTGGAAATGACTTTGGTTGCTATATTAATAATTATTTAGAAGTTGTTATTATTACTTCAGCGCTTTTATGCTTTATTATCATCATGATCATTGTTAAAATAATTCTTAAAAAGCGTAAATCTAAAATAGGATAATCATTTTTCTTTATAAAAAAATGAAAATGTGCTATAATGTGACAAGTAAAATCGAGGTGAAAATCAATGTGTAAAAAATGTTATATTTCAACGCCTATTTATTATGCTAGTGGCAAGGTTCAAATAGGTAATAGTTATACAACTGTTGCTTGTGATGCCTTTGCAAGATTTAATCGTTTAATGGGTCGCACCACTTTTTATTTAACAGGAATGGATGAACATGGACAAAAAATCGAAGAAGCTAGCAAAAAAGCTAATATGACACCTCAAGAATTAGTTGACCAAGTTGCTAGTGATACCAAAAAACTTTGGCAAACGATGGGTATCGATTATGATTATTTTATTAGAACAACTGATAAAAATCATGAAGAAGTCGTGGCAAAAATTTTTGAACGATTGCTAGCAAATGATGATATTTATTTAGGATCTTATAGTGGTCATTATTGCGTTTCTTGTGAAAGCTTTTTTACCAAAACCCAATTAGGTGAAAACGATACTTGCCCCGATTGTGGAAAACCAACAAAGCTTGTTTCCGAAGAAAGTTACTTTTTACGTTTAAAAAAATATGCAAGTCGCTTATTACAATATATTAATGAACATGAAGATTTCATTGTTCCTGCAACCAGAAGAAATGAAGTTATATCTTTTATTGAATCAGGCTTAGAAGATTTATGTGTTAGTAGAACATCTTTTTCCTGGGGAATTAAAGTTCCATCTAATCCTAAACATGTAATTTATGTTTGGATTGATGCTTTATTTAATTATTTAACAGCACTGGGCTATGGTAGTTCAGATGATAAATTATATCAAGAATTTTGGTTAAATAATGATCATGTATATCATGTTGTTGGTAAAGATATTTTAAGATTTCATGCAATTTATTGGCCGATTATGTTGATGGCTTTAGATATTCCCATTAAATTTAAATTATATGTTCATGGCTGGATTTTAACTAAAGATGGTAAAATGTCGAAATCGAAAGGGAATGCCGTCTATCCAATGGATTTAATTAATCGTTATGGGGTTGATGCTTTGCGATATTATCTTACCAAAGAACTACCTTTAGGCAATGATGGACTTTTTAGTTATGAACGGTTTATTTTACGATATAATGCCGAACTGGTTAATGATTTAGGTAATTTAGTAAGTAGAACTCTTTCAATGGTTAACAAATATTTTGATGGTCAAATTCCTTGTGCTAAAGTTAAGACTTCTTATGATCTTTCTTTAGAACAAGTAGCTACGGATGCTATCCAAAAAACCATTCAATGTTTTGAAGAATTCCGTTTACAAGATGGTATTAGTGAAACTTGGCAACTTGTCAGAAGAGCTAATAAATATATCGATGAAACAGCACCATGGATTTTAGCCAAAGATGAGGCAACTAAAGACGCTCTTGCTAGTGTCTTGTATCATTTAGTTGAATCATTAAGAATAATTGCGGTATTAGTTTCACCTTATTTAATTTCAACTTCAAAGAAAATCTTATTTGCTATCGATAAAGAAAAGGCAAATTATCGACTTGATCAATTAGCCTTTGGCGAAGATTTTAGTCAAGCAAAGGTTAATAAAATTGATAATCTTTTCCAACGCTTAGACTTAGAAAAAGAATTAGCATATTATGAAAGTATCAAGCCTCAAACACCTACTATTCAAGAAGAAATACAATCAACTATTAATATGGAAGATTTTAGTAAAGTTGTGCTTAAAGTTGGCGAAATTGTAAAATGTGAAAAACATCCTAATGCGGACAAATTATTAGTTTCACAAATTAAAATCGGTACACAAACTCGCCAAATTGTTTCAGGTATTGCCAATTATTATAAACCTGAAGAATTAATTGGTAAAAAGGTTGTGGTAGTTGCTAATTTAGCTAAAGCCAAAATTAGAGGAGTTGAATCAGAAGGTATGATTCTTTGTGCTTCTAATAATGATCAATTAGAAGTCTTAGAAATAAAAAATTTACCTAGCGGAGCAATTATTAAATAAATATGTTAGCTAGTTTAGAAATTTTTTTAAATAATACAACCTTTACTCTTGAATCGTTAATTCCGGTTGTGATTTTATTAGGACTTTCGGCGATTATTCCGGTTATTTTAACGGTTATAAGAGCTAAGTTTATTCCCGTTTTTGTTATTGAAATTTTAGCAGGTATCTTGCTTGCTAGTTTTGGTAGTCGCAGTCTTTTTGTTCAAGATGATGAACTTATACCATTATTGCAAGGCTTATATATGATTGGTATGGGAATTTTGCTATTCTTAAGTGGCTTAGATACCGATTTTTCGGTTATTAAAGAAAATCATAAAACTAATTCACTTAATATTAGTTTACTTACAACGATTATGTTACTAGTTGTTATTTGCTTGAGCATCGGAAGTTCTTTCTTCTTTCTTAAGTATATGACAGATAAAGTCGTAGGTGTTATTTTTCTTAGTATTACTTTTAGTAGTACATTTGCTTCAATTGTCATTCCCCTTGTTCATGATGAAGGTTTAACCAAAAGTACAATTGGGAAAATTATTAATAGTTATGCAATCAAATCAGAACTAATATCGGTTGTTTCTCTTAGCCTTTTAATGTTAATTATCGGAATGACTAAAGAACAAAAACCATGGTTATTACTCGTTTTAGTTATTATTTTAGTTTTAGTTTATTTTTTTAATCGCTATTTTAAGTTACAAATCTTTAAAAAAATATCGGACGGAATTGTCCATTTTGGAATAAGATTAACTATTGTGCTATTATTAATTTTAATGATAATTTGTGAAATGTCAGGTGTTGAATACATCTTAGGTGCATTTTTAGCGGGAATGGTCATTAAACTTGCTAAACCAAGTGAAAAAAGTATTCACAAACTTGAAACAATTGGTTATGGTATCTTTATTCCAATCTTTTATCTTCTTGTTGGTTTACGGGTTGGAATGTTAATGCCATTACAAGAAATATTTGCTTTTAAAAATTTATTATTAATTTTATGTCTATTTGTGGTTTTAATTTTAGTCAAAATACCATTTGTTTATTTATGCAAATGGTTTAACATATCAACCGTTATTCAAACAACTTTATTAGTTGCCTGTACGATTATTGTTAGTATTGCTTCAATAGAATTTGGCATTTTTGAAGAAAACTTTAGTAATGCCTTAATTATTGCTTCATGTTTAACTTGTATTATTCCACCGATTCTTTTTGATATTACTAAACACTTTGGTCATAGTAAGAAAAAGGATGATACAAGAATTATAAATCCTGATGTTAAATAAAAACTTTATTATTATAGAAGGAAAAATAAAATGGAAACAGAACAATCACATAATGATTCACCTAATCATGGATCTAGTAAAAAACCTAATTATATTTTTAGCAATGTCAATATAGAACAAAATAAATCTACTAAACATATGTGCAAAGCAATCTTTTTAGTATCATTGGGTTCGATTATTTATTCTTTTGGTGTTGTTTGGTTACTTCAACTTGGTGGCTTTTTTTCAGGTGGAGTAACAGGATTATCACAATTAATTGTCGGAATCGTTGAACATTTTACCGGTAATACCACTATTAGAGGATACATTGGTTTATTTGTTGGTTTAATTAATATTCCGCTTTTGTTAATTGGATGGCGTGGTGTTAGTAAACATTTTGCGTTACTTACTGTATTATCAATCGCCCTTCAAACCATTTTAATGTCGATTATTTCTAATTTAACAATCAGCCCTTTTGCGTTATTATTAAAAGATGGCGAAGGAGTCGGTAAAGGAATCGTAGAATTATTTGATGGTAGTTTTAACATTGCGCATAATAGTGCTAATTTTATGCTTGAAACCGATTTTATGCAATCAATGCTTCCTGGTACTAGACTTCTTTTAGCCATTATTGGCGGTCTTGTTACGGGATATGGTGCTGCCCTTTGTTTAATGGGTGGTGGTTCTACCGGGGGAATGGATATCATATCTAATTATTTAGTAATGAAAAAAAGAATATCATTTACTAAATATCAATTTATTGTTGACTTTACTATTATTGGCTTATCATCTTTAATTAGTGTCGAAAATGTTTTATTCACCGTTGTAAGATTAATTGTTTATATGAAGGTTCTTCAAGCAATGTATCAAACCTATCAAATGACAAGAATAGAAATCATTACGGATAAAGAAGAAGAATTAAAAAAGGTTTTATTAGAAAAATTCAAACATGGTATGACTATTTATGATGCTATTGGTGGATATACTAATCGTGATAAAAAAGTTTTTGAAATTTATGCCATCAATTTTGAAGTGCCCGAATATTTGGCATTAGTTCATACCGTCGATCCAAAAGCCTTTATTATTACAACTAAAGTTAAAATGATTAGTGGTAATTATGTTCAACGTTCAGTAGTATAAAAAAAGTTTTTATCGTTTGACATTTTTGCCCAATTAAGGTATAATAATACCGATACATTTAGTCGAAAGACAAACCCACAAACTTAAGCCCTTAAATTTTATAATTTTAGGAGGAATTAAAATGCGTACAACTTATATGGACACAGTTAAAAAAGCGCAAGAAAATCGTAAATGGTATGTAATTGATGCAACTGATTTAGTACTTGGCCGAATGGCTGTTGCGGTTGCAACTGTTTTAAAGGGAAAACATAAACCAACATATACTCCTCATATTGATGGTGGCGATTATGTTGTTGTTGTTAATGCAGAAAAGGTTGTATTAACTGGTAAGAAAATGAATGATAAAAAATATTATAGTCATTCACAATACGCAGGTGGTTTAAGAACTAGAACTGCTAAAGAATTAATGGAAAATCAACCTGAAAAAATTATTGAATTTGCTGTAAGAGGCATGCTTCCAAAAGGACCTCAAGGCGATAATATGTATCGTCGTCTTTATGTTTATGTTGGTCCTGAACATGAGCAAAAAGCTCAAAAACCTGAAGCATTCCCTTTAGAAGTTAAGTAGGAGGTATAAACGATGGAAAAGACAGTTTATCAAGCAACAGGTAGAAGAAAAAGTTCTGTTGCAAGAGTACGTTTGGTACCAGGTAATGGAAAATTCGTTGTTAATAATCGTAATTTCGTAGAATATATTCCTTCTGCAGCAATTCGTTTAGATGTTTTACAACCCCTTAATCTTACTGAAACAGGTTCTCAATATGATATCTTTGTAAACGTTGGCGGTGGAGGTATTAGTGGTCAAGCAGGTGCTATTCGTCTTGGTATTAGCCGAGCATTATTACTTGTAAACCCTGATTATCGTCCTGTACTTAAAAAAGCTGGTTTACTTACTCGTGACCCACGTACGATTGAACGTAAGAAATATGGTCTTCGTAAAGCTCGTCGTGCTCCACAATTTTCAAAGCGTTAATTGTATCTTTGCTTATACGCTTAGCTTATGTTTATTTAAGACCACATACGTTTGTGGTCTTATTTTTTAAAAATAATGTTAATCTCTAAATAACTTTTAGGATAAAGGAGTAATTTTATGATAAAAGATAGTATAAAAGTTTATAATTCTCTTTCTAATAAAATTGAAGATTTTAAAACGATTAAACCTAATGAAGTATCAATGTATGTTTGTGGACCGACTGTATATAATCATATTCATATCGGTAATGCTAGACCGGTAATCTTTTTTGATACCGTAAAAAGATTTTTAGAATATGTTGGATATAAAGTAAAAATGGTTTCTAATTTTACCGATATTGATGATAAAATTATTAAAAAAGCTTTAGAAGAAAATACTACCGAAGAAGAAGTTAGTAATAAATATATTAAAGCATATCTTGATGCTTGTGATAAAATAGGTTGTTCAAAAGATGTTATCCATCCTAAAGTTACCGAAAATATTGAAGGTATTATTAATTTTATTGATGCCCTAGTTAAAACTAATCACGCATATCAAAGTCAAGATGATGTGTATTTTGATGTTCATAGTATTAAAAACTATGGTATTTTAAGCAATCAAAAACTTGATAATCTTGAAAGTGGTGTGCGAATTGAAGTTAATGAAAATAAAAAAGATCCAGCCGATTTTACCCTTTGGAAAAAAACTAAAGACTTTGGTAAAAAATGGGATAGTCCTTTTGGAATGGGACGTCCTGGTTGGCATACCGAATGTGTTGTAATGATTAATGAGATTTTTGGTGGTAAAATTGATATTCATGGTGGTGGTATTGATATTAAATTCCCTCATCATGAAAATGAAATTGCCCAATCAATGGCTCTTTATAATCATACTATAGCTAATTATTGGATTCACAATGCGCGAATTGATTTAAGTGGTGAAAAGATGAGTAAGTCGCTTGGCAATGTCATTTGGCTAAAAGATGTAATGGTGGCTTATCCTCCTCAAGCATATCGCTTATTTGTTTTATCAAACCATTATCGTCAAACGATCAATTATAGTGATGAATTAATGCAAAAAACCGCTAATGAATGGGAAAAATTTGCTAAGACATATATCGCTTTAGCACGTCGCTTAGAGCTAAATGATGCTAAAGAAGTTGGCACTGTTTTACCTTTAATGGATAATTTCCTTCAAGAAATGGCTTACGATTTTAATACGGCTAATGCAGTTAGCGTTTTATATACTTTACAAAAGAAAATCAATACTGATTTACGCAATTCCAATTGTTCAATCAAAGAATTAAGCAGTGATTTTAAGACTTATCAAGATATGCTTGAAATTTTAGGATTGCAGGTAGATTTTAAAGCTCTTACTAGTGAAGAAAAAGCGTTAGTCAAAGCTTGGCAACAAGCTAGACTTGCTAAAGATTATCAAAAAGCAGATGAATTACGAAATAAAATAAATGAAGCAGGGATCATATTATAATGAATTATAAACTATTAAATGGTAGTAATTTAGCCTATATTGGTGATGCATATTACGAACTTGTTGTTCGCCAACATTTGTTAAATTTAAATGTTACTAAAAATAAAGATTTAAAAAAATTAAATATTAAATATGTTTCAGCTAATGCACATATGAAAATTTATACCCAAATTCAAGATAGGTTAACAGAAGAAGAACGTAACATTTATTTAAGAGGTAGAAATAATGCACCTCATGGCTATCGTAAAAACGTTGATAAAACGGCTTATTTAGTATCAACAGGCTTTGAAGCAATTATAGGCTATTTATATTTAGCTAAAAATTACCAAAGATTAGATGAAATAATGGCATTAGCGCTTGCGGTAATCGAAAAGGAGGAATCCTAAAATGTATATTTATGGTAAAAATCCTGTCATGGAAGCCCTAAAAGCTAATCATAATATTGAACGACTTTTTCTATCAAATAATTATAATGATTTAGATAAAATCAAAGCAATTACCAAAAAACATCCAATAGAAATTGTTAGACTAACAAATGATGAATTAAGTAAAAAATTTGGCAATAATCATCAAGGAATTGTAGCTGAAATAAAAGAATATGGTTATACTGATTTAGATGAATTATTAAAAAGTTGTGTCCAAAAAGAAAACGTTGCTTTAGCAATTTTAGATGGTTTAGAAGATCCCCACAATTTAGGGGCAATTATGCGAACAGCTGATGCTACAGGTCTTGATGGTATTATTATTCCTAAAAATCGTAGTGTTTCGTTAAATGCTACTGCTGCCAAAGTATCAACTGGTGCAATTGAATATGTCAAAGTATGTCAAGTAACAAGTTTAGTACAAACTATCGATAAATTAAAAAAAGCTGGATTTTGGATTATTGGACTTGATATGGAGGGGGCAACGGCTTATCAAGATCAAGATTATTCAGGAAAAATTGCGATTGTTATCGGTTCTGAGGGTTTTGGAATTTCAAGATTAGTTAAAGAAAATTGCGATTTTAAAGTTAAAATTCCGATGATTGGTCATGTAACATCGCTTAATGCATCAGTTAGTGCTAGTATTATTTTTTATGAAATATTAAGAAATCGTCAAAAAAATTAAATAACATTAAAATGGGGGGCAAATGGAAAATTATAATGATAATGAACTGTTATACTTAATAGGGGAAAATGATGATGAAGCACGAGATTTAATGTTTAAAAAGTATAAACCATTAATTTTAGCAAACATTAAAAAACTAAATTTAACTAAAGATGAAAGAGCTGATTTTTATCAAGAAGGGCTAATTGCTTTAACCAAAGCTATTAATACTTATAATGAACATTATTTTCAAAGCTTTAATCGCTATTTTACTATTATTCTTCAAAGAAGATATATTGATCTTTTAAAAAAGCGAACGAAATTGCAAAAAATTAGTTACCATGAAAATCTAGATGAATATGTCGTTGAAGCAAAAAAGCCTGATGATGATTATTATTTGCAAGAAGAAAAACTTAATTTATCTGATTTTGAATTACTAGTTTTTCAACATCGTTTTATTAATCAAGAAAAACCTAAAATGATTGCAACAAAGTTGCAATGTGATGTAAAACGTATTTATGATGCGCTTGATCGAATTAGGAAAAAAACGCGTAAAAAATAACTTAAATAGTTGACTTATCCTAATTTTTTTAGTATAATAAATTAGTCAAGGTGGTATTATATGAGAGAAAAAGTAATACTAGTTTGCGAGGAATGTTTATCTCGCAATTATATAACAGAAAAAAATAAACTAAATACTACAGAAAGAGTAGTTATTAAAAAGTATTGTAAACGTTGCAATAAACATACAATACATAAGGAAACAAAATAGGAGGTTTTTACAATGGCTGAAAAAGTTAAAGCAGAAAAGAAAAGTCGGGTTTTAGAATATTTATTATCTGAACATAAAATTGAAAATTACTTGTTATTGTTTTTAGGCCTTTTTGCTATCGAACTTGGCGTTTTATTATTACAAGGTGAGTTATTGACTATTCCTGAGGATGCTTGGTTGATTGGTGGAAAAACTAATACAATGGTTTTTTCATGGGTGTTAATTGCCCTTGGTGCTGTATCAATTATTCTTGTTGCGGCATCATTCTATCGTCCTTCTTTTTCTGAAATCAAACATATAACAGGTTTGAAATGGAAAGAATTTTTCTGGAATGTTGTCAAAGTAGTGGTTTTCTCAATCGTATTAGCATTATTCTTTGTTGCATGTGATTGGGTTATCGAAAAAATTATCCAATTGCTTAAAAATTTAATTTACTAGGTGTTTTACATGTACGATGAAGATACAGATAATGAAAGAGAATGGTACATTATTCAATCATATGTAGGAATGGAATATGCCGCAAAGCGTAATCTTGAACGAAGAATTGTTTCAATGAATATGGAAGATTATATTTTCAACGTTTTAGTTCCTGAAGAAGTCCATATGGAAAAAAAGGCAAACGGAGAAATGAAAGAAGTTATTGAAAATCCATATCCAGGCTATATCTTTGTTGATATGATTGTTACGGATGAATCGTGGTTTATTGTTAGAAATACACCGATGGTTACAGGCTTTCTTGGATCTAGTGGTGGTCGAGCAAAACCCGTTCCAGTACCTCCTCAAGAAATGATTCCTATTTTGAAGAAAAATGGTATTACCGTTACAACCAATATTAAATTTGCGGTTGGTGATAAAGTTAAAGTTTTATCCGAAACCTTTTTTGGTCAAGAAGCAGTGGTTGAAAAGATTGATTATGATAATCAAACAGTAACTGTTTTAATTGATCTTTTTGGTAGACAAACACCAAATGAACTTCGCTTTGATGAAGTAGAAGCAATCAAATAGTAGGGTAACGCCTACTATTTTTATTTAAAGGAGGAAAAAATGATTAAATATACTGCTTATTTAGAAAAATATCAAAAACCAATGTATGATTTATTTGTTCAGTTAACAAAAGAAGAAGTCTTTTTTAAAGAATTATCATTTACAGAATTTCAAAATAAATTATTTAATAATCCTTATTTTCAAAGTAAAGGAACATTTGTAGCATTAGATGATGATAAACTTGTAGGCTTTGCAAGTGGCAATATTGTTGATGATAATCCTAAAACATCAGGATATCTTAATACAATAATTGTGCAAAAAGATTATCGACGTCAAGGAATTGGATCTAAACTCTTAGATTTAGTAGAAGAATATCTAAAAGCACAAGGTAAATCATCAGCTCGTTTTGTGTTCTTGAGCCAAATTAATTGGCCTTGGTATATTCCTTATACATCTAAGCATGAACATCCCGGAATGCCAGCTGTACGAATTAATTCAGATTTTTATTTATTCTTATACCACCATCATTATTTTGTAAATAGTATTCATGAAGGATTCCATTTACCACTTGCAAATTATGAATTACCTCAAGCAGTTGTAAATAAGATGGCTGAAAATGCTAAAAAAGGTTTAACCGTTGAAGTATATGATGCTAAAAAGCATACCGGTATTGAAGAATTCTGCCGTGAAATTGATAATCCAGGATTTGCTGGAGCCATTATGAATAATTTAAAAAAACCTCATCCGATGCCTTTCTTAGTTGCCCTTGATAACAATAAAGTTGTTGGTTGGACTGGCGCAATGTATAAAGAAGAAACAGGTAGAGGTCATTTAGATGGAATTTGTGTTGCTCCTAATAGTCGCAATTTAGGTCTTGGGAAGGCTTTATTTTGTTACCTTTGTGCTTATTTAAAAGAACATGGGGCATCTTATATGACATTTTTTACTGGTCTTGATAATAAAGCTCGTTATATTTATTTATTCGCAGGATTTAAAATTGCTCAAAGTTTTGCGGACATGAAAAAGAATTTTGAGTAATAATTAAAAAAATAGTTTTTATTTGAAAAATAATTTATGAAAGCAACAAATACAAAAGGAGAATATGTTTTCTCCATAATAATTTTTTTAGCATCTTGTTTAGGTCTAGCTATTTTTACCGAACTTGTTGTTAATTTTGAATATCCCGAAGAGTTTTATCAAGAAGAATATTTTAATCGTTTTACAACAATTAATGTTGTAAGTAGGTGGGCAAATTTTTCCTTTTTTACTTATTGGTCACTGATTATTTTTAGTTTGTGGGGAATTTTTAAATTTATTGCTACGATTTTTAAAATTGAAAAATTACAACGCATTGTTAATAATTCATATCTTGTATTATTTGTATGCCTGAATCAAGCTATTGTTATGATATTGTATACGGTTTATCAACTTGCTTTCGATGGCAGTTTTAGTTATTATGGACCTTATCCTCGTTCATATCATTCCCTAGGAATAAATCTTACAGTTCATTATGTAATTACTATAATAGCTATTGTTTATTTCTTCTTTCACAAGTTTGAAAAAATACAATTTAAAAAATGTTTAATCTTTCTTGCTTTTTTAGTAATATATGGAACTTTAGTAAAAATTACCGGGATGTATTGTTATAGCTTTGATTGGTATCCATATCCTATTTTTTCACGTGAGGCAATTTGGCATACTATCTTTGGTAATTTTAATAATTATCATCCAATCCTTGCTTTAGTAATCTTAATATTTGTATTAATTTTGCTTATAGCAATCTATTTATTATGCGTTTTTCTTGCTACAAAATTTATTAATTATAAAGTCTCAAAACATCAACTAAAAAAAGAATAAATGATTTGATGTTAATTTGTAAATGATTTGATGTTAATTTGTAAATGTTAATTTGTAAATGATTTGATGTTAATTTGTAAATGATTTGACTTATTGCGTGATTTTGTGTATAATAATATTTGCGTGCAATGACGCTTTATACTAGCTTTATACTATATGAATTAAAAAAGTGTGGGAGAACGTTTTAGCGTTCATAAACCACATCACGGACAAAATAAGGAGGTGTGTCTCGTGGCAGCTAAGGCTAAACAAGTTAAAAAAGTTGTTAAACTTCAAATTCCTGCCGCTAAAGCTAATCCAGCTCCACCAGTTGGACCAGCCCTAGGTCAAGCAGGCGTTAACATTCAACAATTCTGTAGCCAATTTAATGAAAAGACTGCTAATATGGCAGGTTATGTAATTCCGGTTGAAATCTATGTTTATGAAGATCGTAGTTTCACTTTTATTACAAAAACGCCACCAGCTTCTGATTTATTAAAGAAAGCAGCAGGTATTCAAAAAGGTTCTTCAAATGCGAAAAAAACTAAAGTGGCAACTATTTCTAGAGCTAAATTGTTAGAAATAGCACAAATGAAAATGCCAGATCTTAATGCTTATACAGTTGAGGCAGCAGCTAATATTGTAGAAGGCACTGCTCGCAATATGGGAATCGTAATCGAAAAATAGGTTTTCTGTATTCTCTAAATTGATTGATGTAAATCAATCTTGGTGGGAGGAGATTCCGTTAGACCACATTTAGGAGGTAAATTAATAAAATGGCCAAAAGAGGTAAAAAATATCAAGAAGTTTTAAAATTAGTTGATCGTGCTAAAAGATATTCGCTTGATGAAGCAATTGAATTAGTTAAAAAAACTAATTATGCAAAATTTGATGCAACTGTTGAAGTTTCTTTTAAACTAAACATCGACCCTCGTAAAGCAGAACAAAATTTACGTGGTGCAATATCATTACCAAATGGAACAGGTAAAACTGTTCGCATCCTTGTTATTGCAAAAGGTGCTAAAGTTCAAGAAGCCCTTGATGCAGGCGCTGATTTTGCTGGCGAAAGTGAATATCTTGAAAAGATCAAAGAAGGTTGGTTTGAGTTTGATACAATCATTGCAACACCAGATATGATGGGTGAACTTGGTAAATTAGGTCGTATTTTAGGACCTAAAGGTTTAATGCCTAACCCTAAAACTGGTACTGTAACAATGAATATTGAACAAACTGTTAAAGAATTTAAAGCAGGTAAAGTTGAATATCGTACTGATAAAGTAGGTAATATTCAATTACCAGTAGGTAAAGTATCTTTTGCTACTGATAAACTTGTAGAAAATATTAAAACAGTTTATAATCAAATTAATCGTATTAAACCACAAACTGTTAAAGGTGTATATATTCAAAACTTAACTGTTACGTCTACAATGGGCCCTGGTATTAAAGTTAATACCACTATTGCATAGTAACTAAAATAAAATTCAAAAAAGTAGTATAAAAGTCTCTGCCGTAGACAGTAGGCGTTCTAATTTGAGAACTTAATGAAAGCCTACCGAGGAAAATTTTCAGGAGGTGAAAACAATGAATGAAGCGACAATCGCTAAAAAACATGAAACGGTCCAAGTAGTTAGAGAAAAAATCTCAAATGCTGGATCAACATTATTCGTTGATTACCTAGGATTGACCGTAGCTGAAGTTACTGAACTTCGTGTTAAGCTACATGCTGAAAACTGTGAAATGAAAGTTGTTAAAAACAACATCTTACGTCGTGCAACCAAAGAAGAAGGTTATAATGGTGTAGATGAACATTTAGTAGGCCCTACCGCTATCGTAACTGGTGGCGATGAGGTTACTGCTGCTAAAATTGTTTATGGTTTTGCAAAAGATCATGAAAAATTAAGTGTTAAAGCAGGTATTGTTGATAAGAAAGTTACAAGTGAGGCTGATTTAAAGGCTTTATCAAAACTACCAAACAAAGAAGGTATGTTATCAATGTTACTAAGTGTACTACAAGCCCCTATTCGTGGTCTTGCATGTGCTATTAAAGCAGTTTCGGAAAAAGAAAATTAATTAGGAGGAACAAACGAAATGGCAAAAATTAACAAAGAAGAATTTATTGCATCTTTAAAAGAGATGTCTGTCTTAGAATTAAATGAATTAGTAAAAGCAATTGAAGAAGAATTTGGTGTTACTGCTGCAGCCCCTGTTGCAGTTGCTGCTGGCCCTGCAGCTGTTGAAGAAGCTCCAAGTGAAGTAAGCGTAATCTTAAAGAGCGCTGGTGCTGCTAAATTAAATGTTATTAAACTTGTTCGTGAAGTAACTGGTCTTGGCTTAAAAGAAGCAAAAGATTTAGTTGATAACGCACCAAAACCTATCAAAGAAAAGATTGCTCCAGAAGAAGCAGAAGCATTAAAAGCTAAATTCGTTGAAGCTGGCGCTGAAGTAGAAGTTAAATAATTCGATAGATAGAATTAAAAAGTTTGAATATGGATTTGCTAATATTCAAACTTTTTTCATTATTAATAAAAAAAGAGGTTAGAATGAGCGGTCAATATTTTGAAAACAATCCCAATCTTACTAGCAATCAAACAACGATTTCCTATTATTTCAAAAAAGAAAAATTAGAGTTTATAACGGATAATGGTGTTTTTTCAAAAAAAACAGTTGATTTTGGTAGCAATTTATTACTTAAAACAATTGATTTAAAAAAAGCTCAAACCGTTTTAGATGTGGGATGCGGATATGGTGTAATTGGGCTTACACTAGCTAAAATTTATGATCAGATCAAAATTACGATGGTAGATGTTAACCTACGTGCAATTGATTTAAGTATAGAAAATAAAGCGTTAAATAATATTCAAAATGCGGAAATATTCGCTAGTAATATTTACGAAAATATTAAACAAAAATATGATGTAATTGTGAGTAATCCTCCAATCAGAGCTGGCAAAAAAGTCGTTCATGAAATTGCTTTAAAGGCAATTGACTATTTAAATGATGGCGGAAATTTTTGGTGTGTAATTCAGAAAAAGCAAGGAGCACTATCACTCTTTAAAGCGTTAGAGACAGTTTATGCGGAGGTTTTGATTGTTGAAAAAGATAATGGATACTGGATTATTCAAGCTAAAAAATAATTAAATTAAATTTAAATGATAAAGGTTTTAGTTGTAAAAAAAGCTTCTTAAGGTAAAAAAATAAGATATTTTTTAATTCTATAGCATAGTTGTTGAAGCAATTTTTTTGACCTTTATCTTTTTGTTTTTTTAATTTTTGGCAAAAATTGCCGATTAAAATATAAAAAAAGTGTTATTTTACTTGACAAAAATAATAATTTATTTTATAATAAGCAAGATATGATAAAATGCGGTAGAATGCAAAATTTTTGTCAATCGCATTTATGCTCAAAATTATAAAAAGAGGTGAATGATTTGAGTTATAAAAATGTCCAATATGGCAGAACAAGAGTTAGACGTAATTATGCAAGTGTTCAAACTAATGTAGAATTACCTAATTTAATTGAAATTCAAACAAAATCATTTGATTGGTTTTTAAATGATGGATTAGATGCGTTATTTAAAGAAATATCGCCAATTAAAGATCATGGTGATGGTGAAAAATTTGAATTACATTTTATGGAACATTATTTTGAAGAGCCTAAGTACACAATCAAAGAGGCTAAACTTAATAAAGTTAACTATTCACGTTCATTAAAGGTTCATGTTTCTTTAGAAAATAAAGAGACAGGTGAAATAAAAGATGATATCGTCTTTATGGGTGAACTTCCGATGATGACACCTTGGGGGACTTTTATTTTTAATGGTGCTGAGCGTGTAGTCGTTACTCAAATCGTTCGTTCTGCTGGTGTATTCTTCTCTGAAGAAATTGATAAAAAATCTGGGCAATCAATATTCTCTGGTCAAATTATTCCAACCCGTGGTGCTTGGATTGAATTTGAAAAGAGTAATAAAAATATTTGGTTTGCTAAACTAGATAGATCTAAAAAAGTATGTTTACCAACCTTCATTAGAGCATTAGGTGTTAAAAGTAACTTAGAAATGGTTAATTTATTTTTAGGTGAAAGAGAAGAAAATGATCGACGCCCTAAAAATATTTTAGAAATTTTTCAAAATAGTTTTGATAAAGATGAAACATTTGGTGAAGATGACGCTGTCAAAAGACTTTATGATAATTTAAGACCTGGTGAAAAAACTTCGGCTGATACGGCTCGTAAGTTTATTGCTAGTAGACTTTTTGAAGTTCGTCGTTATGATCTTGCAAAAGTTGGTCGTTATAAAGTTAATAAAAAACTTGATGCCGTAGCACGTGCTGTTGGTCATCGTCTTGCCAAAGATTTAATTAATAAAAATACCGGTGAAGTTATTTTACCAGAAGGCACCGAAATTACTTATCGTAAAGATAGTCTAACAGGTAAAAGCACAGCTGATATTTTAAATGAAAATCGTGAACATTTCAGACAAACTTACGAATATGAATTAATGCTTGATCCAAGCAATAAAGTTGTACTTGAAACTTTAGATATTTTAGTAAAAACCAATGAAGGTGACATTAAAGTTAGAATTCTAGGTAACGATCAGCAAGAAGATCGTTGCCATGTGGTTTTATCAGATATTTTTGCGACAATTAGTTATTATATCAATCTTCATGTTGGAGTTGGAAAAATTGTTGGTAAAATTGATGATATTGACCATTTAAGTAATCGTCGTCTTCGTTTAATTGGTGAACTTCTTCAAAACCAATTTAGAATGGGTATGGTTAAAGTTGAAAAGAATATTCGTGATAGAATGTCTACTTCAGGTGAAGTAAAAAGTGTAACTGCCCAAAATTTAGTTAATATTAGACCTTTAACTTCAACTTTTAGAGAATTCTTTGGTAGTAGCCAATTATCACAATTTATGGATCAAATCAATCCATTATCAGAACTTACTCATAAAAGACGTTTATCAGCTTTAGGCCAAGGTGGTATTTCACGTGATCGTGCCGGCTTTGAAGTACGTGATGTTCATTCATCACATTATGGTAGAATTTGTCCGGTTGAAACACCAGAAGGTCAAAATATCGGTTTAATTAACTCTCTTGCTTCATATGCTCGTGCTAATGAATTTGGCTTTATTGAAACCCCATATTTAGTTGTTAAAAAGGATTACGAAAGAAGAAGAGCCATCATTACTAATGAAATGAAATATTTTACAGCTGATAAAGAAGAAGAATTCATTATCGCTGAAGCAAATGTTCATATGGCAACTGATCCTGTAACTGGGGAAATCTATATAACTGATGATAAAGTAATGGCTCGTCAATATGGTGAGTTTAAAGAAGAAGACTGTATGAAAGTTGACTACATTGACGTTTCACCATCCCAAGTTGTTGCTATATCAACGGCATGTATTCCTTTCCTTGAACATGATGATACAACCCGTGCGTTGATGGGTGCTAACATGCAACGTCAAGCAATTCCACTATTAAAACCTGAAGCACCATTTGTTGGTACTGGTATTGAATATAAGGCAGCCAAAGATTCAGGGGTTGCTATTTGTGCTGAGGCTGATGGTGTGGTTGAATATGTTGATGGCTTGAAAATAGTAGTTCGTAATGATAATGGTGAAAAAACTACATATGAACTTAATAAATATGAACGTTCTAACCATTCAACTTGCGTTAATCAACGTCCAATTGTAAAACCAGGTGAAAAAGTTAAAAAAGGTGATGTTTTAGCTGATGGTTCTTCGATGGATCAAGGTGAACTTGCTTTAGGTCGCAATGTTGTAATTGCTTTTATGACATGGAATGGTTATAACTTTGAAGATGCGGTCATAATGAGTGAACGTTTAGTACAAGATGATGTTTATACATCAATTCATATTGAAGAATATACTTGTGAAGTACGTGATACTAAACTTGGTAAAGAAGAAATTACTAGAGATCTTGATGGCGAAAGTAAAGATTCAATAGCCAACCTTGATGAATTTGGTATTGTAAGACTTGGAGCTGAAGTAAAAGAAGGCGATACTTTAGTAGGTAAAGTTTCTCCTAAAGGTATAACCGAACCTACTCCTGAAGAAAGATTAACGCAAGCATTATTTTCTGATAACTCAAAAGATGTTCGCGTTACATCATTAAAAGTTCCACATGGTGGTGGTGGTATTGTTCATCGAATTGAACGATTCAGTCGTAAAACTGGAGCTGAACTTCCACCAGAAGTTAATGAAGTTGTTCGTGTTTATATTACCCAAAAGCGTAAAATTTCTGAAGGCGACAAAATGTCTGGTCGTCATGGAAATAAAGGTGTTATTTCTAATATTTTACCAATTGAAGATATGCCATTTATGTCAGATGGTACCCCAATTGATATTATGTTAAATCCTCAAGGTGTTCCATCTCGTATGAATATCGGTCAAGTGCTTGAAATTCATTTAGGAATGGCGGCTAAAAAATTAGGTGTACATGTTGCAACTCCTGTATTTGATGGTTTAACACATCAAGATATTGTTGATATTATGAACGAAGCTAGGGCCGAAGATGAAAGAATTGCGCGTGAAAATCCTGCTAATGCTCGTGCTATCATTGATGAAAATGGTAAAACTTATTTATATGATGGAAGAACTGGTCGTCAATTTGATAATAAGATTTCAGTTGGTGTTATGTATATGATTAAACTTGCCCATATGGTTGATGATAAACTTCATGCAAGAAGTGAAGGACCTTATACCCTTGTTACGCAACAACCAATGGGTGGTAAAGCCCAAAATGGTGGACAACGTTTTGGTGAAATGGAAGTTTGGGCTCTTGAAGCATATGGTGCTGCTCACACTCTTCAAGAGATGATGACCATTAAATCAGATGATATTATCGGTCGTAATAAAGTATATAAAGCCATTGTTGATGGTGAAGAATTACCAAAACCTGGTATTCCTGAGGCCTTTAGAGCTCTTATTAAAGAATTACAAGGTCTTGGTTTAAGTGTTAAACTAGTTGATAATAATGGCGTTGATGTTGCTAATAAGAGTTTGGTGGGCGAATTTGCTGAAGCACAAGCAAGTAAACGAGGCCTATAATAAATAAGAGGTGAATTATTTGAGAAAATATAAATATTTACAAATAGGGATTGCCTCACCTGAAGAAATAATTTCTTGGGCTAATCCTGAATTACAAGGTAAAGAATTTACTTATAATCCTCAGAAAAAAGATAAGGTAACATATTACAATGAAAATGGCGAACTTGTCGAATATACTTTAAAAGGGGAAGTAAAAAAATCCGAAACGATTAACTATCGTACTTTAAAACCCGAAAAAGATGGATTATATTGTGAAGTAATTTTTGGTCCAACAAAAGATTATCAATGTGCTTGTGGTAAATCACGTAAAAATGTCGGTGACCAAAAAGTTTGTGAAAAATGTGGAGTTGAACTTACTGAAAGTAAAGTTCGTCGTGAAAGAATGGGATATATTGCTCTTGCTGCACCAGTTGTTCATATTTGGTATTTACGAAATACGCCAAGTAAAATTGCGATTTTACTTGATATGAAAACTAAAGATGTTTTAGAAGTAGCAGCTCTTACATCATATATTATTACAGAAGTAAGTGATCCATCGATTGAACTTGTTCCAGGTCAAGTAATTACTGAACAAGAACATAGCAAAAAGAACCGTGAATTTTTTGGCAAATACAAAGTAAAAACGGGAGCTGAGGCAATTAAGTTTTTACTTCAAAGATTAGATTTAGGTGAAACCATTAGTGAAATTAGAGCTGAATTGAAAAATGCGACAAAACAACGTCGTGAAAAATTAGTTAAACGTCTTGAAATTGCGGAAGCATTTTATCATTCAAACAATAAACCTGAATGGATGGTAATGGATGTTATTCCCGTTATTCCCCCAGATTTAAGACCAATGGTTCAACTAGAAGGTGGAAGATTTGCGACAACTGACCTAAATGATTTATATCGCCGTATTATTTCACGTAATATTCGTTTAAGAAGACAAATCGATTCTCGTTCTCCTGAGATGATTATCAAAAATGAAAAACGGATGCTACAAGAAGCAGTTGATTCTTTAATTGATAATGCTAAACGTAAAAATAAAGCAGCCTTAGATAAAAATCGTCCCTTAAAATCATTATCAGATATTTTAAGAGGTAAACAAGGACGTTTCCGTCAAAACTTGTTAGGTAAAAGAGTTGACTACTCAGGTCGTTCAGTTATTGTTATTGGACCTGATTTAAAAATGTATCAAGCAGGTATTCCTCGTGAAATGGCTTTAATTTTGTTCAAACCTTTTATTATTAATTATTTAAGACAAAAAGATCAAGCCGAAAATCAACAAGCTGGTGACAATCAAACTGCTTTATTATCTAAAGATAGTAAGTCGTCAGGCGTAAAAAGAGCGAAAGAATTAATTGAAAGAGGTGCGCCAGAGGCTATGGAAGCCTTAGAAAAAGTTGTTGTTGAACATCCTGTTTTACTAAACCGGGCACCAACATTACACCGTCTTTCAATTCAAGCCTTTGAACCAAAACTAGTTGAAGGTAAAGCAATTAGACTTCATCCCCTTGTTACAACCGCTTTTAATGCTGACTTCGATGGTGACCAAATGCCAGTGCATGTTCCATTATCTGATGAAGCTCAAGCCGAAGCCCGTCTTTTAATGCTAGCATCGAAAAATATTTTAGCACCTAAAGATGGTAAACCAGTTGTTACACCTTCACAAGATATGATTATCGGTAACTATTATCTTTCGATTGAACGTTCACAAATTGATCGCGAATACCATACGTTTGAAGATGTTTATCAAGCATATTTAAAATATGATATAGAATTTAATAATCAAATTATTGTTAATGATGAAATTAAATATCGTGATATTTTAGCCCTTAAAAACGATGTTGAAAAAGGTTTAACCCCAAGTGTTGGTAAATTCTTTGTTCCTGGGCGTGAAGGAAAAGCCTTTTCTAGTGAAGATGAAGTTGTCCATGCTTATGAAAAAGGTGATATTGATTTCCATACGCGTTTTGTTATACCAGGTCATGCAATTGATAAACCTTTTGTTCATTTAGATCCTAATGATCCTAAATATGAAGAAAAAGTTAAACTAAATGAATCGCTTAAGCAACAATATTTAATTACCACTTATGGTAAAATGATTTTTAATCAAGTTTTCCCTGAAAATTTCGTTTATGTTAATGAACCAACTAAAGATAATTTAACCAAGGGTACACCACTTAAATATTTTGTTAAACGTGGCGAAAATTATAAAGAAATAATTAAGAAAGCTCCGCTTGTTGAACCATTTAAAAAAAGTATGCTTAGTATGAGTATTAGTGAAGTTTTCCATCAAGCAAAATTAGCTGAAACATCTAAGACATTAGATAAAATGAAAGACTTAGGATTCAAATATTCAACTGTTGCGGGCATCACAGTTTCGGCATTTGATGTTGTAGTCGCTCAAGAAAAAGACGAAATTATTGCTAAAGCCGAAGAAACAGTTAAAAAATATAATCAAATGTATCGCCGTGGTACAATGCTTAGAACGGAAAAAACAAGAATGGTTATTGAAGTATGGAATAATGCAACAAGAGAAATTGAAAAATCCATCAAGAAGAGAATGCAAGAAGATGCTACTAAAAATCATATCTTTATGATGGCTGATTCAGGAGCTCGTGGTAGTTCTTCAAACTTTACCCAACTTGCGGGAATGCGTGGACTTATGTCTAAGCCAAATGGTGAATCAATGGAAATACCGGTTAAAGGATGCTTTATTGAGGGTATGTCAATGTCGGAATTCTTTATTTCAACTCATGGTGCTCGTAAAGGTTCAACTGATACGGCGCTTAAAACAGCTGAATCCGGTTACTTAACAAGACGTTTAGTTGACGTTTCACAAGATATCACTATTACGTGTTCGGATTGTGGAACGGATAAAGGTATGGTTATTGAAACTTTATACAATAAAGATCCTAAACGTACACCAAATGGTTATTCAAAAGATAATATCTGTGTAGAATTAAAAGATCGTATTATTGGTAGATTCGCAGCCAAATCAGTAGTTGGTAAAGTTGATGGAAAGAAAACGACCATTGTTGAAAAAGGTGAATTTATTACCGAAGACCTTGCTCAAAAAATTGTTGATGCTGGCATTGAATCAGTTACCGTTAGAACTTTGTTAACCTGTGATGCAAAGGTTGGAGTTTGTGTAAAATGTTATGGCTCAGACCTTTCAACAACCGATATTGTTGAAAAAGGTGAGGTAGTAGGTATCGTTGCGGCTCAATCAATCGGTGAACCAGGTACACAATTAACTATGAGAACTTTCCATAGTGGCGGTGTTGCAACTAGTGGTGATGATATTACCCAAGGTTTACCACGTATTCAAGAATTATTTGAAGCTCGTGAACCAAAAGGTAAAGGCGTTATTTCCGAAATTAAAGGGGTTGTAAAAAAAGTTACTATTGGAACTGATAATCGTACCGAAATTGTTGTTGAAAGTCCAATTGAAGGAAATAGTAAAACATATAAAACTGATGCTGGTAAAAAAGCCATTGTTAAAGAAGGCGATGAAATCGAAGCCGGTGATTTATTATCAGAAGGTTTAATTCATCCAAAAGAATTATTACGAGTAGCACCAGTTGATAAAGTTGAAAAATATATCCTAAAAGAAGTTCAAAAAGTTTATCGTTCGACCGGTGTTGCTATTTCTGATAAACACGTCGAAATTATCGTTAAACAAATGCTTCAAAAAGTTGTTATCATTGATGAAGGAGATACCGAATTATTACCTGGTAGTTATATTTCAAAAGCCGAAATCTATAAAGTCATTAAAGATTGCTTAGAAAAAGGCAAGAGAATTCCATCAGTTAAGCCTGTAATTTTAGGTATCACAAGAGCATCATTAAGAGCTGATTCCTTCTTAGCTGCCGCAAGTTTCCAAGAAACAACAAGAGTTCTTACTGAAGCAGCAATCAGAGGAAAAGTAGATACCCTTGATGGTTTAAAAGAAAACATTATTATTGGTGGTTTAATTCCTGCTGGTACAGGTTTGATTGCTGAAGATGATGTTGAAATTTTAGAAGATCCAAATGCTCAACTTTATGACATAAAAAAATAGACATTTGCGCAAAAAAGGCTAGCCCTAACAAAAATAGGCAGCCTTTTTTTGTATGAAAATAAAATGATTTTTCAAAAGTTTTTACTTTATAAAAAAATACTAATATGGTATAATAAATATAACTAGTAAACTCATATTGATAATAAATAACAAAAACACCTTAAATAGTTGAAATAAATTAAAAAGGAGGCTTTTTATGATTGCTAAAGTTGTAGTTAATGTCCCTAGTAGCAATACTGATCAATTTTTTGATTACTCATTGCCTCAAGAATTTAGTGAATTTGCCAAAGTAGGTGCTAGAGTAAAAGTTCCATTTGGCGATGGCAATCGTGAAATTATGGGATATATTTTAGACATAAATGAAACATCCTTATATTTTGGCACTTTAAAAAATATCATTGAAGTAGTTGATTATGAGCCGGTTTTAAGTGAGAAGCAATTACAAATTGCTAATTTTATTAAAGAAGATACCGCCTCACCTTTAGTTAGAATTCTTAATTTAATGATTCCTGATGCGCTTAAATTAAAGACGAAAAAATACTTAACCATTATCGATTATCAAGCTGTAGATGCACGGTTAGTAGAACTTTTTAATCAAGATAAAATGATTGAGTATACCGAAAAATGTCGTCCATATGATAATATAATTGCTAAAGAAATTAAAAAACAAAATATAGTTGTATCCTATGATGCCCTTGAAATAACAAAAGATAAATTAGTTGATAAGTATGTGTTAAATCCTAATTTTACTTATCAAAATTATGCAAATCTAAAAAACCTTAAACAAAGAGAATTTTTAGAAAGGCTTCATGGTGAAATTGCTATGACAGCTAACGAACTTTGCGATAAATATGAAATTTCACCTAACTGGCTTATTACACTTTCTAAAAAAGGCTTTTTATCCAAAATCAAAGTAAAAGAATCACGCATTAAAACAAGAGATATTCCCATTGAAAAAAGAATTAGAAGAACAAATGATCCAATTGTTAATCAATTAATCGAAAAATTAGATGTTTATACTAAACCACTTTTATACATCCCCCGTAATAAAACCCAAGAATTAGAAATGCTTTTACAAGTTATTAATTATAACCTCAAGAAGCAAAAAAATACTATTATTTTTGTTCCTGAAATTCTTTCAAGTTACCAAATTGAAAATCAACTTCGTAAGCATACTGGACTTAAAATCGGAATGATTAATTCCCGTATGACAAGTGGTGAAATTTTAGATTTTTATAATGAAATTAAAAATAATACTTATCCAGTTATAGTAACAACCGCTAAAGGAGCACTATTTGATTATCAAAATGTTGGAACTTACCTTTTACTTGATAGTGAAAGTGATAATTATTACAATGATCAAAGTCCCCGCTATGATTTACATAAAGTAATTGAACAAATAGCTAAACTCAATAGTAGTCAAGTTGTGCGCGTATCATTAGTTCCAGATGTTTTAGAATATACGTATGCTTTAAAAGGTTATTTAGATATTATTGAAGATTTTAATAAAGAACATTTGTTCAAAAGTAAAATTGTAGATCTCAAAAAAGAATTACAAATGGGTAATAATAAAAGTGTATCATCTGATCTTTTAAAGGCCTTAAAGCTTACTAAATATAATAACCAAAAAAGTTTATTAATTGTTAATAATAAAAGTTATAGTTCCTATGTGCTTTGTAGAAGCTGTGGTGATATTATTAAATGTCCGCGTTGTTTGGTTTCACTTCAATACAATAAAAAAAATGAAAAACTCATTTGTCCACGTTGTGGTTATAATATGCCTTTTCAAAATGAATGTCCAACTTGTAAAAGTCATGAATTAAAACTAGGAGGCATTGGAATTGAACAATTAGTAGAAGATTTGCAAACAATTTTACCTGAATTTAAAATAAACAGTTTAGTTGATAATACTTTTGAACATTTTTGTGAAATAGAAACTGATTTTGAAGATGGTGATATTGATATTTTAGTTACGACAGAACTTTATTCTAAAAGTCTCATAGGTAAAAATATCGGATTAGTGGCCTTTATTAATATTGATAATACTTCCAAAATGGCTGATTATGATGCTAATTTTAGAGCATATAAAGCTTTGTGCCAAGTAAGTGAAAAACTTAATGATAATCCTGAGAGCCTTTTAATTGTGCAAACCTATAATCCTAATGATCAATATCTCAAAGATTTCTTAGGTGGTGATTATCATCAATTTATAAAAAATGAAATCGCTCAACGAAAAATTTTAAGAAATGAACCTTTTTACTTTGTTAACCGGATTTTAGTTAAAGGAAAATATGAAGATATTTTTAAAGTTACACAAGATATCAAACAAATGTTACAAACTAGTTTTGGTAATAATGTTTTTGTGCTTGGACCTTCTTATAATTATCAATATGGTGCCGCACAAATTATAATTAAACATAAAAATAATAATATTAGTGAATTTTATCAACAAATATATCAAAAATATCAATCAACGACGACGATGATTATTATTGATAAATATCCTAAATATATTTAGAGGTGTGATATGTTAAAAATTTTGTTTTTGGGAACACCTAATTTTAGTGTGCCTATTTTAGATGCTTTAAATCAAAAATATGAAATAGTTGGGGTTGTCACTCAACCAGATAAAGAAGTAGGACGCAAAAAACAATTAGTTGCCTCACCTGTAAAAAAATATGCCCTTGAACATAATTTATTGGTTTTTCAACCAATCAAAATTCGTCAAGATTATGAAAACTTAATTGCTTTAAAACCTGATTTAATTGTAAGTGCTGCTTATGGTCAAATTGTTGGAATGAAATTATTAAATGCGCCAAAATATCGTTCAATTAATGTTCATGCTTCCCTTTTACCAATGTATAGGGGTGGTGCACCAATTCATCAGGCGATTAAAGATGGCCAAAAAGAAACAGGTATATCAATTATTTATATGGAAAAACAAATGGATGCCGGTGATATTTTAGCAAGTAGAAAGATTCCGATTACTGATAGTGATAATTGTGGAACAATGTTTGAAAAATTATCTTATTTAGGACGTGACTTATTACTTGAAACAATTGAAAAAATGCTTGCGGGAGAAATTACCCCAATTCATCAAGATGAAGCATGTGCTACTTTTGCTTATAATGTGCAAAAAGATGATGAAAAACTTGACTTTACCAAAGAAGCAAGAGTCGTGTTTAATCATATTCGGGCATATAATCCGGCTCCTATTGCTTATATGCAAATTAAAGATGACATCCTCAAAGTTTATGAGTCAAAAGTCATTGATGATACTCATAATTTACCAGAGGGAACGATTTTTCTAAAAGATAAAAATCATGTTTGTGTTGCATGTGCTAATCATACAACGCTTGAGTTATTGGTTGTGCAACCAATTGGTAAAAAACCAATGAAAGCAAGCGATTTTGCTAATGGGGGCTTGCGCAAATATTTAACGAATTAAGGAGAAAATTATGAGTAAATTATATTATTCTAGAGAAGAAATGCAACGTCTAAATACCGAAAAACTACAAGAACGAGGCGTTAGTATTAATGATATTGCTATTATTGCATATAATCAACAATATCGTTATAATAAAGATATTAAGATGGAAGATTGCGTTGAAAGTGTGCAAAAAATTCTTTCATTACGAGACATTTTCCATTTAGTTCAATTAGGAGCTGAAATTGATCGTTTGGTCGAAGAAAAAGCTTTTAAAGGACCCATTCAAGATATTATCGCTAGTGATTTAGGGGTTTTTGGCATCGATGAAATATTTGGCCTTGATATTGCACGCCTTTATGGAGCCATTGGGCAAACCAATTTTGGTGATATTGATGTTAATAAGCCAGGAATAGTTGCCAAATTAAACGAAGAAGGTAAAGCAGCTTCGGCAAAATGCCATACCTTTTTAGATGATATTGTGGGTGCAATTGCGGCAGCCGCCTCAACAAGAGTAGCTCAAATTTGGTCAGAAGATGAAGCAGCCAAATTAAATAAGGAATAAAATGGAATCAATTAAAGAAATTTTTAAAATTGGTTATGGACCATCAAGTTCGCATACAATGGGACCAGCCCTTGCTAGCCAAATCTTTTTAACTAAAAATCCGAATGCTTCATCTTATAAATGTATTTTATATGGTTCACTTGCTTTAACTGGCAAAGGGCATTTAACCGATTATATTATTAAAAAAACCTTTCAAGAAAGACCCATCGAAATTGTTTTTGACTATGACAAAGTTTATAAATATCATCCTAATGCTTTAAAATTTTTTGCATATGATCAAAAGAAAAACTTACTTGATGAATGGCTAGTTTTTAGCGTTGGTGGTGGCAGTTTAAAAGAATTAAATGAGGACCGTAAAACTTTTGATAAAAGTATTTATCCACATTATAAGATGAATGAGATTTTAGCGTATACAGCTTCTAATAAACTTAATTTAGCCGAATATGTTTTAAAATATGAAAAAGAAGATTTACTTACTTATTTAAAAGACATTTTGCAACAAATGCAAAAAACCATTAATCAAGGACTAATTGCAGAAGGCATTTTGCCAGGTGGTTTAAATGTTAAACGAAAAGCTCATATTCTTTATCAAGAATATTTGAAAAATCCATTAATCGAAAATCAAATCTATGCTTATGCCCTCGCAACAAGTGAAGAAAATGCATCGGGTAACTTAGTTGTGACTGCTCCAACTTGTGGATCTTGTGGTGTTTTGCCGGCCGTCTTATTTGCTTTAAAAAAACAAAACCAAATTAGTGATGAACGTCTACTTGAGGCATTAATGATTGCCGGATTAATTGGTAATTTAGCTAAAACTAATGCGTCTATTTCCGGTGCTGAAGTAGGATGCCAAGGTGAAGTTGGGGTGGCATGTTCTATGGCAGCTGCTGCTGTTTGTTATCTTAATGGTGGTAGCAATGAAGAAATTGAATATGCGGCCGAAATCGCTTTAGAACATCATTTAGGAATGACGTGTGATCCGGTTGATGGCTTAGTCCAAATTCCTTGTATTGAGCGTAATGCGATTGCGGCAATCGAAGCATATAATGTTGCTCATTATGCTAAATTAGCAGGAAGTTTGCATAATATTACCCTTGATAGTGTTTTAGAAGTTATGAAAGAAACAGGGAAAGATTTACATACCAAATATCGTGAAACATCAACTGGTGGTCTTGCCCTTCATAAAAGGACTTAAAGGATAAATATGACTACAATAAATAACAATTTAACAATTGGTTCAATCATTGTCGGAACTTGTGATAATTTAAGCCATGAAGGAGTAGGGATTTGTCATATTCCTAGTGAAAATCAATTATTTACCATTTTTGTTGAAAATTTACTTCCTAGTGAAAAAGCACAAATTAAAATTACCAAATTAACTAAAAATTATGGTTATGGTGAAATTGTTTCAATTTATGCTGATACTAGGTCACCATTAAGAAGTAATCCGCCTTGCCCAAGTTATGCTATTTGTGGTGGCTGTAACATAATGCATCTAAATTATCAGGCCAGCCTTAATTTTAAAAAATCAATGTTAACTGAAACTTTAAGAAAAATTGGTAAATTAGATAATCCTAATGTTCAACCAGTAATAGGAATGGACAACCCCAGTTATTATCGTAATAAAGTTCAAGTTCCTTTTCAAAATGAATCAAATAAAACAATTTGCGGCTTTTTTGCTCGCAATACTCATCAGGTTATTCCCCTTAAAGAATGTTTAATTCAACCACCAATTTCAACCGAAATAGTAAACTTTATTAAAAATTTATGCAATGAATTTAAAATTGCAGGTTATAATGAACAAAATCAGACCGGTTTAATTAGACATGTTTTAGTTAGAACTAATAATGATTTATCAGCCATTATGATTGTGCTAGTTTTAACGCAAAATAATTTACCTTCTAAATCACAAATAATTAGTAAAATTATTAAACGCTATCCCAATGTTTCCTCAATTATTATTAATGTTAATGATCAAAAAACTAATACCATTTTAGGTAAAAATTGCTATCCTATTTATGGAAATGACTATATAGAAGATACTCTTTTAGGACTTAAATTTAGAATAGGGGCTAAATCGTTTTATCAAGTTAATCATGTGCAAACAGAAAAATTATATGCTACAGCTTTAAAACTAGCAAATCTTCAAAAAACTGATGTCTTAATTGATGCATATTGTGGAATTGGTACAATTGGATTAATAGCGTCTAAAATGGTTAAGCAAGTTTATGCCGTTGAAATTGTTCAAGAAGCAATTGAAAATGCGATGATTAATGCTAAAATTAATAAGATTAATAATATTAGTTTTAAATGTCAAAAAGCTGAAGAACAAATTATTAAATGGCAAAAACAAAATATTAAAGCTGATGCTATTGTGGTCGATCCCCCAAGAAAAGGCTGTGACGAAAAGTTACTTGCCACAATTATCCAAATGGAAATAAAAAAAATCATTTACATATCATGTGATCCCGCCACTCTAGCAAGAGATTTAAAATATTTAACTAGTAAAGGCTATGAAATAAAGATTATTCAACCTGTTGATATGTTTCCTTATACATCAAATTTAGAAACGGTTGTCCAATTATATAGAAAATAAAAATAAGATAAATTAGCTTTTTAACAAAAAACTCTGTATGCTTTATGACAGAGTTTTTTTGTTATTGGTTTTTTTATCTTTGACTTCTTTAGTAGAAACTAAATAATTAGTAAACCTAAAAAGAAATATTTTGCTAGTTTTAAAATCTTGAATTAAATTGTAAATTATGGTAAAATAAACATATAAATTGGAAAAAAATGGAAATTATGAGGTTTAGTATGAAAAAGATGTATACAAATCAAAATGTCTATGATGCTTTTTTAGAACGAATGCATTTCATTTTTCAAGAATTTGAAAACATTTATGTTTCGTTTTCAGGGGGAAAAGATAGTGGACTATTACTAAATATGACGATTGATTTCCAAAAGAAATATTATCCTAAAAAAAGAATTGGTATTTTTCATCAAGATTTTGAAGCACAATATAGTGTGACGACCGAATTTATTGAAAAAACGTTTGACAAATTTAAAAATGATGCGGAATTATATTGGGTATGTTTACCAATGGCTACAAGAACTGCCCTTAGTAGTTATGAAATGTTTTGGTATCCTTGGGATGATACTAAAGAAGAACTTTGGGTAAGACCAATGCCTAATCATCCTTATGTCATTAATTTACAAAACAATCCCATGACTACTTATAAATATAAAATGCATCAAGAAGATTTAGCTAAACAATTTGGTAGATGGTATCGTATTTCCCATGGAGATAAAAAAACTATTTGTTTACTAGGAACAAGAACGGACGAATCATTACAAAGATATAGTGGTATTTTAAATAAAAAATATGGCTATGAAGATAAATGCTATATTAGTAATCAATTTAAAGATGTTTGGTGCGCCTCCCCTATTTATGATTGGTCTACCAGCGATGTTTGGCATGCTAATTATTTATTTAATTATGAATATAATCATCTTTATGATTTGTATTATATGGCAGGTTTAAAGCCTGATCAAATGCGCGTTGCCTCTCCTTTTAATGATTACGCCAAAGATAGTCTTAACTTATATCGAATAATTGATCCAAGTATTTGGGCCAAATTGGTTGGTCGGGTTAATGGGGTTAATTTTGGCGCTATTTATGGCAAGACTAAAGCAATGGGTTATCGTAATTTAACATTACCAGAAGGTCATACGTGGGAATCTTATACAAAGTTTTTATTAACTACTTTACCTACCCGTCTTCGCAAAAATTATATTAAAAAATTTGAGGCATCTTATGATTTTTGGCATAAACGAGGAGGAGGACTTTCGGAAGAATCAATTAAAGAATTAATTGAGCATGGATATAATATTGAAAGAAATGGTATTTCAAATTATACTGTCATGAAAAATTCGCGAATTATTTTTATTGGTAAACTCCCTGATAATACCGATGATATTAAAACAACCAAAGAAATTCCTAGTTGGAAAAGAATGTGCTATTGCATTTTAAGAAACGACCATACATGTCGCTTTATGGGCTTTGGCCTAACTAGGGAACAACAAAGAAGAATTGATTATTTAAAAGAAAAATATAAGGCAATAGGTGAATAAAATATGGATTATAAAAGCCCCGTTTATAAAGTAAGAGCAGTCCCAGTTGAAAAAATAGTTGCAAATGACTATAACCCCAATTCAGTGGCACCGCCCGAATTTAAATTATTATATGATAGTATCAAAGAAGATGGCTATACAATGCCAATAGTATGTTACTATGATAAAGAAAAAGATAAATATGAAATTGTTGATGGCTTCCATCGCTATCGCATAATGTTAGAGTATCCTGATATTTACGAACGTGAAAAAGGTATGCTACCAGTTTCAGTTATCGATAAAAGTTTAGATCAAAGAATGGCATCGACAATTAGACATAATCGCGCAAGAGGTAGTCATAATGTTGATTTAATGAGCAATATAATAAAAGAACTTCATGAGCTTGGCCGTTCGGATGCTTGGATTTCCAAACATTTAGGAATGGATAAAGATGAAATCTTAAGACTCAAGCAAATTACTGGTCTTGCTTCACTATTTAAAGAAACAAAGTTTGGTAAAGCATGGATACCGATTGATGATGAAAATGAGGAAGAAATTGATTAACAAAAAAGTTAGAATTAATGAAAAAAAGTTAATTTTAACTTTTTTATTTACAAAGTAATATCTACCCAAAAAGATCGAAAATGTGATATACTTGTTGAGGTTCGAGGTATTTGAAGATGATTTTGACATTAATAATAGCAATTTTAACAATCTTAGCGTTAATTATTATGATTATTATTAAACCAACAATTAAGATTAAACAAATCGAAATTCAAACCTTTTGGGTAGTTCCGCTTGTTGGCGCTTTATGTTTATTTATTTTACAAAAAGTCACATTTACCGATTTAAAAGAAATTTTTTTGTCACCTAAACCAATTAATCCGTTAAAAATTTTAATTCTTTTTATTTCAATTAGTTTTTTGTCGATTGTTTTAGATGAAGCCGGTTTCTTCCGTAAATGTGCTGTTTTAGCTACTAAAATAACAAGAGGAAGTCAAAGAAAACTCTTTTTCTCCATTTTTTTGGTGGTATCAGTTTTAACAATTTTCACATCTAATGATATTGTAATTTTAACTTTTACACCTTTTATTTGCTATTTTGCTAAACACAATAAGATTAGTCCTCTTCCTTATTTAATAGGAGAATTTGTTTTTGCTAATACCTTATCAATGATGTTAATAATTGGTAATCCTACTAATATTTATTTAGCAAGTTCAACTAATATAGCTTTTTTAAGTTACTTAAAAGTTATGATTTTACCTTCTATTATTGCGGGGGTATGCGCATTTGGTTTATTAAATCTAATCTTTAATAAACAATTAAAAGTAAAAATAAATGATAATTTAGTAACTGATGAAATAGTTTTAAATAAATTTGTGACGCTTGTTGGTGGCATTATTCTTGCTAGTTGTACTATTTTTCTAGCAATCGCCTCCTATCTTAATATTCCGATGTGGATTATAGCTTTAGGATTTGCCATATTATTGTTAATTATTATTACTATATACGATATCGTAAAAAAACACAAAATCATTTTCCAAACCTTTAAGCGTCTACCTTGGAATTTAATACCATTTATTATATCAATGTTTATAATTGTAACAAGTTTAGATAAATCGGGTATTATCAAAGAAGTTGCGCTTTTTATGGACCGGTTTTCCATTAATAAAACGACAACGGTTTTATCTTATGGTCTTGGCTCTTTTATAAGTTGTAATATTCTAAATAATATTCCAATGAGTGTTATGTTTGAAAGAATAATCGCCGAATCAAGTCAAAGTTTCTTTTTAGAAAAAATTTATAGTGTCATTATTGCAAGCAATATTGGGGCATATTTTTCACCAATTGGAGCGCTTGCCGGCATAATGTGGATGAGTATTTTAAATAAGGCCGGTTTTAAATTTAACTTTAAAAAATTTATCAAATATGGAAGCATTATTTCTCCTGTTATCCTTTTAATATCATTAGGTATTTTAATTTTAATATTATAATAGGCATTTAACGATGCCTATTTTTTTAAATTAACATATTATAAAAAGGTGATAAAAATGAAATATGCTGAAAGCATCTGTGATTTGATAGGTAATACACCACTAATAAAACTTAATAAAATAGGTAAAGAAACGAGTAACAATTTATATGTTAAACTTGAAAGTTATAATCCTGGATCATCATGCAAAGATCGGGTTGCCTATCAAATAATAACTTTTCTACTTAAAGAAAAACTAATTGATGAAGATACGACTTTAATTGAAGCAACTAGTGGTAATACGGGAATTGGTTTAGCAATGATTTGTGCATATTTTAATCTTAAGTTGATTATAATAATGAGTGAAAGTGTAACAAAAGAGCGAATCAAATTAATTAAAGCGTATGGCGCAAAAGTCATCTTAACCAAAAAAGAAGAAGGGATTGAAGGAGCAATTGCAAAAGCTTATGAACTTGCTAACAAAATAAAAAATAGTTATTATATTAATCAATTTGGTAATGATTTAAATCCATTAGTGCATTATCAAACAACGGCTGAAGAAATTCTAAAAGACTTAGATAATAAAGTAGATATTGTTGTAGCAGGAATGGGATCAACGGGGACAATAAGTGGAATAGCCAAAAAATGCAAAGAAATAAACAAGGAAATTTTAATCATTGGAGTAGAGCCAAAATATTCACCTTTTTTTAGTCAACATATCGTAGGAAGTTATAATATACCAGGTATAGGTAGTACTTTTATGCCCAAAATTGCTAGACTAGATTTAATTGATGAAATTATCGGTGTTAAAGATGAAGATGCCGAAGATATGGTTTATCAAGTAGCCCAAAAAGAAGGAATTTTAATTGGCCTTTCATCAGGGGCTGTTACAAAAGCTATTTTAGATTATCTTGATTTACATAAGATTAAAAATAAAAATATTGTATTGATATATCATGATAGCATTGAAAAATATTTATCAATTATTAAATAATTCTTGAGCATTTAACTAGACATAAAATGCTAAATTTGATATAATATTTGAGGCGCTTTTGAGAAAGTCTATTTTTAAGAGAAAAAAATTTCCAATTATAAATACAACTACTTGACAAAAGCGGAATAATTTGGTATAATAAAGAAGATACCGAAAGATAGATCTTTGAAAACTAA
>CANQDG010000004.1 GCA_947591495.1 uncultured Bacilli bacterium
TAAAAGATTTTAATAGAGTAATATTTTGTAAAATTTAAAAGATAACTTCTTTGAATATATCATAAGATAATCAGAAATAAAATAAAAAATAAATTATATAGGTTGACAAATAAAAATGAAAGCGTTATAATAAAAGAGTAAATAGTAGTAAAATACTAAAAAATTAAAAAAAGGAGAAGAAAATTATGAATTCAGTAGCAAAAGCAATTGAAGGATTACCATTTATTGTAAAATTACTTTTATGTATTCCAGCCGTTGATATAGTTTGGCAAGTTTACAAAATTTGTAAATCAGGTGCTAAAGGAAATGTATTAGGAATTGTTCTTGGCGTATTATGCATTTTCCCTGGTGCTGTCTTCATTTGGTTAATTGACCTTATTACACTTATCGTTAAAGGCGATCGTGTTTGGTGGATAGACTAATCTAATCAAAAATCCCTATCACATAAAGTGATAAGGATTTTTATTTTATATAATCTTCTATGGAAAGTTTTGATTGATAAATGTTTTGAGTTAAATGATCGAGCTTTAATAAGGTCTTATATATTTCATCAATAATTGCTTGCGGAGTTGAGGTTCCGCCAAATAACATAATTTCTTGATATTTTTTTAAATTAGCAAAATTTAATTCTTGAATGTTATCAATAAAAAGGACATCACTTTGGTGAAGACGCATTGCCATTTCATAAAGTTTAGTTGAATTATTACTATTTTTATCCCCAACAATAATAATTAAAGCAGGTTGTTGAAAGTGGTAATTTGCTAATTGCATAATTTCTTTTTGACGCTTTTCACTTACTTTACAAATCATTTCCATCTTTTCTAAAGTTGGATAACTTTTTTTTAAATGATTAAATACATCCATAACATCATAAGAAGACATAGTTGTTTGATGGCATAAAAGCGGTTGATTAAGGGATAACATAGGTAAATCATTATCAACTAAATGAATGTGATCACTAAGTTCAAGGGCAGCTTCTACTTCAGGATGATTAATTTTACCAACAAATAAAATATCATGATGATCATTAACTGCTTTTTTCATTTCATCAAAAGTTTTCTTAACATAAGGACAGGTCGCATCAACAATGGTTAAATGTTTGGCAATTGCTAGTTGATAAACTTTTTCACTAACACCATGAGCTGTAAAAATAACCGTTCCTTTATCAATCGTATTTAACATTTCTAAGCGCGAATCACCTTTCAAAATAGTAATACCGATGGTTGCTAAATATTCACTAATATGATGATTATGAATTAAATCACCTAATAAATAAATAGGTTTTGGGACATCTTGATTAAAAGCAATTTCTTTAGCGATTTTAATTGCTCGTTTAACGCCATAACAAAAACCAATTTGCTTGGATTTTTTGATAACTTTCATAGCTATTACCTCAAATATTATTTATATTATAAGTAAAAATGATTCATTTTGCAAATCATTAGTTAATAAGTTGAAAAAAATTTTGAATTTTGGTATAATAAACAAGTAAAAATTTAATAATACATATTAGGAGGAAATTATGTCAATTACTACAGCTGATTTCAAAACTGGAATGACAATATTATACAATAATCAAATTTATACCATTGTTGATTTCCAACATGTAAAACCAGGTAAAGGTCAAGCATTTGTTCGTACGAAACTTCGTAATTTAAGAACAGGCACTACAACTGAATATTCATTCAATGCCGGTGAAAGATTAGAACAAGCGATGATTGAAAAGAAAAAAATGCAATATTTATATGGTGGCTCTGAATACTGCTTTATGGATAATGAAACTTATGAACAAGTTGAAATCCCTGCTGAACGATTAGAGTGGGAATCAAAATTTTTACTAGAAGGTATGAATATTGAAATTGTTTTTTATGGAGATGAAATTCTTGGAGTTAATCTTCCTGAAAAAGTATCTTTAGAAGTAACAGAAGCATCACCAGCAGTGGCCGGAAATACAGCAACCAATGCTTTAAAAGAAGTTACTTTAGAAACAGGCTTAGTTGTTAAAGTGCCAATGTTTATCGAAAAAGGCGATCATGTTATTGTTTCAACATGGGATGGCAAGTATAATTCAAGAGGATAAAAAGTGTGAAATAGAGTGCAATTTTGCACTTTTTTAAATTTTATAATGTTATAATATTATATATAAGCAAGGAGAATTGGAAATGAAAAAAGTATTGATGAAATTTAATTTTACCCTACTCATAGCAATTATTTTAACAAGTTTTTTTGGTATTACTTTAAAAGCTGATAATAATAATTTATATGATAGTGATTTTGCTACTTATAAAGAAGGAGAAGCAATTGACCAGAAGGATTTAGGCTATGGTGTTGAATACCTTAAAACAACAGCATTATCTACGGCTAAAAGAGGAAATAGCATTGCGACTGATAGTCCTGAAGTTGTTAATATGGTAGCGGTTCCTTCCGCAACTTATGTACGAGTAGTTAATTATACTTATCCTAATAAAACCGGTTGGGCAAAACAAAAACTAAGTGTAATGGTTAGAAGTTTTGAAGAAGAAAATCCAGGATGGATTGTTTTAGCTGGTGTTAATGGTGATTTTTATGATTGGCATTCTTTAGATTTAGTTTTACCAACTCATACAACAGGAAGTGCTGTTTCTGATGGTAATGTTTTGCGAACAGTTAACAGTAAAAGTGTTGGCTGGACTAATAATGGTACCGAAAATTCCTTTTTATATACGGATCGATTAACATTTACCGATTATTATATACTTACTATTTATGATAATAATAATGATGTTATTGAAACTTTTAAAGTTGATAAAGTTAACGAAGCACCAGTTGATAATGAACTTGCAGTATATTATAACTACAAGGTTTTAGCATCCGCGGATACTACCACGGAAGTTAAAGTTAGTGTTCCTGCTAATGATAGTTATATTGTTAGAACACCAATTAGATGTTTACCAACTGAAAACTCTTTATATGCTAAAGGTGAAATTAGTGCTGTTAATACGGAATGTGAACTTGTATTTGGTAGTTTTGCTATTGTTACCAAAAATCCCGAAATTACTAGTCATTTAGCAGAAGGGGTAACGATTAGAGTTCAAAAAGACGTTACAGGAGCAATGGCTGAATGTGATCAAATTATGGCTGTTGGTTCAACCCTTATTGAAAATGGAATAATATCAGAAGATAATTCTGACGGTATGCGTTTAGATCGTCACCCTCGGACTTGCCTAGGTGTTAAAGAAGATGGCACATTAATGTTTTTTACAGTTGATGGTCGTCAACAAGCATCTGGTATGTATGGTATGAATCAAGATGAGCTTGCTTCGATGATGAAATATTATGGTTGTTATCAAGCCTTTAATGTTGATGGAGGAGGCTCAACAACATTTGGTATTAGAGACGAAAATGGTGAATTTGTAATTGTTAACTCACCATCTGATGGTGATGAAAGATTAGTTTCAAATGTAATGTTAGTAGCAGTTCCTGAATTACAATTACAATTGTCAGATTATACAGATCAAAGTGTTAAATTTAGTTATGGTGATATTAGTCATGGCATTGCAATTGATAATTTAAAAATAACTATTAATGGTGTTACTAAAGAAATGCAAAGTAATGAATTTGTTTTTGATGGTTTAACTCCTAAAACAGTTTGTAAATATAGTTATAGTTATGATATTAGCTATAAAGGTCAAACATATCATAAAACATCAACCGAAAAAGAATTTACCACCGGCTGTATTCCAACTAAAATTGAAAACGAACAATACGATATTATTGATGATATGCTAATCGTTAAATTTACTTTAACTGATGTCGATAACTTAATGTCAAATGCTAGTGTTAATTGTGGCGGGCATATGGAATGGGTTTACGATGTTGGACCTCAAGAAATAGTTACTTATATTGATACAATTAATCAAATTAGTGTTAGAATTAATATAGCTTATGAAATTGGTTCGGTTCCTAATCGTACGGAACGAATAGCAAAAGACGTAAAATGGTATCCTAGCAATTTAGTTTTAGATAACTTCACGCAAGATGAACAAGTGCGTATTAGGGAAATAATTGATAATGTTAATGAAAATATTTCAACTCTTGCTAAAGATGACCAAATAGCATTAATCAGTGATGCACATCAAAAAATAGAATTGATTAATTATGTATCGGTAAAAAAAGCTGAATTAAAGAATTATGTTGATAATCAAAACAGCAGTAATTTTAGTGACCAAGTTAAAGATTTATTAAATGAAAAATTGGCAAGTTTTGATAGTGCAACTACTAAAGATGAAATGGATGATCTTTTTGATACTGCCAAATCTGATATTGATGCTGAAATTGCTAATTATTATGCATCACTTGTTCAAAAATTAACCGCTTTAAAAACTGCTAAGAAATATAGCCAAAAAAATCTAGCAATAATTAATGATATAATTGCGAAGGCTCAAAATGATATGGAAGATGCGTTAACCGTAAAAGATGCAGAAACTATTTATAACAATGCTCAAGCCCAAATAGAACAAGTAAAAACGAAAGGTTGTAAATCAGGCGCTATCGCTTTAACTTTATGTTTTATTTCTTGTTCAGTAGCTATCGCATTTATTTTTAAAAAACGTCATTAATTAAGAAAGATTGCTCAAAAAAATGAGCAATCTTTTTTTTGTATAAAAATTAAAAAATGTGCCAATAATAAATAAAAAAACAATTAGTGATAAATTTATAAAAAATACCATTAGTAAAAACTTAATTTTCGCAAATAATAAAATTGTGAAAGATGAGGTGATAAAATGGATAAAAAAATAACATGCAGACCATGTAAAGAACAAAACAACTGGGAAATTGAAAATGAAAATGGTGTAGTGCTTGAAAAGCATTATAAGACCAAAGAAGCATGCGTTAGCGCTGGTAAAAAACTTGCAAAAGAATGTGGATGTGAACTTTGTGTATGTGATACCAGTTGTAAAGAATAAGGCTTTGGCCCTTATTCTTTTTTAAATTAAAATTTTCAAATTACTTGCAACTGCTAGCAAATTATGGTATAATAATTTAGCAATTATTGATATGCGGGCGTGGCGGAACTGGCAGACGCGCTAGATTTAGGCTCTAGTTCTCACGAGTGCAGGTTCGATTCCTGTCGCCCGCACCAATGGTTCCATGGTGTAGTGGTTAACATGCCAGTCTGTCACACTGGAGATCGCGGGTTCAAGTCCCGTTGGAACCGCCATTGTTGGCTAGGTAGCTCAGTTGGTAGAGCAATGGACTGAAAATCCATGTGTCGCCGGTTCAATCCCGGCCCAAGCCACCATTTATAAAGATAAAAACTTGCAAAATCATGATTGCTATTGCAAGTTTTTTTATCCCTATAAATGAATTAATTTTGGTTTCCTTTTTATTTTTTACATAAAAAAACAATACAAGAAAAAGATCTCTTGTATTGTTTTTTATTGATCATCACTATCTAAAATTATTGGCTTTAAATAAGGACAGCTTTTAAGACTAATGAAACATCCACCATTATAAAAGCAATCACCACATTTAGCACTTTTAACTTTCTTAACTTTTTTTGTTATTTTTATTTCCACTTTTTTCCTCCTTTTTTATTATTATAAACAAAATTTAAAAACATATGTAAACAATTTTCAAAACATTTTAGAGTATGCTATAATATAACCAAAAGGAGAACTGATAACAATGATTTGGATTAACGATAAAAGTTATGAATTTATCAATAATATGACCATTTTTACATTTTTAAAAGATCACAAAATCTTTCTTCCTGCCCTTAATGATGATTTAAGTAAAACTGATAATGAACTATGTATGGTAGAAATTGAAAATCAAAGAGAACTTGTTAATGCGAAAACAACTTATTTAGAAGATGAAATGATTATACATACTAACTCACAAAAAGTCTATGATTATTTAAATGAATATATATATAATCCTTTAAAAGCCTCTACAAATCCTAATCTAGAAATAAACGCAAATGATTATAATATTTTATTATGTGATGAAGAATTATATGATGAATGTTTATTAAAATATAAAAATACTTATTTTAATGATATTGTTACAACTCAAATGGGCAAAATGATTTTTTTAGTTGAAGCAAGCAATCAAATGATGCTTCACATTGAAAAAAACTTACAAAACAAAAAACATTCTAATCTTGTTATAAGTGATTATAGCATTATTAGATATCCCAAAAGTTTACAAGTTAATCTAAAAGAGCCCGAAGAAATCCTTGCACAGTTGATAAAAAACTATTATAAGGTTGCTTTAAAAATTACTAAAGAAATAAAAATAGTTTACATTACAAATAAAAAAGAAAAACTAATTAGTTCTTATGCTAAAAATATTCAATACAAATCTTTTATTGATTATATTGTAAACTATGATGATTTTATTTTAAATGAAAGTTTTGAAGTTAGTTATGATGGCCTTATAAGCAAAGCGCTTTATTTTCGTCCAATCGATAAAAAAAATATTTGTTATCAAGATTTTTTTAATATTTTTAAAGATATGGGCTTTAAAGAAAAATCTTTTAGTATTGTAACTAATGAAGATGCTAAAGAAGTTGTCGCAACTTATCAAGGCTTTACTGTGAAATGTTTATTTACGACAAAATTTCTTAGTCCATCTAAGATCCAAAAGACCGACTATGACTTTATTTTTATTATATCAACTAATGATTTAACAATAATTAGTAAAGAAAAAAATATTTTAAAAGACGATAACTTAAACAAAATATATCGTAAAATTTTAATTAAACCAAATTCTAGTGATCTTTTTAGGAGATTTGTATGAATATATCTAAAACATTATTTAAAAATCTCACTAGGTGTCCAAGTTTTATGGGACTTTATGATTTATATCTTAACCGCACCTTTAATGAGGTTAAAACAATTGATGGCAAAAAGATTAATCAAGAATTGTTAGATGACATTCTAAACTTAGATGATAATTTATTTAATGAAGAACAAGAAAAATTGCAAGAATTACTTTATCAAATGTTTGATGATAGTGATGGTCATGACTTATTAGAACAAACTAATCCTCAAATGGAAGCCTTTAAAGATGTTTATAAAGAAGTTGAAATGCTTGCTGCAGAGCATGTTGAGGCTTTACTTGGAAAAAGTGTTCAGTTTTCAGATGATACCCATCAACAAAAGAAATTTTCTTATCGCTTAAATGGTAATGAATTTTATTGCTATTTAGATATCTATTATGAAGATGAAAAAAGCATTAAAGTTTTTGAAGTAAAAACAACAACTTCTTCTAAATTTGATGATCTTCATATTACGAAGAATAAGCAAACAAGGCCGCTTTTTATAAAAAAAGAAGACCACATCTTTCATCTAAATAAAACAATTGAGCCTAGTTTATTACAAAATAAATTAAATAAAATAGCAGATCGCTATGGTAAGGTTGGTAAATATATATATGATATTGCTATTCAAAGACATATTATTGAAAATAGTATGGAAAATGCAGGCAAAAATGTAGACAAAAAGGTAGAATATTACTTAGTCGTACTTGATGCTAAATATCGCTTTAGTGGTAAATATGATGAAAACAATCAACCTCTTTATTTACCAGATCAAGATGGTAATGAACTATTCAATGTTTATGATGTAACAGAGTTAACGACACCTTATCAAGAACAAATTTTAAATGAACGCACTCTTCTTTTTGAGTGGCAGGAAAACTTGGCAATTAAAACGAATGTTTTAGGAAAACATTGTCAATATAAAGAAACTACTCAGTGTAAATTTTGCCCTGTATGTATGAAAAAGGTTTTAAAAGATGGTTCAATTTTGGAATATTTAGATAAACATCGGGCCTTTTTTGTGCAAAATGAAAAAGGACGTGATAAAAGGGTTGATGTTTATGATTTGATTAATCAAGGTCTTACCACGATTCCAGATGCCAAACCATATCTACGCAAGCCTAATAATCTTATGCAATGTGATACTTATGAAAATAATTATATATATATCAATAAGCCACAAATTGAGGCTTCTTTAGCAAATATTTCGTATCCAATTTATTATTTAGATTTTGAAAGTTACAATTCACCACTTCCACGATTTTTCCAAGAGTCACCTTATATGCAATCTTTATTTCAATATTCTTTACATGTTGAGAAGGCTAAAAATCAGTGTGATTTAGTAAAAGATCACAAAGAGTTCCTTGCGAAAGATCATTTAGACCATCGTGAAGAATTAATCAAACAATTAATTGAAGATATTGATTTAAGTCAAGGGGGAACGGTTATTGTTTATAATAAATCATTTGAACAAACGCGTTTAAAAGAACTTGCAAGAATATTTCCAAAATATCAAGAAGCTCTATATAATATTCATGATCATATTTATGATTTATTAGATTCTTTAAAAGGTAAAGCCGATCAAGTAGAAGACAAAGATACACAACCAACCTTTAATTATTATCATCCATTACTTCATGGTTCCTTTTCTATTAAGAAAGTTTTACCGCTTTTTAGTGATTTATCATATCAAAATTTAGAAGTTAAAAATGGTACTGAGGCGATTGTAACATATGGTATGTTACCTTATTTAACCGAACAAGAATATAAAGAAAAATATTTAGCATTAAGCGTTTATTGTAGGCAAGATACTTGGGCGATGGTTGAAATATTAAGAGGCCTTTACGAGTTAATAAAAAACCCTAATTAGTTTTAGGGTTTTTTATGCTATTAGAAAAGAAAAATAGCTTCTAAATCATAGGCTAACGCCTTAATAATTTTCACTTTTTGAATGCTTCCTATCGTAATTTTGTCATCATAAGAAGTATTAACATATATATAACCATCAACATCATCAGGTGCATAAGCAAAACTTCGAACGACGTAACATCCATGATAGTCATCATAACGATCAACTAAAACACTATAAGTTTTTCCAACTTCTTTTTGATTAAGTTCATAAGATATTTGTAGTTGCAAACGCATTAAAATATCTTTTCGCTTTTCCATAACATTTTGATCTACTTTAGGATACATTAAGAATCCCTTTGTATCTTCTTCATCAGAATAAGTAAAAATACCTAAATGATTAAATTTAATAGTTTTAACAAAATCAACTAATTCTAAAAAGTCCTCATCATCTTCAGTAGGAAAGCCCACCATTAAAGTTGTTCTAATTGTCGCATCAGGAATTTCATGCCTTATTTTATTAAATAAATCTACTAAAAAGGCTTTACTTCCTCTTCTTGCCATATTAGTTAAAATCTTATCACTGGCATGTTGAATTGGTATATCAAAATACTTAGCAACGCGCTGATTATTTTTGATTTCCGCAATCAATCCATCAGTAATTTCATCGGGATATAAATAAAGCACCCGAATTACTTTAATGCCATCTAGCATACTGATACTTCTTAATAAGTCTTCTAAACGTTTACCTTCATTTAAATCAGTTCCATAACGGGTAGTATCTTGTCCTATTAAAGTAATCTCTTTGACGTTTTGTTTGATTAGCGTTTTAGCTTCTTCAATGATTTTTTCAAAAGGTCGACTTCTAAATGGTCCTCTAATTAAAGGAATAGCACAATAATTACAACGATTATTACATCCTTCAGAAATTCGTAAGTAAGCAGTATGAGAAGGGGTTGCAATTAAGCGATTGTTGTAATCCATTTTATATGAATAATTGGTATTTAATATTTTTTGAAACAATTCATCTATATGACTATAATCTTTAATGGGAAAATAGATATCAACCTCAGGGATACTTTGTTTTAAATCTTCTAAATATCGTTCAACTAAACATCCCATCGCAATAATAATTTTTTTACCCTTATTCTTTGTAACATCTAAAATGGTATCAATAGCTTCTTTTTTGGCACTTTCAATAAATCCACAAGTATTGACTACAATAATATCAGCTTGGGATAAATTAGTCGTGATAGTTAGATTGTATTTTTGGGCTACTCCTAAAAATAATTCTGAATCAATTAGATTTTTAGCACAACCCAAAGAAATCATTCCTAATTTCATTTTGGACTCCTTTATTTTATATATATATTAACATTATACAACAAAGACATAAATTTTTCAAATTTATTAGGTTTAATTTTTGACCTTTATAAGTTTTTTTGTTATAATATATATATCTTAAATAATTTAGAAAGAAGGAATAAAATGGCTAAAGAATTTATTGTTGAAACATCTGCTCGTCATGTGCACCTAACAGAAGCCGATTTTAAAGCTTTATTTGGAACTGATGCAACCCTTACAGTGAAAAAGTATTTATCACAACCTGGACAATTCGCTGCCGAAGAGCGAGTTAGTATTGTTGGCCCTAAAAAAGAAATTGCTAATGTATCAATTTTAGGTCCTTTTAGAAAAGCCTCTCAAGTTGAGCTTTCCGCAACCGATGCAAGAAGTATTGGTGTTCCCATTGTTATTAGAGAATCAGGTGATTTAGAAAACACCCCTGGATGTAAAATTGTTGGTCCAATTGGTAGCATTGAACTAAAGGAAGGGGTAATCGTGGCTAAACGTCATATTCATGCTACTGAAGCTGATGCTAAAGAACTTCAAGTTAAAGATAAAGATATCGTTAAAGTTGAAGTTAACACGCCTGAAAGATCATTAATTTTTGGTGATGTAGTTGTAAGAGTTAGTAATACTTATGCGCTTGCTATGCATATTGATACGGATGAATCAAACGCTGCTGGTATGGTGCCAAATGTAATGGGAAAAATTGTTAAATAAAAAAACTAAAAAACTATAAAAGATGCTTAAGGAAAATATCAAAATCCTTAAAGCATCTTTTATTTTTCGTTATATGTGCAAAAAAAAACAAAATAGTGTATAATTATAGATAATTAAAAATATCACGAAAGGATCTATGATCAAAATGATTTGCCCTAACTGTCATAATGAAAATCGATATGATGCGTTAACTTGTGATTTTTGCATGGCTAAACTACCCATGACAACCAAGCGTCAAAAAGAAATTAAACAAAGACAAAAATTAGAAAAGAAAAATAAACTTAGTAAATCAATTACAAAACTATTAGGATTATTACTAGGACTTGTAGTCATTATTTTAATTATTGTAGTTGTTTATTTAATAAGGAAGTAAAATATGAGTCCACTTATTAACAAAGAAGCAATCAAAAAACAATATGATGTATTAGTAGTAGGTGGTGGACATGCCGGAATTGAGGCCGCTCTTGCGACAAGTCGAGTTGGACTTTCCACTATTATGGTATGTGGTAGTTTTAAACGAATTGGTAACATGCCTTGTAATCCTTCTATTGGTGGACCGGCTAAAGGTATTTTAGTGCGTGAAATTGATGCCTTAGGTGGACAAATGGCTAAATCAGCTGATAAAACAGCTCTTCAAGTTAAGATGTTAAATAGTTCTAAAGGTCCAGCAGTTAGAGCTATGCGTGTTCAATCTGATAAATTAAAATATGCAAGGTATATGCAAGAAGTGGTCACAGCTGAACCTCATTTAGATATATATATCGCTCTAGTTGATCGCCTTATTAGTTCATCATCTAACCAAATAGAAGGTGTTATCCTTGAAGATGATACAAAGATTATGGCTAAAGCTGTTATTATTACGACTGGTACTTATTTATCATCACGTGTGCTCTGTGGCAAAAATGCTACACCATCAGGCCCTGATGGTGAGAAAACTAATTATGGTTTATCAAAATCGTTAAAAGCAATGGGCTTTAATCTAATTAGATTAAAAACGGGCACACCACCTAGAATTTATACCGACTCCATTGATTTTTCAAAAGCTAAAATTGAACTAGGAACTAATATGCCTTTAACTTTTAGTTATGAAACTGATCCAAAAGATATGTTAGAATATGATAAACAAGTCCCATGTTACCTTATTTATACTACTTCAAAAACTCACCAAATTATTTTAGAACATCTTCATGAATCAAGTATGTATTCGGGGATTGTTGAAGGAGTAGGACCAAGATACTGCCCATCAATTGAAGATAAAATTGTAAGGTTTGCTGACAAAGAGCGCCACCAATTATTTTTAGAACCAGAAAGTTTAGAAATTAATGAAACTTATCTTCAAGGTTTTTCAACTAGTATGCCTCATGAAGTTCAAGAACAAATGGTTCATTCCCTTATCGGATTTGAAAATGCTAAAATTGCTAAATATGCTTATGCCATTGAATATGATGCCATTAATCCCTTAGAGTTAAAACCATCACTTGAAAGTAAAAAGATAAGTGGCTTATTCTTTGGTGGTCAAGTTAATGGCACTAGTGGTTATGAAGAAGCCGCTGCTCAAGGCTTAATAGCAGGCATCAATGCTATTAATTATATCAAACATAATCCACCCCTTATCTTAAGACGAGATGAGGCCTATATTGGTGTTTTAATTGATGACTTAGTAACTAAAGGAGTCACTGATCCTTATAGAATGTTAACCTCAAGAGCTGAATATCGCTTACTTTTAAGACATGATAACGCTGAAGAAAGATTAATTAAATATGGCTATCAAGTAGGATTAATTAAAGAAAAACGTTATCAAGCCTATCTTGATAAACGAGTTGCTATTGATAATGAAAAGAAGCGTCTTCAAACCTTAAAGATAACTCCTAAAATGCAAGTTAATGAATACTTAAACCAAATTAACTCAGCCCCTCTTCATGAAGGAATGTTTGCGATTGAGTTAATGAGACGCCCTGAAATTAATTATCAAGATCTTGTTAAAATGTTAAATTTAGATAATCCTTTAAATTATGAACTAGGCGATATGTTAAATATTGAAATTAAATATCAAGGTTATATTGATAAAGCTTACAAAGAAGCATCCCGCGTCTTAAAACTAGAAAGCCTCAAGATACCATCTGATCTTTCTTATGATGATGTATCTAATCTTGCAAGCGAAGCACGGGAAAAGCTTACACGTATTAAGCCTGTCACAATTGCACAAGCAGCTAGAATTAGTGGAGTTAATCCCGCTGATATTTCTATTCTCATTGTTTATCTTGAAAGCCTAAGAAGGAAACAACATGAATAATATTATTTTAAACATTCAACCCTTATCAGCTTTACAACTAGAACAATTACATCAATATTACGAGCTTTTAATTACTAAAGCTAAAATAATGAATCTTACAACGATTACCGAAGAACAAGAAGTATATATCAAACATTTCTATGATAGTCTTTTAGTTTTAAAAGAAGAATCATCATTAGATGGTAAAACTCTTTTAGATCTTGGTAGTGGTGCAGGACTTCCGGGGATTGTTTTAAAAATTGCCTATCCAGCACTTAAAGTAACACTCCTTGATGCAACCCAAAAAAAGTGTCAATTTTTACAAGAAGTAATCGACACTTTAGCCTTAAAAGATATCACTGTTATATGTGATAGAGCTGAACATTTCATCAAAGAAAAACACGAAACCTTTGATTTAGTTGTCGCACGTGCGGTTGCAAGCCTTAATATTCTTTCAGAATTAGCCCTTGGTTTTGTCAAAAAAGGGGGTAAATTTCTTGCGATGAAAGGGGCTTCTTATCAAGAAGAATTAAACAGTGCAACCAGTGCAATTACTATTTTAGGGGGAAAATTAACTAATAAATATCAATATGAATTACCCCTTTTGATGGGAACTAGATGTATTTTAGAAATAACTAAAGAAAAAAATACCCCTCATAACTATCCTAGACCTTATGCCAAAATCAAACAAAAACCCCTTTAAAACTGGAGGTGCACATGAGTAAAATAATATCAATTGTCAACCAAAAAGGAGGAGTAGGTAAGACTACAACAACGATTAATCTAGGTGCTTCACTTGCTTACTATAACCAAAAAGTCCTAATCATCGACTATGATCAACAAGCAAATGCAACCATTGGACTAGGAATTAATCGCGAAGACATTTTATTTGATGTTACTGATTTTTTCACTCATATTGGCTTTTTAAGAAAAGCTATTATTAAAACTAAAATTAAAAATCTAGACTTAATAGCCTCATCTATTAAACTTGCTAACATTGAAGAAAGCCTTTATATGATTCCAGATAAAGAACAATTACTAAAACGTAAACTAGACATGATTAAAGATGAATATGATTTCATCTTAATTGATTGTCCCCCATCACTTGGCTTAATTGTTGATAATGCTTTATACGCCAGTGATTCGGTTTTAATACCGGTTGAATGTGGGTTTTATGCTTATGATGCCTTAACCCAAATGATTAATAAAATTGATAAAATTCAAGCTAGTAAAGATATCGAAATAGAAGGTATTTTACTAACTAAACTAGATAATAAAAATACTTTAGGATATGATATCGTCGAAAAAGTTAAATTCTTATTCCCTGAAAAAATCTTTCATACCATCATTACCCGTTCTTCCCATTTACAAGAAGCACCCATGCATGGTAAAAGTGTCTTAGATTTTTCTTTTAATTCAAGAGGAGCTAAAGAATATCGCATGCTCGCTGAAGAAATCCTAAACAATAACAAAATTCCTATTTTAAAGGAGCTAAAAATATGATTGATGCAACCCAAGTAGAAGTAGGCGACTTTTTAAAATTCAAAAAAAATCATCCATGTGGGGCTAATACATGGAAAGTTTTAAGAATAGGCCTTGATTTCAAATTAGAATGCACAACTTGTAAAAGAGTCATTATGATTGAAAGACTTAACGTTATCAAAAAAGCTAAAGAAATCATTAAACAGCCATCATAAAAAAATAAAAAAGCAAAAGCAAGTGCTATTTATCTTGTTTTTGCTTTTTATGACAAAAAGAAGTTGTATAATAAAGAAAATCAATACTATAAATCTAGGGGGAAACTTTTATGCTAAAGAAAATCAATATGATCATTGTCGCCTTTTTCTTAATTTTAACAATCAAAGGCGGCTTTTTATTTAGTATCTATTTACCAGTTTTATTATTTTATCTTTTACAAGACAAAAAAAATATCTATTACATCTACCCAACATCTTTTATTAGTGTACTAATCTTTGCGCGGGGAGAACTTTTTTTATACTTAATAGTAATTGGCCTTTGTACTATTTTTTTATTTTTCTTAAAAAAAAGTATCACCAAAGGCTACTATATATTTGCTAATTTAAACATCAGCATTCCCATTTACCTTACCATCATCAATTTGATTAGTTTTTTTATTTACCCTAAAAATGCTAATCCGTTAATTTTAAATATTATCTATATTATTTTAAGTATCCTTATTTATCTATTTTTAAACTTTTATTTAAAAAACCTCTTAAAAGATATTAAACATATTAAAGAACGAATTTTAATAAATGATAACAAAACTTATCATACATATATCTATCTTGAAATTCTCATTGCGATTCTTACAAGTCTTGGCGCATGTTATATTACCATCTTTAATCTTAATTTAGGAATTATCGTTGGTGCATATTTTGCGATGTATTTAAGTCGCAAATTTCAAAACATTTATAGTCTTCTATATAGTATATTACTAGTAAGCATTGAATATGTCATTTTAGATATTAAAGAAAGCCTAATTATTGTAAGTCTTGCGGGGATATACCTTGCAAGAAGTATTTATACGATCGGCATTTTAAATATCTTTTTAGCCATCATTATTTTAACAAATCGTAATTATGCAACATTTAACATCTATCCATATATTGCTCTAATGGGTTTAAGTGTTATCTTTGAATTAATTTCCCACTTCTTAATTAAAATTAAAGTAGAAAATGTTGATGAATATCAAGAATTACATCAAAGTGTTCAAAAACATGTCAATGAAGAAATCCTCAAATTTGCCAGTTTCCTAGATCAATTTGTCATTGGGTTTCAAAACCCCAAAGACTTTAATGACAAACTAAGTAGTGGGATTAAAACAATGGTTGATCGGCACTGCTCTAACTGTCAAAAACAAAAACTTTGTTTTAATACCAATAAATCAACTCTTTATCCTATTTTTAAAGATATCTTAATGTTAAATGAAGATGCTATCTATAATGATGAAAACTTTGCGAAAAACTGTCCTAAATATCCGTCTTTAATCAATACCTCTAAACTATTAAACGAAAAAGTCAATTATAAAGATTCGATAAGAGATGCCAAAGATGCTAATAATTATATTTTACTAGCCCAAATTAGTGGTGTATCAAATGCCCTTAAAAACTATGTAGTTGATACTATTTCTAAAAACGAACTAAACTATCAAAACCTATATAAAGCCAAAGATTACCTCATTGAATTAGAATATTACATTACCTATTATGAAGTAATGCGCAATTACGAAGACGATTTTCTCATTGTCATTGGCGTTAAAAACACCACCTTTACCATTATTAAACCAGTCCTTCAAACACTTTTTGAGGCTATCATTAATCAAGAAGTATCAATTGAACTAGTCAAAGAAGAAAACACTACCCTTTACATTCATGTTTTACCAAAACTACTCATTGATATTACGTATGCTTATGGCAATATTCCTGCCCTTGAAGAAGCAATCAGTGGCGATAACTATTTAATCAAAGAACAAAATAATGGTCATATACTTTTTGCTATATCAGATGGTATGGGTAAAGGTTATAGTGCCTTTTATGAAAGTAATATGACCTTAAAATTAGTAGAAGATATCGTTCGGCTCAATGTTGAATCATCAACAGCCTTAGAAATCCTTAATACCTTCTATACCGTTCAAGACTACCTTGAACGCTATGCAACCCTTGATTTTTTGGATATCAATCGCCATACCAAAATAGCCACCTTTTATAAAATGGGAGCTAACACCACCTATATTCTTAAAAAAAATGGTCAACTAGATAAAATCATAAACAAAGCCTTACCCCTTGGTATCGATGAAGAAGTAGATCAAAATACTTATACTCTAGAAGATGAAGATCTCATTATTATGAGTAGTGATGGTATTTTAGAAAATCTCATAGATAACGATCAATTAGAAGAATTTATCAAAAAGATAGCTATTCTTTTACCTCAACAAATAGTATATGAAATCTTAAATTATACCACTACCCATGAAATTAAAGTAAAAGATGATATGACCTTAATTGTGTTAAAAATTCATAAAAAATAAAATAATTTATAATATTTTTTTGTTATAATGATTTAATATAGTGTATTTTTCTTGCTGGACTTTTTAAGTTGTTTATGATAGAATATATATGATTTATACTATTATGAGGTAGAGTATGGAAGATCAATTTACAAGATTTAAGTATTTAATAGGTGATGATAAACTTCAACTTTTAAAACAAAAAAGCATTGCGGTATTTGGCCTTGGTGGCGTTGGTGGCAATGTATGTGATGCACTAGTTAGAAGTGGAATTGGAAGAGTTGATTTATTTGATTGTGATAAAGTAACAATTACTAATCTTAACAGACAACTTATTGCAACCTCTAAGACAATTGGACTTGATAAAGTAGATGTAATGAAAGAACATCTTTTAAGTATTAATGATCAAGTAGTTATTAATGTTAATAAAACCTTTTTACTTCCTGATAATATTGATATAATTGATTTTTCCGTATATGATTATGTTGTTGATGCAATCGATACAATTAGCACTAAGATTGCTATTATTACAAAGTGTGATCAAGAAGGGATTAAAATTATTTCCTCAATGGGTACAGGTAATAAATTAAATCCATTAGATTTAGAAGTTAGTGATATATATCAAACATCAGTTTGTCCACTTGCAAAAGTTATGCGTTATGAATTAAAAAAAAGAGGGATTAAACATTTAAAAGTAGTTTATTCTAAAGAGTTACCCATTAAGGTTCATATCATGAATGAAAATAATAAAGCTATATGTGGTAGTAGTGCTTTTGTACCAAGTGTAGCAGGAATAATCATCGCAAGTGAAATTGTTAAAGATTTAATAAAAGATATTAATTAGTTCAAGATCAAAAGATATTGATTACTTCAATATCTTTTTTTATTAAAATAAGGCTTTTAATAAATGTTTGTGATATAATCTATTTATTAATAACGAAAGGACCAGTTTAAAATGTTATCATTTATAGAAAAACTAAAAAAAGAAAAAAACATTGTTTTTCTTTCCTCTAATAATATTAAAAATAAACTCATTAAATTAACATCTAGTTTTTTAAATGACTTTACCTTTAAATCATACCAAGAATTTAAAGAAGATTTAGTAGGAATAATTGATGGTAAAGTATTATTAGAAAACTATCAAGAAGGATTAACTTTTGATATTTTAAAATTAAAATTAGAAAGTAACATTTTACTAAGTCCTTCTTTAAAACTTAACTTAGATTTAAAAAACTTTTATGAAAATAAAAAAATATATCTTATTAATTATAATCATAATGATGATTTAATTAATAAACTGCTATCAAATTTTAGTAATGTTTTTGATATTACTTTATCTTGTGATAATTCTTCTATTAAAGATTTACTATGCTTTGAAGACTATAATGAAGAAGTCACATATGTAATTAATGATATAGCTAAAAAAATCAATCTAGGAATTAAACCATCAGATATTCTCATATATTATCCTAATAGAGATTATCTAAATAAATTAAAAGAAATCTTAACTATTTATAATATTGATTATCAAACTGATGAGATGATTTATCTTATTAGTTTTGATCAAACAAAAACTTTTTTAAGTTTTTTAAAAGATCATCTAAATCAAGCTAAACTTCAAAACATCTGTGAAGCATACTTAAAGATGCATAATGATGAAATTCTAAATGAAATTATGAATGCCATTAACTTTCTAATGGAAACAGATTTAAATCAAGTTACTTATAATTTAATTTCTTATATTTTAAGAACAACTTCTAAAAAACAAATTAACTATCAAAATGTCATTACCCTTTTTAGTAATTTTGATAATATTTTTGATTATAATACATATATATATCTTTTAGGTTGTGCTAATAATATTTTATTTAGTTATGCTAAAGATATTAAATATTTAAAAGATGAAATAAGAATAAAAAATGGTCTTCTTACAAGTTCTAAACAAAATGAAAATATGATAAATCAGATTATTACTTTTATTAATAGCTATAATAATATATATTTAAGCTATGCTAAAATAGTTAATTTAAAAGAATATATTTTAAACCAAATCATAGATCAAATAAAAGTAAATAAAATATCTAAAGTTTTAGATATAGAAGAAATTGTATCAAATAAAATGGCACAGCTTATTTACCAAAAAAATCGTCATCTTTATGATCTTTATGGTGAAAAAACTCCAAACTTTGATAAAGGTTTTAATACTTTTAATGACAGTCATCATCTTTTTAATCCTGAATATAATGGTGTGCTTAATAAACCTGATGTAAAACTTGTTTTATCTGATAGTAAAATTGAAAACTATGTTAAATGTCCTTTTAAATATTATCTTAAAGAGTGCTTGAAAATAAAAGAACCACTAAGTGATTCAATTATGCTTGGTAACATTGTTCATTATGTTTTACAAAAAATTGTTGATAATATCTATCAAAATAACCAAGATAAAGATATGGTTTTAACTAATATCACCCTTTATTTAAAAGAATATCTTAGTAGCATCAATTATCAAACGACCAAAAAAGATGAAATCTATTTTACAAAATATATTAAAGAACTTCAAGATTTCGCTAAAATAATTATTAACTTTATGGATAATTCAGGTTTTAAATTACATAAAACCGAAGAAACCTTAAGTATTAATTTAGATGATATAACTATTTTAACTGGCAAAATTGATAAATCAATGGTTTATAATGATTACTTTATTGTAATTGACTATAAAACTGGTAGTGTTGATTTTGATTGGAAAAGTCTTGATGTAGGTTTAGATTTACAATTACCAATCTATTTAATATTATATAGCAAAACTTATAACTCGAAACCTGCTGGAGCATATCTTGAAAACGTATATCAAAAGAAATTTAACGTTGATAATAAATTAAAATTAAAGGAATATGCCTATCAAGGCTATACTAATATCGAAAACGATATTCATTTAAAAATAGATGAAAGTCCTAACCATCAAGCTCTTTATAATATGAAAAAAGATAAATCTTTAATTGACGATGATTTTGATATTATCATTGATTTTGCTATAAAAAAGATTTTAGATATTGCTTCGCAAATTAGACAAGGCGAGTTTTTTATTAAACCCCTTTTTGATGGCAAAAGTAAAGTTGGTTGTGCGTATTGTAATTTTAAAGATATATGTTATGCACGCCCTCATATGATAAGAAAATACGAAACACATGACAATTTAGATTATCTTAAGGAGAATGATCATGAAATTTAGTCAAGAACAATTACAAGCAATTAATGAATCTGGTCATGACATCTTAGTAAATGCGGGAGCAGGAAGCGGTAAAACCGCTGTTTTAACAAATCGTTTAATTCGCCTAATTAATAATGGCGTTAAAATTGACGAATTAATCGTCTTAACTTTTACTAATCCTGCCGCAAACGAAATGAAAGAAAGACTAAGAAAAGAGCTAAAACAAACGAATACACCAAACGCTAAAGAAGCCTTACAAAAAATTGATGTTGCAAATATTCAAACCTTTGATGGATTTATCAATGAATTTATCAAAAAGTATCATTATCTTTTAAATATGAAACAAGACTTTACAATCATTGATAGTGTCATTTCTAAAAAAGTTAAAACCGAATTTTTAGATCAAATTTTTGAAGATCTTTATTTAGCAAAAGATGCCAACTTTCTTGAACTAATCAATACTTATACTATCGATAATGATGATAACATTAAAAAATCTCTTTTAGAAATGTATGATAAATTAATTCTAAACCCTAACTATCTAAAGATATTAGAGTACATTGATAATGAATTTAACCTTGATGTTATTAATAAACTTTTAGATGAATATTTAAAAATCATGAAGACATCGGTTAATAATATGACATCTTATTTAGATGAACTAGCGTTATATACAGCTAATCCTAAACTTTTAGATAAATATCAAGAAATAGTGCAATTAATTGATAATTTAAATAAATGTAATTGTTATGATGATTTTTATGCTTGGAAAAGCCTTTCTTTTCCAGATAAAGTTAGAAGTCAAAAAAATGTTGATCCAGATGAAAAAGCAAGTTTTGATATAGTGCATGATAAAATTAAAAATGACTTTACAAAATTAAATAGTTTATTAATTTATCCAAATGATACATATATTAAAGAGGCTTATCTTAATACCAAAAATAGTACGAAAGCCATTTGTGATATTTTATTAAAACTAGATGCTTTATTAAAACAATATAAAGACTTGCATAATGTTTATGAATTTAATGATCTTGCAACAAAAGCTATTCAAATATTAAAAGAAAACGATGATATAAGAGAAAAAATAAAAAATCACACTAAAGAAATTCTTATTGATGAATATCAAGATACATCCGACATGCAAGAAGAATTGATAAAATTAATCGCTAATAATAATGTTTATATGGTTGGCGATATTAAACAATCCATTTATGGTTTTCGTAATGCTAATCCTAATCTTTTTAAAGCTAAATTTGAAGAGCTAAAAACAACCGGTGTAATTAATTTTACTAATAATTTTCGTTCTCGCCATAATGTATTAGATGTAGTAAATGTCATTTTTAGTAAACTAATGAGTGAAAATATTGGCGGAGTTATTTACAATGAGAACCATAAATTAAATTGTGGTTTTACTGACTATCAAAAATTTGATGATAATTCATATGATCTAAAAATATATACCTATAGTACAAAAGAAATGAAAGCCTTAGAAGATATATATAAAGAGCAAGAAATCGAAGCATTTATCATTTGTCAAAAGATTAAAAAAATGTTAAATACCAAAACGATTTATGATAAAGATAGTCAAACTTTTCGGCCATTAATGCTAAAAGATATTGCTATTATCACCAGTACGAAAACTAATTTTGATACCTATAAAAAAATCTTTGAATATAATGGTTTACCACTCCAAATTATTAAAGATGAAGAAATTAGTAATAGTGAAGAAATATATGCCATCAATAGTTTATTAAAACTAATATACTTTTTTGATAAAACAAGTGAAAATTTCAATGATTTTAAATATGCTCTTATTAGTTTTTTAAGAAGTTTCATCTACCAAACAAGTGATAATGCAATATATGAAATTATTACAAGCCCTTCAATAAAAGAAGCCTTAAAAAACAAAATCCCATCTTTATATGAAAAATTAAAAGAACTAAATCAAAAATACCTTACGATTAGTTTAACTAATCTAATGATAACTATTTATCAAGAATTTGACGTTTATGGTAAAATCATCTTACTTGACAATGTTGAAGCAAGCGAAGAAAAACTAATGTATCTTAGTGATTTAATTGATAAACTTAGTGCTTTAGATTACCAATTAATAGATGTAATTAATTTTTTAAATCTCTTAAAAGAAGATGATAGTTTCAAATATACAATTAAGGGAGAAACGACATTTAGTAATAATACTATTAGAATGTTAACTATCCATGCTTCAAAAGGATTAGAGTATCCGGTCTGTTTTTTTCCAGATATGTATAAACAATTCAATAAAAATGATTTTAAACAACTTATGATGTATACTAAAAATTATCACTTCATTTTACCTTTCATAGAAGAATTTAATAAAACGCCAAATATCAAATTTATTTTAGAAAAAAATGCATATGAGGAAGCTTTAGTTAGTGAAGAATTAAGAAAATTATATGTAGCTTTCACGCGCGCAAGAGAACAAATCATTTTAGTAATGCCAGAAGATGATAAAACTAGTGAATTAAGTGAAAATGCTAAAAAAGAAGCTAATTCATTTTTAAAATTACTATGTTTAATAAAAGATGATTTAACCCCATTTATAACAAAGATAAATTTAACTAGTTTAAATCTATCAAAAGAGTATGAGTTACTAATTAAACAAAAACAATATATACCTACGTTTACTAAAAAATTAACTTTTATCGATACTTCATCCAAAAAGGTAGCAGTTAATGAATATAAGGCATCTAAAAAAGTTTTATTACCATCAATAAGTGAACAAAAATTAATGGATATAGGTACTAAATTTCATAAGGCTTTGGAAATATCACAAATGGATATTAACATCATTGATAGTCTTCATTTTAGTAGTGATATAAAGATGCATCTAAAAGCTTTTCTTAATAATGAATTTATTAAAAGTTTACAAATCATTAACCACTATCATGAATATGCTTTTAGTTATGAAAAAGATCATAATGAAATTAATGGAGTTATGGATTTAGTTTTAGAAACACCTGATGCCTTTTATATCATTGACTATAAATTATCTAATATTGATGATGTAGCTTATCAAAAACAATTAAATATATATAGGGAATACTTAAAAACCATAACTACTAAACCTATATATACATATTTATATTCCATATATAAAAATGAATTTAAAAAAGTCTAGATTTTCTAGACTTTTATTATGCATATTTAGTTATAACCGATCCCATCCAATGATCAATACCCCCAATCACATTAATCACATTATACCCAAGCCTTGATAAAAAGCGTGTTGCTTGATAACTATTATTACCATTTTTACACATAATAAAATAGGTATATTTCTTATTCAAAAAAAGATGATACTTTTCACGTAAAATATAATAGGGAATATTGATAGCATCTATAATATGATATTGTTCAAAATCCCGTGAATCTCTAATATCAATAATTTTAAAATTTAGATTTTTTTGATAATATTTAAAAAATTTAATTGGTGAAATTTCATTCATAAAAGCCTCCTTGATTATGTTTTAATAATTCTAACAAAGTTAGTTAAAAAATAAGGTCGCTTTATGGTAGGAAATAAAAAAAGTGATAAGTGAACACTTATCACTTTTAGGCTGCAATATGAGAATACTCTTCGCATTTTTCTTCAGCTTCTTTAAAAGGCATAATACTCTTTAGAAACTTCATATTGTTTCCGTTAATAATAGTGCTTTCGTTGATCTTGATGGTATATAAATATTTTGCTTTTTTATAAATTAAATCAGTATTTTTTTTAATCCACTTTAATTCATCAAAAATTAAAGACTTATATTTTACATCAGATTCTTCAGCAGTATTATAATAGTTGATTTCTGATAAAGGTACAGGGATCATATTGTTTAATTTAATAGTACCTATTAACACTAATTTATTTTTAGATGTTTTAGTAATACGTAAAATTGAATAAGTGGATTTTTTAATAGAACCATTAGAATTATAATCCGATGGTTTTGGTGAAGATAGTGGTGCGAAATAGTTGAAATTATTGACTTTTAAAATGACACCAATGTATTTACGAGGATGTACTCTGGTTTTTTCTTTGTTAGATAACATCGTGTTCTTAAAAAAGTTCATCATATAATTAATGTATTGATCAGAAACTTCTATTATTATAATTTTTTGTAAATTCATACGATACCCCTTTTTTAAATTATAATAATAAAATGGTAAGATATCAATATCTCACCATTATTGTTTAAAATCAGCATAGCTTATTTATATCTACTATTCAATGGTCGGTGTGGAATCACCTGTTCATTAAAGCTTCCGCGCTTATTGCGAAAGCAAATAATAAATCAACTATGCACTAGCATTATATCAAAAAAGAAATTAAGTGTCAATATCTTTTTAAAAAAATCTATAATTTTTTTGGGTAATATATATCATTGTAATAAAAAATTTTTATAATAAAAATGGTAAGATTAATATCTTACCATTACTATTTAATATAAGGCATAGTTACTTATTCTTACAACTCCCGCACTTATGGTGGAGGATCACCGTTCATTACAACTCCCGCACTTATGGTGGAGGATCACCTGTTTACTTACAACTCCCGCACTTATGGTGGAGGATCACCGGATGAATAAGAATAACTACGCATTAACATTATATCAAAAAAGAAATTAAGTGTCAATATCTTTTTAAAAAAATCTATAATTTTCTTGGGAAATATATATCCTTGTAATCAAAATTTTTATAATAAAAATGGTAAGATATTAATCTTACCATAATAGTTTAAATGTAGCATAGCATCTTATTCTTACAGCTTCCGCGCTAAGGTGGGGAATCACCGTTCTATAGAGCTCCCGCGCTTATGGTGGGGGATCACCTGTTCATTACAGCTTCCGCGCTAAGGTGGGGAATCACCGGGTGAATAAGAATAACTATGTACTAACATTATACCAAAAAAGAAAATCAGTGTCAATGCTTTTTTAAAACTTATTAATATTTTTTATATGTTAGGACTTAATATTCTGTTAAAAGAAATCCAAGGTAAAGTGGAATCGTAAGTATTTTATCTACTTTTCCAATATTATAATGTCCAAGTTTAATTACGCCTGCAACATGATATTTTTCAGGATGTGCAAGAATAGTTTTTGCACTTTTAGTATTGCCAGTTGTGGATTTAATTTCTATAAGATAGCATCCACCCTTGTATCTTGTGACAAAATCAATTTCAAGTCCTGAATCTTTGTGATAATAATATAACTTTCTACCCATCTTCACAAAGATATCCGCAATTAGATTTTCAAAGATTGCGCCTTTATAAGCATAAAGATTGCCTTGTAAAATATCGTACTGCGTTCCATTTTCTAGCATACTTACAAATAGCCCTGTATCATTCATATAAACTTTAAAAACATCTTGTATGGCATTGCCATCGAGAGGAAGTTCAGGAAGTTCAAGATTATAACAACGCGAAACGATTCCTGCATCTTCAATCCATTGTAAGCTCCCCGCAAATTTTCTTGCGGGAGTACCTTTTTTTACCACCGAATATTGAAACTTTTTATTTTCTTTACTAAGTTGCATAGGGATTGATTGAAAACATTCTCTAATAAGGGGTTTATCCATCTTTCTAGCATATTTTACCATATCATCTTCATAAGAGTTGATAATATTACGTTGCATAGTTAGGACTATATTCATTTGTTTAGTGTCAATAAATTTTTGAACAACAGCTGGCATCCCTCCAACAACTGTATATTGAAGCATAAGTTCATACATCTTGTTGTGCAAAGCATCAGGAACAGGTGTTACTGTTTGTAAACACATCTTTAATTTTTCAATAATCTTTTCGCTTATGCCATTAGCCCAAAGGAACTCTTCAAAATCAAGTGGTCGCATTTCAATAAGCGCCTCAGAGCCTACTGGAACAGATTTTGGTTGTTTACCATAACCCCTAACGCCAAGAAGTGAGCCTGTGCTAATGACATCAAATCTACCATCTTCCTTAAAAAATTTCAATGATGTTCGTGCCTCAGGACAATCTTGTATCTCATCAAAAATAATAATTGTTTCGTATGGTACAAAAATTGCCTCATCACCAAGAAGTGCCGACATCATAATGATGAGATCATCCACTTTTAATGAATCATTAAAAATAGTAATATAGTTGGGATTAGTTAAAAAATTCAAATAAACAACATGCTTATAATTTTCTTTCGCAAACTTGAGAACCGAAAAGGTTTTGCCACATTGCCTTTGCCCTTTAATGATAAGGGGACTTTTATTAGGAGTATTCTTCCAATCTTTCAGTACATTTTCAATCTTTCTTTTTAACATAATTGATCACCTCGCACTTTTGATAATATTATATCACAAATTTAAAACTTTTTCAAGGGAGTTTTAGTTAAAAATTACAACTTTTTCAAGGGACTTTTTGCTAGGTGTTGCAACTTTTTCAAGGGAGTTTTATATTTTTAGTAATTTTTTTATTAAATATAAGGCATAGCTTATATACATTTATTATCAATATTTGGTAAAAAATCACTTGTTCATTACAATTTTTATGCGTATTTTAAAAGCCAATAATAAGTCAACTATGCACTAAATATTAAAATTGGTTTAATATTAAATGTCAATATAAAACACAAATAACACTAATAATCTTATATTAATTGATTGAAAAAATATCTCTAATATTATATAATAAGTTTAAATGGTAGTGATAATTGATAGAAAAAATAAAAATTAGAAATTATCATTAATATTTATAATAAAATATTAGCTAGTTGGAGATTAATATGGAAAAAAACCTTCAAAAAACTAAACCATTACAAAATTTACGTTATATCTTAAGTAGTATTCATCATCATGAAAAAGGGGTTTTAATATGCACTATTTTGCAATCTGTTATAAATGCAATCAATGCTTTTATTATTCCCTATTTGTTAAAACTTATTATTGATATTATTACTACTGTTAGACTAAATACAATGAATGATCTAAATCCTATTTTTTTAAAAATAGGGTTAATTTGTTTAGGGAAAATTATTATTGAAATTGTTACTGATTTTCTATCTTTACGTATATTAAACGTTAAAATGATATCTCTTAGAAATAAGGTTAAAATTGAAGAAAATGAAAAAATTCTAAGTTTAGATTATGAAACACTTGAAAATCCTGATATACAAGATAAAATTAATAAAGCTAATATGGCTTTAAGTAATGCTTGGCAAGGTTATGAGGGAATGTATAATTATCTGAAAAATATTTTACAAAATATTATTTCTTCGCTTATTGCTTTTGCTGTAATATTTAAGGTGCATTTTAGTATTGTTATTGTTGTATTAGGTATTGTTTTGATTAAATATTTATTAAGAGATTATACCAATAAAATTAATAAAAGAAAATTCTGGGATGTTATTCCTATTTACCGAAGAAAACATAGTTATGTTAATAACATTTCACAAAACTTTGATATCAGTAAAGATTTACGTCTTTATAATATGAAAACCTTTATTGAAAAAAATCAAAAAGAAGTTCAAAAAAACATTAATGATCTTTTAATCCAAAAAGAAAAAAGACTTGTTAGACTTTTAACCGTTTTAAATATTTTAAGTATTTTACAAGAAGGTTTTTTGTATGCTATTTTAATTTATCAAGTATTACATCAAAAAATTACGATTGGTGATTTTACTTTTATGTTATCATCTGTTCGAACGCTTTCTTTTCAATTATCTTTCTTATTTGGTAATTTAGCTAGTCTAAATAATTGTAGTAGAGAAGTTGATGATTTAAGATGGCTTTTAGAATATCAAGATCAGTTAGCAACAAAACAAACCCAAATGCTAAGCGATGATTTTACTTTTGAAAGTTTAGAATTTAAAGGTGTATATTTTAAATATCTTAATGCAACCGATTATACAATTAAAGATGTTTCTTTTACTTTATCAAAAAATGAAAAGGTGGCTTTAGTTGGTTATAATGGAGCAGGAAAAACCACCCTTATTAAACTTTTAATGGGACTATACCATCCAACTAAAGGTGAAATTTTATTAAATGGTCAAAATATTGAAGTGTTAAATCGTGATAGTTATTTAAAAAGAATAGCGCCTATTTTCCAAGATGTTAATATGTTTAGCTTTAAGCTTGCGGAAAACGTTGCAATGGATTTTGCTGAAGACTTAAATGAAACAAAAGTTGAAGATGCCTTAAGGGTTGCAGGACTATATGATAAAGTTATGAGTTTTCCCGAAAAGTTGCAAACCCCGCTTTTGAAAAATCTTTATGAAAATGGTGTTGACCTATCAGGCGGTGAAAAGCAAAAATTAGCAATAGCAAGATTAATCTATAAACAAAAAGATATTGCTATTTTTGATGAACCAACATCAGCTTTAGATGCGCTTGCAGAAAGTAAATTATATCAAGAATTTAATGAAATTGTGAAAAATACAAGTGCTATTTTTATTTCTCATCGTCTTGCTTCTACTTATTTTTGTGACAAAGTCTTCTTTTTAAAAGAAGGTCAAATCATAGAACAAGGAACTCATCAAGAATTAATGGCTTTACAAAAAGAATATTATCAGCTTTTCCTTCTTCAAGCTAAATATTATCAAAAGGAGGAAATCGAAGATGAAAAATAAACTTTCTAAAAAAGAACGTTATCAAATGTCAATTAGAAGAAATCTTAAGTATTTTTTACCGCTTGCTTTTAAAAAAGAAAAAGGTTATTTTCTTTTATATTTATTTAAAATTCTTTTAAATAGCTTTACTCCTTTAATTAATATATATCTACCAGCTTTAATTATTCAACAATTATTATTATCAAATCCTAATATAACTAAAATTGTTATATATATCTTAATCATTATTTTAGGCAATAACTTATCAACAATGTTTAATGATTTACTTGACTCTAAACTTAGAATTGTTAATGATCGCTTAAATAAATACCTAAACCAGATATTAAATTATAAATGTTTAAGATTGGATTATGAAGAAGTAGAAGATCCAAAAATTAAAGATTTAGTTCACAAAGCAAGTGAAGGAATGAATCAAAAAACTGCGGGAATTGCTCAACCTATGATGCATTTATCAGATATCATTTCTTCTTGCATTTCAATCGGATCAGTTATCGTAATTATTATTACTACTAAAATGTATGGTTTAGTTTTAATTACAGCTATTAATACCGGTATTCGTCTTTTAATTTCTATTATTAATTCTAAACTTGATATTCAATTTTATGAAACTAGTGTGAGAATATATCGCAAAATGGGTTATTTTTTGTATGACTTAATGGATTTTAAATTTGCTAAAGACTTTAAAGCATATAATGCTCAATCTTTAATTATCAAAAATAGTAAACAAGAAGCTACCCAAATCGTTAAAGAATATGACCATGTTGCCCGAAAAGTTTTTCATAATGCCCTTATTCAACGTATTTTTAGTAACATAATTGATAATCTTTTAATATATATCTATTTAGTTATTGCATGTTTTAGACACCTAATAGATATATCACAATTAACAATGCTTGTTAGTGCTTATGCTACCTTTAATGAAGCATTTTATAAACTGTTCTATTCTATTTTTGATTTTCGCTTTATTGCTGAATACCAAAATAGTTTCATTGATTTTATGGAACTTGAAAGTCATAAAAAAAGTGGTCATAAAAAAGTTCCTCAAACAATTACAACGATTGAATTTAAACATGTTTATTTTAAATATCCAAGAACTGATAATTATGTCATTGAAAACTTTAACTTAAAAATTAAGCCAAATGAAAGGATTTCTATTGTAGGATTAAATGGTGCAGGAAAAACCACTTTAATTAAACTCTTATGTCGACTTTATGATGTTGATAAAGGATCTATTTTGGTTAATGGTATTAATATTAAAAAATATGATTATGAAGAATATTTAAGTCTCTTTTCCGTTGTGTTCCAAGATTTTCGTTTAATCTCTTTTACCATCAAAGATAATATTGAAGGATTAGATGATAATCATGAAGCATTATATGATGCTTTTACTAGAGCAGGAATTGTTAATCGCATTGAGGCATTACCTGATAAAGAAAACACCTATATCAATAAATGGTTTAGTAAAGATGGAGTTGAATTTAGCGGTGGTGAAATGCAAAAATTAGCTATTGCAAGAGCTATTTACAAAGATGGTCCCATTGTTATTTTAGATGAACCGACATCTGCTTTAGATCCGCTTGCGGAAGCCGAAATCTATTATCACTTTAATGAGGTTATTGGCAATAATAAAACAACAATCTTTATATCACATCGCCTATCTAGTTGTCGTTTTGCTAACCGGATTATTGTTTTAGATGGTAAGAAAATAGCAGAAGAAGGCACTCATGAAAAGTTGATGAATCGGCCTAATGGCATATATCGTAAGATGTTTTTAGAACAAGCTAAATATTATCAACAAAAAGAAAACGAAAACTAAAAGGGCTTGGCCTTGAAAAAAAACCCAAAATAGTGTATAATAAATAAGAAGGTGGTGATACTTTGCTTTTGAAATTAAAAGAAATGTATAAAGATCAATTAATTGAAGATGTTAAAGATCTCAATCAAGATTATTACTACTTTTATCAAGATGAAAGAAAGAATAATTTATTTGCTATATCAAAAAGTATTTCTAAGAATGAATATGAACTTTTAAAAAAACTTTATATTGAAAAAAAAGTTTATACAAGTAGTCAACAAGAACAAAAAATATATGAATATCTATTAGAAAATAAACCCTTCCCGTTTAAAGAAAAGCAACTTAAAATGATTATTTATAACCTTAAGAAAAGTGATGAAGAAGTTGTTTATGATATTTTAAAACAAGTATATGATAAATGTTACTACCTTAAACTTTTTGATTTCAACCTTTGCTTTTTTAGTGATGATAAGATTAAAGTTCAAGAATTATTTACAACTCTTAGTGATGATTTAGGTTATGATATTAATTTACATGATGGCTTAATTATTAATAATGGTTATCAAGGAAAGCTCATCTATTCATATATTAAAGCCTTTACTAGCAATAATAAAATTAACAATCGTTCTTATACTGATTTAGCTGATATGATTTTGGAAATGGATTTAAGCACTAATAAAGAAGTCTTAGAAGGCCTTAAAATTAATCTATTTGATAAACTTTTTCAAGATGTTACAATTAGAGATATCATCAATGTAATGATTAAAAACGATTTGAATGTTTCGCAAAGTGCTAAACTTTTATATATGAATCGTAATAGTCTTATCAATAAACTTGATACAATTTATAAACAAACAAATCTCAATTTACAAAAATTTACGCATGCTGCTATCATTTATATGATGATGAATTATCGGTAATTTTTAATAATTGTTTAAAAAAACTTTTAATAATATAACAATTTGCCTATGTTAATTATGTTATTTTTTTGATATAATATAATTGCTACAAAAAATAAAATTAAAATTAGGAGGTATTTATGGCAACTGTTGAACTTAAAAATATCAACAAAATTTATAGTAACAATGTTCAAGCGGTATTTGATTTTAATTTAAAAATTAAAGATCGTGAATTTATCGTTTTTGTCGGACCATCAGGATGTGGTAAAACAACAACCCTTAGAATGATCGCCGGCCTTGAAGAAATCACTAGTGGTCAACTTTTAATTGATGGTGAAGTTATGAATGATGTTGCGCCAAGAGATCGTAATATCGCCATGGTTTTCCAATCTTATGCGTTATATCCACACTTTACTGTTTATGATAATATGGCCTTTGGTTTAAAACTTCGTAAATTCTCACGTAATGAAATCGATCGTCGTGTGCAAAATGCGGCTGAAAAATTAGGTTTAAAACCTTACTTAGATCGTAAACCAGCTGCCTTATCAGGCGGACAACGTCAAAGAGTTGCGCTTGGTCGTGCCATTGTTCGTGATGCGAAAGTATTCTTAATGGACGAACCACTATCTAACCTTGATGCTAAACTTCGTGTACAAATGCGTTCAGAATTAATTAAAATTCATGAAAGCTTAGGTACAACTACTATTTATGTTACCCATGACCAAATTGAAGCTATGACAATGGCCTCAAGAATCGTTGTTATGAAAGATGGTTGGATTCAACAAGTAGGTGCACCAAAAGAAATTTATGATAAACCAAACAATATCTTTGTTGGTGGCTTTATTGGAACTCCACCAATGAACTTTGTTAATGGTGTTGTTGGTAAAGATGGTGTATTTGAATGTGGTAGCAACAAATTTGGTGTTGTAAGAATCCCTGTTCCAGAAGAACAATTAGAAATCTTAAAAGAAAAGAATTTCATTGAAAAAGATATCATTTTAGGTATTAGACCAGAAGATATTTCAGACCAAAATGAAGACTTTGCTAAACACCCTGAATGGACTCATGAATTCAAAGTTGATATTTCTGAATTACTTGGTGCTGAATCACAAATTAGAGTTAAACTTCCTGGTAAAGATGTTGCAGGACAATCAATTACCGCTAAAGTTCCTGCTCGTGTTGATATTCATACTAACGATAATATTCAATTAATGCTTAATATGAATAAATGCCATTTCTTTGATCCAGAAACTGAAAATCGTATTAAAAGGGATTAGGTTAGAGTGATTAATCAAGATATTCTATACCTCAAAAAATCTAATCGTTCCACCTTTATTAAATATATCAATCAATCAGAAATGACTGTTAATATCCTAATGGATAATTTATTAAATGATTATTTATTACAAGATTTAACAACCCTTAAAGGGCGAATAGATGCTATTTCGAAGGTATACCATATCTTTAAACACATCCCAATATACTTAAAAGATAATATTGTTTTAATTCAAACAAATAATAAGAAAGAGATCGATAATATATATATCAATAGTTATAATATTATTGATATGGTTAAGGATAGCAATCAAACAACAAAAGTAGTATTTATAGATGGTAGTCAAATGATAGTTAATAGACCCTATCACTTATTGAAGAAATACTATGATTTAAGTTTACAAATAAGAAAAAATAAATTGATTAGAGGTAAATAATAAAATGGCAAAGAAAAATATTAAAGACTTAAATTTAAAAGGTAAAAAAGTTTTAATGCGTGTTGATTTCAATGTTCCAATGAAAGCAGGCGTTATTACGGATGATAACCGTATTGTTCAAGCAGTGCCTACAATTAAGTATGCATTAGAACAAGGGGGAAAAGTTATTTTATTCTCACATCTTGGACGAATTAAAACAAAAGAAGATCTTGCTAAAAACAGTTTAGCTCCGGTTGCTAAAAGATTATCAGAAATCTTAGGTGATGAAGTTTTATTTGTGAAAGCAACTCGTGGTAAAGAATTAGAAGATGCAATCAACAATTTACAAGAAGGTCATGCTTTAATGTTTGAAAACACTAGATACGAAGATTTAGATGGCAAGAAAGAATCAGGTAATGATCCTGAACTTGGTGCTTATTGGGCAAGTCTTGGTGATGTTTTTGTTAATGATGCTTTTGGAACTGCTCATCGTGCTCATGCTTCAAATCAAGGAATTGCAAGTCATTTCCCTCATGATTCAGCAGCTGGCTTTTTACTTGAAAAAGAAATTAAATTTATTGGTGGTGCAGTAGATAATCCAGTAAGACCATTTGTTGCTATTTTAGGTGGAGCTAAAGTAAGTGATAAAATCTCAGTTATTGAAAACTTACTAAACAAAGCTGATAAAGTTTTAATTTGCGGGGCAATGGCATATACTTTCTTTAAAGCTCAAGGCTTAGAAGTTGGTAAATCAAAATGTGAAGATGATTTTGTTGAATATGCTAAAGGATTACTTGCAAAAGCTAATGGTAAAATTGTTTTACCAGTTGATGTTGTAAGTGTTACAGTTTCAGATGAAGACTGTGCTAATGATTTCTTTGGCACAATCGCAAAAGCTGATACAAAAGTTGTATCTGTAAAAGCAATTGCTAAAGATGCTCAAGGCTTAGATTGCGGTCCTGCAACAATTGAACTTTTCAAAAAAGAATTAGATGGTGCTAAAACCGTTGTTTGGAATGGCCCTGCTGGTGTTTTTGAAGTTGAAAAGTTTGCTAAAGGCACAAAAGCTATTTGTGAAGTTTTAGCATCATTAAAAGATGCAACAACTATTATCGGTGGTGGTGATTCAGCGGCAGCTGCTATTTCGATGGGATATGAAAGTAAATTTACACATATTTCAACAGGCGGCGGTGCTAGCTTAGAATATTTAGAAGGTAAAGCCTTACCTGGTGTTACTTGCTTAAGTGATAAATAATTAAGGTGAAGAAAATGCGAAAACCTATAATTGCGGGAAACTGGAAGATGTTTAAAACAAGAGATGAAGCTTTAGCCTTCGTTTATGCCGTAAACGAAAAGCTTCCATCAATTGATGTTGTTGATACAGTCATTTGTGCACCATTTGTAGTTTTACGTTGTCTTGTAAAACGTCAAGGTGATAACCTTAGAATCGGTGCTCAAAATATGCATTATGAAGAAAAAGGCGCATTTACGGGTGAAATTGCTCCACAAATGTTAACTTCACTCGATGTATCATATGTTATTATTGGTCACTCTGAAAGACGAGCAATGTTTAATGAAACCGATGAAACAGTTAATAAAAAATTACATGCTGCTTTTAAATATGGTTTAACTCCGATTCTTTGTGTTGGTGAACACCTTGAAGAAAGAGAAAATGGACAAACCGAAGAAGTTATTAAAAATCAACTTGTTAAAGATTTAGAAGGTCTTTCTAAAAAAGAAGTTAAAGATTTAGTAATTGCTTATGAACCTATTTGGGCCATTGGTACAGGTAAAACGGCGACAGCTGAAATTGCTGATGAAACATGTGGATTTATTCGCAAAATGATTGCCTCATTATATGATGAAGAAACCTCATCTGCCATTCGTATTCAATATGGTGGTAGTGTAAAAGTTTCTAACATTGAAGAATTAATGAAAATGCCTAATATTGATGGGGCTTTAATTGGTGGTGCAAGTTTAGTTGCTGAAGACTTTATTTACTTTGCTAATGTAGCAAAAAAATATACTGAACAATAAAAAGATGGTCTATATTCTTATCACTTGAATATAGACCCTTTAATAATTTATTGATGAATTTATCTAATTAAAACATTCGAGGATATTATGAACCCAAAACAAAGATATAAAGAATTAATCAAAGAAAACGATAATGCCATTTTACAATTAAGTGAAGATTATCAAGTAATTGCTAATGCTTATACTAAAAAAGCAAGAGGTTATGGAACTAAAAGCCTTGATACCGAAGTAAGAATTAAAGAAGTTATAGAAGAGTTAATTTCTTTTGACGAACAGCATCTTGATAAAAACGAAGCCATAGGTAATATGACAGATTATATTGAAAATAATATCAAAAAAATTGCCAAAGCTCCTGGTCGTGCAAATAAAATCAAAGAAATAATTGCTGTAAGTATTTTTATTTTATTAATAGCTGGTTATTTTGTTCTTAATACATGGCTTAATCGTAAACGTCCTCTTGCTGCCCCAACTGATATTACAATTGATCTTGATGAAGAAGGATGCTTTAAACTTACTTGGACTTATAATGTTCTTGCAACTGAAGGATACGAAGTAATCATTTATAAAGATGGCGAAAAGTTAAAAAGCTTAACGGTTGATAAAATGGTAAGTGAAGGAACTAATACGCAACTTTTTTCCTCAAAAATTGCATATGAAGAAAATCATGTATATATCTTTGAAATAACGGCTAAAGGAACAGATGATTATAAAGAATCACAAAAAGCGCAAATCACTTATCCTATAGAATAAATCACTTTACATAATGTTTGACAAAAGTGGTAAAATATAGTATAATTAACAAGGTGCGATAAATGCAGCATTCATTTGATTTTTAACCAATAGATTATCACGGCATATGGATACTAGTAATCTCGCTGCTTAGGTGAAAGTAATTGGGTAATCTAATTAAAAATTGTATTTGAATTTTTATCCACAAAAAAATAGTCAAAAAGACTTAAAAAGGAGAAAAAAGAATGGCACGTTATACAGGCCCAAGTTGGAAACAATCAAGAAGACTTAAATTTTCTGTTTTAGAAAATGGTAAAGAATTACAAAAAAGAAATTATGCTCCAGGTCAACATGGTCAAAGAAGAGCAAAACTTTCTGAATATGGTCTTCAATTACAAGAAAAACAAAAAGTTCGTTTTACATATGGTGTAAGCGAAAAACAATTTAGAAACCTTTTCAATAAAGCAGAAAAATTAGAAGGTAAACATGGTGAAAATTTCTTATTCTTACTAGAATCAAGACTTGATAATCTAGTATATAGAATGGGATTTGCGACAACTCGTCGTCAAGCAAGACAATTAGTTAACCATGGTCATGTTGTAGTAGATGGTAAAAAAGTTGATATTCCATCATATACAGTAAAACCAGGTCAAACAATTGCTATGCGTGAAAGTTCTAAAAATTTACAAATTGTTAAAGATGCTTTAGAAAATTGTGTTTCACGTTTAGGTTTTATTAGCTTTGATGAAGCAACTGGTGTAGGTACATATGTACGTTTACCAGAACGTAGTGAAATCTTACCTGAAATTCGTGAGAACTTAATCGTTGAATTCTATAACAGATAATAATTAAAATTAAAGGATGTTAATCGTTGATTCTATTAGCATCTTTTTTTGCTTTTTTATAATAAAAGATCGTAGTATAAAATGATAATGTTAATGCTATAATATATAAGTAATACAAAAATCGTAACAAAATGTTACGATTTTATGAATATTTTATTGACTAAAAGAATATTATTTGATATAATAGGAGTATAAAAAAATGAAAAGGAAAAAAGAAATGGAAAATTTAGTAGTAAAATTAGATAGTATAAAAATGATTAATTTTAAAAATATTGTTAAAAGTGAAATATCATTTTCTGATAAAAATAAAATTCTTAATACAGTTGGTATTTATGGACAAAATGGCAGCGGCAAAACTGCTGTTGTTGAAAGCTTAAACATTTTAAAATCTTTATTAATGAATATAGCCTTTCCTAAAGATTTATATTATTATATAAATGTTGTAAATAATGATGCTAAATTAGATTATAAGTTTATTTTTAATAAAGATAAAGAAAAATATATTGTTAAATATTATGTAAAATTTACCAAAAATGTTAAATATAATAGTGAAAAAAATATTGAAGAAAAAATAGTTATTTTATCAGAAGAAAAAATAAAAATATTTAATATTGATAAAAAATTATTAGCAAGCATTGATTGTAAAAATGATCAAAAAAAAATTAGTATCAATTGTCAAGATTATACTGATAGCACCGATCAAGATCTTATTTCTAATGATATTGCAATAGCAACAGTTCATTTATCTAATCAATTATCAACAACCATTATTTTTCAAGATATGTTTAGAGAAAATATAAAAAAGAATACCTTATTAAAAATGATTTTAGATAGTATGCATTTTAATGCAATAACTAATTTATTTGTTATAGGAATGAAAGAAACAAGTCTTATTTCGGCATTAGATAATTTACCACTTACTATTCGTACATCAAATAATAAAAAGACAATTACTTCAGGAACTGCCCTACTTAATTTATTTTCTCCATCAACTATACCAATTATTATTTTAGACACCATTACAAAAGAATTAGAACGAATAAATCTTGTTATGACGCAACTAATTCCTAATATGAAAATAGGATATAAAACCATTAGTGAAGGTTTGGACAAACTAGGCAATCCCACTATTACTATTCAACTCGTTTCCATTATTGGTGATGCACAAATTCCCTTAAAATATGAATCTGAAGGTATCAAAAAATTAATTGCTTTATGTAGTGTTCTAATTAGTGTATACAATAATGAGGCTGTATGTTTAGTGGTAGATGAGTTAGATTCTGGTATTTTTGAATATCTTTTAGGTGAAATAGTAAAAATTTTGCATAGTGAGGCAAAAGGACAATTAATTTTTACTTCGCACAATTTACGCTTGCTAGAAGTATTACCAAAAGAATGCATAATTTTTTCTACTACTAATCCTCAAAAACGTTTTGTTAAAATGGCAAATGTTAAACCTAATCATAATTTAAGAGATTTTTATTATCGAACAATTTTATTAGGTGGCCAAAAAGAATTATTATATAACGAAACAGAAGAATATGAGATAGAAAGGGCTTTTAGAATATGTCAGCCCCAAGCATGAAGAAGCTAATTTTATTTATAGTAGAAGGGCCGAGTGATAAAGCTTATTTATATCCAGTGAAAAAAATGGTAGTGCAACATTTTAATAATAGACTTGCATTTAAAGTTACAAGATGTGATTTGTTAGTAAAACCAGATACTAATTATATTAATATTGAAATCAAAGTAGCAGTAGCTGTTCAAGAATATTTAGAATTGTATGGTCTTGAATATAGTGATATAAAACAAGTTATACATATTGTTGATTTAGATGGTACTTTCATTGATCAAAAAAATGTCGAGAGTGATCCTTCTTTATTAAGAGGTCAAACAATATATTTTAGAGACAAAATAACAAATATAAATAAAGATAATATTATAAATCGCAACAATAAAAAAGCTAAATGTTTAGATGTTTTGTATAATCTTAAAGAAATTAATTATGGAACATTGAAAACTATCCCTTATAGAGTATATTATTTTTCTACTAATATCGATGATTATTTTTATGGAAACCAAAATGCGACCGATGAAGAAAAGAAAGAATATTCAAATGCAATTTCTGATAAATACGTTAATTGTCCCAACGAATATCGAAATATGATAGAAAGACTATATTGCGTTAAAGGAAATTATTTTGAAACATGGGATTTCGTTAAAAAAAATAATCAATCATTAAATAGATGGACTAATTTTAATAAATTTTTTACTGAAATAATAGACAAACTTTAATAAAGCGTATTTTGCAAAAATTAAAACTAATAATGGAAGTGATAACAGATTAATTTCTTTTATCACTTTTATATATTATGCTTTAATATAATTATTCAAAGCAATAACTAATAAATAAAACCATTTGTATTTTTAAATAAAATTTAGTATAATATATATGAAAATAATAAAGGAGGAAACAATGAATAAAAAATTAAGAAAAATTTTTACTTTATTTAGTGGCATTTTTGTTTTAACATTCTTCTTATTTTTCAGCACTGCCTGCAATAAAAAATATAAAGTAACATTTATTGCGGACGACGAAGTATGGAAAATAATAGAAGTTAAAAAAGGTGCAACAGTAGAAAAAGTAGAAGCTCCTAGCAAAGAATATTATGCTTTTGTTGATTGGATGGATGGCGATAACGTTTTTGATTTTTCCACTAAAATTAAAAAAGATTATCAATTAACAGCAGCATATGAATGCACATGTGAACATGATTGGCTTGATGCAACGTGTGTTGAACCAGAAAGATGTAGCATATGTTTAACAACTAGAGGTGAAGCTTTAGGTCACTCTTGGGTTGATGCAACCTATGATGCACCAAAAACTTGTGAAAGATGTGGCATTACCGAAGGCGAAGCTATTCCTAAACCAAAAGAAATTGAAACAGAATTTGATCAAGTTACAATCTATGTTGGTCAAAGCGTTCAAATAAAGGCTAAAGTATTCCCTGCAAATGCTTCACAAGATATTGAATATAGTATAAGATATGCTGATGCAGGTGAAGGAACTTTTGATGAGGAAACCGCAACCTTTAATGCACTTCATGAAGGTATCGCATATTTGACAGTTAATTCAGTTGATGTTAAATATGTAAATAAAGTAATTACGATTAATATTTTACATCCACTATTAGAAGAAGAAGTTTATGAGGCTTTCAATATTATGACAGGTTTAGGCAATAATGCTTCAACCGATATTGAAATTAATTATCATACATATAATACTAAATCATTTGTTGAATATACAACGGCTGATGATCCTAACTTTGGTAATTTATCGACCATCGCAGGTGAGGGCTATTATTTTACAGAAGGAACCGATATCGTTGTTGCGCCATTTACTCCAAGAAATGTTTATCGCGTATCGCTTCATGATTTAACTCCTAATACAGAATATATTTATCGAATTAATTTAGGTAATGATACTTATAGCGAAGTATACCATTTTAAAACGGCTAATAATGATGGTGGTGATTCAGCATTTATTTTAATGTCAGATACGCACTATGCTTTAACAACTGATGCAGATGGTAATGAAGTATCTCATGGTTCTGAAATTAGCGAACAAGCAATTCAACAAGCGCTTGCGCTTAATCCTAATGTTGGCTTTATTGGCACAGCCGGTGATACAGTCGATCGAGGCGGTAGTTCTAAAATTTGGAATATTTTCTTTGAAAAATCAGAAAGTTTAAAGACATTACCAAGAATAGGTATTGCCGGAAACCATGAATATTATATTGATGATAAAACGGCTCAATCAGATGGAAGATATCAAAAAGCTCATTATGCAACCGCTAATAATGGACCAGAAGGACAAATCGGTCTTAGTCAATACTTCATTTATAATGATATTTTATTTATCGCTGTTGATAATGAAACTGCAGCTGGCCGTGATAATTTATTAGCATGGATGGAAGATTTACTTGCTAATAAAGAATATCGTTATAGTATTATAATGATGCATCGCCCTGTTTATCATGACAATACTGATCGTGATGAAAAATTCTTAGCTATCTTTGAAAAATACGCTGTCGATTTAGTTGTAAGTGGTCATTATCATAGTGATGATTATGTAGCTAATTATTATGAAGGCAATATATCAACTGATCAAGGTTTAGGTGTTAATTACATTACTCTTTCATTTAGTGGTGCTAAGAGCCAATCCGATTCTAATAAGCCATCGGTTTATTTATTTGAAACTCATGATGGTACCATCAAAATTACAAGAATTGATATTGATGGTAAAGTTAAGAGCACAAGAACAGTTACTTCTAAACGTAACAAACAAGTAGTTGAAGATACTAAAGAAAATTTAATTAATTCAATTAATCCTGTTTATGATAGTCAAACTGCTACATATACAATTAATGTTAAAAATACTTTCTATGGTAATGTTAAAAAAATGACAGTTGTTGAAACTACTCGTGAAGAAATTAATGTCAATATGTTTTTCCCAACATCTTCATATACAAGCCTTAAAATTACTAATATCATTCCTAACTATGAATATAATTTCCGTATAACCTTAGAGTTTATGGATGGCACAACAGAAGTTGTCGAAAAGGCCCTAAATTTGGCTCCAGAATTGAATTTAAGAGTTAGCAAGGTTACTGCTGATACCGCAAGTTTATGGTATGATGAGTTAGATAGTAGTCTAAATCAAATTATAAAATACTTTGAAGTATATGTTAATGGTCAAAAATGGGATGAATTCAACTATTTAGATGAATACTATTATCCCGTAACTTTCTATCGATTAAAAAATTTAGAAAGTAATACAACCTATAATGTTACATTTGTTGCTATCGACCGAAATGGTAAAAGAATGTTTAGTTATGATCTTAAAGATAGTTTTACAACTTTAGAAGCATAAATAAAATTACATAGATTAAAAAAATAAAAGGGATACAAGTCAAACTTAGTAATGGTTTGGCTTATATCCTTATTTTTTATAGGAAATAATCACTTAATAAAAAAAGGATTATTATGAAATTTTTTACATCTTTCCAAAATTTAGTTTGAAATATTTGAAAAAAAAAGCCACTTATGCTATAATAAGTTACGTTAATTAGGAGGTTTAAAATGTCAGTTAAATTAGAAATGTCAGAAGACCAAGTTAAACTATTAAAACAAAAAATAGCCGAACATAAACAAAAACCAGGTCCTCTTATGCCTACCCTTCATGATGCCCAAACAATTTTTGGATGCATTCCTCTTGAGGTTCAAAAAATTATCGCTGAAGAGTTAGGTGAAAGTATTGCCAAGATCAATGGTGTTGTTACATTCTATTCACGTTTTACTTTAGAACCTAAAGGAAAACATGTAATAAGTGTTTGCCTTGGTACAGCATGCTATGTTAGAGGCTCACAAATGGTAATTGATGAGTTCAAAAAATTATTAAATATAGGTTCAAATCAAACAACCGAAGATGGTAACTTTACATTAATGGAAACAAGATGTATTGGTGCTTGTGGTCTTGCGCCAGTATTCACTGTTGATGATGATGTATATGGAACATCTAGTCCGAAGACCGCAAGAGAGGTTTTCGCTAAATTAACGGAATAGCCCATGACAGTTCAAAAAATAGTTGAAGTAATTAGAGGTAAAGAACTTACCCCTAAAATCAAAGATGAAGATTTTGAATTAAAATATGCTTTTAGTGGCGATTTAATGAGTGATGCTTTAATGGTTTTAAGAGAAGCACCCGAAGGCTTTTGTGAGGCTGGAATCTTAATTACTGGTAATGTTACAATGCAAAGTATTAGAACAGCTGAAATGTTAGATTTTGCCGCCATCTTGATTACTAGAGGTAAAGTGCCTTCTAAACAAGTATTAGAACAAGCATATGAATCAAACATTATTGTTCTTGGCACTAACGATGTATCATTTTCAGTATGTGGTAAATTATATAGTGCCGGAATCAAAGGATTAAGCGATTTATAATGGAAAATACAGGTAAATTTCAAATTGAAGCAATGGATTTAGAAAATGCTGGCAATGTTTCAAGTTTCATCAAAAAAACTCTCATCAACAAAGGTATTGCAAAAAACATTATTAAAAGGGTTTCAATTGCAGTATACGAAGCAGAAATCAATGTCGTAATTCATTCTTATGGTGGATGGTGCACATATATGATTGATGATGATAAAATTAGAGTTGTTTTTGAAGATACTGGTCCTGGCATTGAAGATATCGAACAAGCTATTCAACCAGGCTTTTCTACGGCTAATACCCAAGCAATTTATTATGGCTTTGGTGCTGGAATGGGACTGATGAATATTAAAAATGCAAGCGATACTTTTAATCTAACTTCATCGCCTAAAGGAACCATTTTAGATATTGTAATTAATTTTAACTAGGTGATTCATGATGCAAGTAATTGATATTTTAGAAAAAATCAAAGGAGAAATCCTTACTAAAAAAAGCACCAATCAAACCTTTGATGATATATATGCCGGTGATTTATTAAGTCATGTAATGGCTCATGCTAAAGAAAACAATTTATTTTTAACCATTATGGCTAATATGAATGCGATTGCGGTAGCAAGTTTGTTAGATATGAAAGTTATCGTTTTTGCAGAAGATGTTAAACCAACACTTGAGATGATTAGTAAAGCTGATGATGAAGGCATTATGTTAATTACTAGCCCTTATAATGTGGTAGAAATCATTCGTAAGGTTTATGAAATATGAAATATTTTTATGATTTACACATTCATACAGCCCTTTCACCTTGTGCTGATATCTTAATGAGTCCCAATAATATTTTAAATATGGCTTTTTTAAAATCACTAAATATTATTGCCATTACTGATCATAATTCAACTTTACAACTTGATGTTTTTGATGAATTAAAAAATAGTTATGAAATGTTAGTTGTTCCCGGTGCAGAAATTGAAGTAAAAGAAAAATATCATGTAGTTTGTTTATTTAAAACTTTTGCTACAGCTAAAAAATTTCAAAAAGCTTTAAACGTATATTTAGATCGAAAAATGCATGATGAAGTAATTTATGGCGAACAAAATCTTTTTGATGAATATGATGATATTATTAGTAATTATCAAATTAGCTTAATGGGATCTTCTAATATTGCTCTTGTTGATTTGCGCAAAATTATTAAGGGCTTAGATGGTGTAATGATTTTAGCTCATATTGAAAAATATGATTCCCAAATTTTTGAAAAATTAAAGACGGAATATCATGATTTATTTGATGCTATTGAAGTTAATGCCTTATATGACATTAATAAAATTGCAAGTAAACTAGACGAATTACCATACCTTGTTGTTCGTGATTCAGATGCACATCAAATTACTGATATTTCTGAAGCTGTTAATGCGATTGAATTAGAAGAATTAACAATCGAAGCTCTGTTTAAAAAATTAAAGGAAAAAAAGCATGATTGATTTATCACTACATATTTTAGATGTTGCAAGTAATGCTTTTAAAGCGCAAGCATCGCTTGTTAAAATAACAATTAAAGAAAATAGCACGACAATTCAAATATGGATTGAAGATAATGGTTGTGGAATGAGTCAAGAGGTTTTATCACAAGTTACAAATCCCTTTTATACCTCAAGAACCACCAGAAAAGTTGGACTTGGACTACCACTTTTTAAACAAACATGTGAACAAACAGGTGGCTTTTTAGAAATTACATCCCAAATAAACCAAGGAACAATGGTTCATGCTTTGATGTATAAAAATCATATTGATGCCATTCCGATGGGAAATTTAGCGGAAAGTCTTTTTGTCTTAATTATGAATCCATATAATTGTGATGTTGCTTTTGAAATGAATTTTGAAGATCCAAATAAAACGCCTTTTGTGCTTGACACAAGAGAAATTAAAGAAGTTTTAGATGGCGTTGCCTTAACCGAAAATGCGGTAAGCATTTGGCTTAAAGAATATATAGAAAAGGAATTATTATAAGAAAGTAGAGGAATAGCAATGAAAAGTTTAGCAGAATTAAAGAAAATTAGAGAAGAAGCCGCCAATCGAATGAATTTGCGGGCTGCTAAGGATGGTTATCGTGTAGCAGTTGGAATGGCTACATGTGGAATCACTGCTGGTGCAAGACCAGTTTTAGCTGCTTTTGTTGAAAAGGTTGCTAAAGAAAACTTAGATAACGTTATAGTTACTCAAGTAGGTTGCCTTGGCGAATGTGCCCTTGAACCTGTTGTTGAAGTATTTGATGCAGAAGGCAATCGTACAACATATGCTAAAGTTCACGTTGAAGATGTTGATAAAATTGTTGAAGAACATCTTAAAGGTGGCAAAGTTGTAACAGAAAAAACATTAGAAGTAATTAAAAATGCAAAGTAGGTGTAAGATATGTTAGTACGTGCACAAGTATTAGTATGTGGTGGCACAGGATGCCTATCATCAAAATCCGATAAAATTAAAGATGCTTTTATTGAAAATATTAAAGCCCTTGGTCTTGATAATGAAATTCAAGTTATCCAAACAGGATGCTTTGGTCTTTGTGAAAGAGGTCCAATTGTAATTGTATACCCTGATCAAACATTCTATTCACATGTTAAAGTAGAAGACGTTCCTAAAATTTGTTCTGAACATCTTTTAAAGGGTCGTATTTATGAACCTAAAGCCTATAAAGAAGCAACTGAAGAAGAACTTGCAAAAATCAAATCTTTTGGTGAGGTTGGTTTTTATAATAAACAACTTCGAATTGCTCTTCGTAATTGTGGAATGATTAATCCTTTTGATATCAATGAGGCAATAGGTAAAAATGCTTATCAAGCACTTGGAAAATGTTTAACTGAATATACTCCTAGTGAAGTTATTGATATTATTAAAAAATCCGGACTTCGTGGTCGTGGAGGCGGTGGCTTTCCAACTGGCTTAAAATGGGAACTTTGTGCTAAAAATAATGCTGATCAAAAATATGTTATTTGTAATGCTGATGAAGGCGACCCTGGAGCATTTATGGATCGTTCGGTCTTAGAAGGTGATCCTCATAGTGTAATTGAGGCAATGGCAATTGCAGGATACGCAATTGGCGCTTCAATGGGTTATGTTTATATTAGAGCAGAATACCCTGTTGCGGTTGAAAGACTCCAATATGCAATCAAACAAGCTAGAGAATATGGTCTTCTTGGCCAAGATATTTTTGGTAGTGGTTTTAATTTTGATATTGATGTAAGACTTGGTGCTGGTGCATTCGTTTGTGGTGAAGAAACCGCCCTAATTGCTTCAATTGAAGGTGAACGTGGTATGCCAAGAAATAAACCACCATTCCCTGCTGAAAAAGGTCTTTGGGGTAAACCTACTATCATCAATAATGTTGAAACTTTAGCTAATATTCCTGTAATTATCCTTAATGGTTGGGAATGGTTCTCATCAATTGGAACAGAAAAATCTAAAGGAACAAAAGTATTTGCTCTTGGTGGTAAAATTAAAAATACAGGTCTTGTTGAAATTCCAATGGGAACAACTTTAAGAGAAGTTATTTATGATATTGGTGGAGGATGCCCTAATGGTAAAGCCTTTAAAGCTGTTCAAACAGGTGGTCCATCAGGTGGATGCTTAACAGCCAAACATTTAGATACGCCAATCGATTATGATAACCTTGTAGCACTTGGATCAATGATGGGTTCTGGTGGTATGATTGTTATGGATGAAAATAACTGTATGGTCGATGTTGCAAGATTCTTCTTAGACTTTACGGTTGATGAATCATGTGGTAAATGTACACCTTGTCGTGAAGGAACTAAAAGAATGTTAGAAATTCTTAAGAAAATTACGGAAGGTAAAGGCACTTTAGAAGATTTAGATCGATTAGAAGAACTTGCTAAAATGATTAAAGATTCATCTCTTTGTGGTCTTGGTCAAAGTGCACCAAACCCTGTTCTTTCAACGCTTGCTAACTTTAGAGATGAATATGTTGCACACGTTGTTGATAAAAAATGTCCTGCAGGTGTATGTAAACCATTACTTACTTTTGTAATTACTGATGATTGTATTGGTTGCACAAAATGTAAGAGAAATTGCCCAGCTGATGCTATTAGTGGTGAACTTAAAGGTAAACACTATATTGATCCTGCAAAATGTATTAAATGTGGAACTTGCGTAAAGGGTTGCCCTAAGAACGCAATTGTTGTCCAATAAGGAGGTATAACATGGAAAATTTAGTAAAAATCACTATTAATAATCAAACGGTCGAAGTTCCATCTAATTATACCATTATGCAAGCCGCCGATTCGGTTGGTATTGATATTCCTCGTCTTTGTTATTTAAAAGGCATTAATGAAAATTCTTCTTGCCGTGTTTGTGTTGTTGAAATTGAAGGGATGAGATCACTTAAAAACTCTTGCACCGTAACGGTTGGTTCTATTTTAAATCGTGAAAGAACGGCTAAAATTTATACCAACTCTAAACGCGTAAGATCAGCTGTTCGTCAAACCCTTGAATTAATTGCGGCTAATCATCGCTTTGATTGTTGGAAATGTCCAAGAGAACATAACTGTGAACTTCTTAGCTTACTTAGAAGATTTGCTATCGATAATACAATGGCAGAATCAGGTGAATTTGTTAAAAAATTACCTATCATCAACGAAAGTGATGCAATTGTATTTGATTCATCAAAATGTGTACTTTGTGGAAGATGTATTGGTGCTTGTGAAAAATTAGCCGGAACCGGCGTGCTTAATTTCAATGAACGTGGCTTTGTTACATGTGTTGGAACCGCCCTAAATCATGATATTGAAGATGCTGGTTGTATATATTGTGGTAAATGTATTCAAGCATGTCCAACAGGTGCTATTCATGAAAAAGAACAAATTGATTTAGTTGAAGAAGAACTTTCAAATCATGAAAATTATTTAGTTGCAACCTTTGCTCCAGCTGTTCGTGCTGCGATTGGTGAAGAATTTGGTAACGAAATTGGCACTAACTGTGAAGGTAAACTTTATGCATCATTTAAAGAACTTGGTTTTGATGATATTACTGATGTTAACTTTGGCGCTGATCTTACCATTATGGAAGAAGGAACTGAATTTATTGAACGTTTAACTAAATTCTTAAAAGGTGAAAAAGTAGCTTTCCCAATGATTACTTCTTGCTCACCTGGTTGGATTCGTTATATTGAACATTATTATCCAGAATATTTAGCTAATCTTTCAACATGTAAATCACCACAACAAATGCAAGGTTCAATGATTAAACATTATTACGCAAAGAAAATTGGTGTTGATCCAAGTAAAATTAAAGTCGTTTCTGTAATGCCTTGTATTGCTAAAAAATATGAAGCACATCGCCCTGAAATGGAAAATGATGGCCTTCGTGACATTGACTATGTTTTAACTACAAGAGAATATGCTCGCCTTGTTAAGCGTAGTGGCATTGATTTTAACAATTTAAAAGATTATGTTCCAACAAGTCCGCTTGCTAAATACACTGGTGCTGGTGTTATCTTTGGCGCAACCGGTGGTGTAATGGAAGCAGCCCTTAGAACAGTTGCTTTTAAACTTGATCCAAAACATGCTGATAGCCTTGATTTTTCGGCTGTTAGAGGTGTTGATAATGGTATCAAAGAAACAACCGTTAAAATTGCTGATGTTGATGTCAATATCGCTGTTGTTCATGGCACAGTTAATCTTCCTGAAATGTTTAGAAGAATTAAAGAAGGCAAAAAACAATATCATTTTATTGAAGTAATGGCATGTACTGGTGGATGCATCAATGGTGGTGGTCAACCAATTGTCAAAGCAAAACGTCAAGAAGAAGTAGATGTTAGAAAACTTCGTGCTGATGTTTTATATCAAATTGATAAAGATGCTAAACTTCATAAATCACATGAAAATCCAGCTATAATTGATGCATATAAAGAATTCTTAGGTGAACCTAATGGTCATCTTGCTCATAAATTATTACATACAACTTATAGCGCAAAGGGTAAATATTCTAAATAACAAAAAACTCTAGAGGATAAATCCTTTAGAGTTTTTATTAGGCTTATTAAAATAAAAATTATCGAAGATTACTTGATGGATCATGCAATGTCAAATAAAGATAGCCATCCTTTTTAATTTTACTAATGATATGTTTTTTTTCTAATTTAGTGATTTCTCTTGCAAGTGATGGTCTAGGAATAGAAAGAGTTTTCGCAAGTGCTGTCACATTTTTAATTCTAATTTGATTTGTTTTTTGCTTTTTTTCTTTACTAGATAAATAATAAATTAAACGATCAGTAATATTCTTATGTTTAAATAGTTTTATTTCTTGTTTGAGACTTAATGCTTTTGTGGAAATAATAGTTAAAAATTCTTTTAAAAATAAGGGATTTTCTTTAAATAAAATTAGTAAATGATCTTTAGATATATATCTAATAGTTGTTTTCTTTAAACTAATAGCATGGCCTAAATAAAAAGGTTCTTGACTAAATAATAGTAAATCTCCAAAATAGTCACCTTCTTTTAAATAGGTAATACTTTCTTCTTTTTCAGTATAGGTTATTTCAACTATATCAACTTCTCCTTTAAGAAGATAACCAATTCTTTCACAAAGTTGATTTTCATTAAAAAGAACTTCATTTGTTTTATAAGTTTTAGTATATGTATATTTTGCTAATTGTTCAGGTGTTAATAAATCAAATATATTCATAAGCATTCTCCTACATAATAAAAATGTTACAAAATTGTAGCATACGTTACCAAAGTGTAACATTTGTTACACTTTTTTATTATATCATATGATATAATATTTTTGCAAAATAAATAATAAATTATCGTAAATAATATTAATGGAGGATATATGAAAAAAAGTAATTTAATTTTTAAAATGTGTTTTTTATTAACCATTATCTTAATGGTTTTTACGACAACTGGATGCGTTAATGATAGTAAAGTTAGTGTTATTACACCAACTGGAACACCATCACTTGGCATAAGTAATGCCTTAAGCGATGAAAAGTTAATTAAATGTAATATTGTAGCAGGATCTGATCCATTAATTGGTGCTTTTACTAATGCTAATTATGATATCATTTTAGCTCCTGTTAATCTTGGTGCTAAATTTTATAATAGCAATCCTAATTTTCAATATGTTTTATATGAAACCATTGTTTGGGGTAATTATTATCTTGCATCAACAAAAGAAATAAAAAGTTTTAGCGAAATGGATGGTCAAAAATTATTAGTATTTGGTAAAAATTCAACCCCTGATGTCGTTGTTAGAACCTTAATTGCTTCCTTAAATTTAGATGTTGAATTAGAATATGTTGATGATGTTTCAACAGCTAATTCGTATTTAATAGCAGGAAAAGCTGATTATATTGTTAGTGCTGAACCATCGCTTACTAAAGTTCAAAATAATCAAACCATTTACACACTTGATTTACAAAGTGAATGGCAAAAATTAACTAATAGTTATGAACTTCCTCAAGCTGGTATTTTTGTTAAGAAAAGTAAAATTGATAATACACAAGTAAAAAAAGCCTTAGAAAAAATGATTGAATCAGTCAAAATGGCAAGTAGCGATCCTAATAGTTTAGTTGAACAAGCGGTTAGTATTGATGAGGCTTTAGCTAAAATAGGTAGCGAAACGCTTAAAAGTGCTATCAGTAGATGTAACCTTCGAACAAATGATAAACAAAAAGAAGCAATTGAATTTTATTTTAACAAAGTAATTGAACTAGGAATCGGACAAACAGTTGGAGGAAAACTCCCAGATGAGGCATTCTACTACCAAAAATAAAATTATCGATTCAACTTTCTTTTTACTCGCACTTTTTATTTTATTAATTGCTTGGCTAATTACGGCCCATCATTATCAAAACGAATTGATTTTTCCTAAACTATCACAGATTTTTTTGGCTTTTATCAATATTTTTAAAAATGGAACTGCGTTAAAAGCGATTGGTTTTACGATTTTAAGAGTCATAATTAGTGTTGGTATTTGCTTTTTAATCGGTTTTATTATTATGAGTTTATATATCATTTGGCCGATTAGTTTAGCTTTTTTCCGCCCATTTATAAGTATAATGCGCAGTATGCCCCTTGCCATCATCTCGCTTTTCATCTTTATTTTAATTGGTGATAGGCTTGGCCCTTATCTTATTACTATTTTAATGAGTTTACCTGTTACAATTGAAGGCTTAATTGTTGCAACCGATGAAATCAATCAAGGGATTATTGATGAGGTTAAAACCTTAAAGGGAAGTATTTTTCAAAAAATAATTCATATTTATTTACCGATTATTATGCCTTATCTTTTAATGTGTTTAATTCAAACTTTAGGAATGAGTTTTAAGGTAATGATTATGGGTGAATATATATGTCAGTCCGCAAACAGTATTGGTAAAACTTTATATGGTATTAAAAGTAGTCTTGCTATGGATGAATTAATCGCATATGGCATCTTAATTATTATTATTTCTTTTTTGTTTGAGTTTTTTGTTAATTTGTTAAAACAAGCAAATAATAAAAAAAGTAATATTTAATTAAAAAAATCAAAAACGCTGTATAATAGTATTAGTAATGGTTTAGGAGGCTTAAAATGAAAAAATATTTTATCATTTCACCATTTGTTTTTATTGCCTATTTCTTTCTTGTGTTTGATTATAAAGATTTATCAATAGAAAATATAATTAGCAGTATATTTGCAATCATCTTTTTATATGGAATTGTAACCTTAATTGCTTGGCTTATCGTAGAACATAAAGCCAAAGCAAAAGCGAAAAAAAATAATCCTAAAACCAAAACTACTCCACGCTCTACTAATAAGATTACGATTACTTTTGATAATGATGATAATAATGAAGAACCATCCTTAGTTAACCGAATTGCGAGAAGAGAATATATAAAAAACGGAATAAATTTAAACGATAAGAAAAAAAGTAATTTTGATGATATATTTGTTGATAATGAATTCTTACCTGGTGATAAATTATCAGCCGTTGATATGTTTTGGCTTGATGAAGATATCCAAGATGAAAAAAAACGCAAACAAAATCAAAAAAAGAAATATTAAAAGAGTCTTTTTAAAACTAAAAAATAATCAAAAGGCATTTATACTTTTTGATTATTTTCTTTTTTGTCTTCTTCTTTACAAAAAGTCCTAAATATTATATAATTTAAGTAAGAAAGGAATATGCTTATGTTTTTTGCAAAACCAGGTCAATTTCCCCCTTGTGGGATGTTTAGTCTAACTCATTTAATCGTCTTATTTATATGTATTTGTTTAATCATTACAGGTGTTTTTTTATCAAGACATATGTCCTATCACCAGCTTACCATTATAACAAGAATCATTGCGATTGGACTAGTTATTTTAGAAACTAGTAAGATGATCTTTTCTTATTTTAATGAAAATAAAGCTATTACAAGTATTTTACCCCTCCATTTTTGTTCCATTTTTATTTATGCGACTATTCTTGCGGGATTTACTAAAGGCATATTTCAAAAAGTAGGAGAAGCTTTTATTGCCAGTGGTGCAATTGTTGCGGGGGGATTCTTTTTAGTAATGCCCACAACTTCTGTTACAATTTTTCCAATGTTTCATTTTTTGTCTTGTTATAGTATGCTTTTTCATAGTTTAATGGTTTATTTAGGTATTACCTATTTAATAACAAAACGCGTTTCATTAAATAAAAAAGTTTTCTTAAGATATAGCGTTTTTTGCACTATCTTTGCGGTGATTGCTTATGTTATTAATTTAATTTGTGATAGTAACTTAATGTTTTTAAAAGAGCCTTATAATATTCCTATTACCTTACTAGCCGATATTGCAACAAATGTCCCTTTCTTATATAGCTTAATTATTTATGCTAGTTGCACATATGGCACTTATTTTATTGTTTATGCTATTTATTTAATTTGTAACCGAAATGTTTATAAAGAAAATGTCATTTTAACAAATATGTGTTTAATTGAAAACCTTGATACGGATGAGGTTGTTGTCATTAATCGCATTAAAGATTGGAAAGGTGTTGCTTTTCCAGGAGGTCATATTGAAAAAGGCGAGGCCATTGTGCCATCGGTAATAAGAGAAATCAAAGAAGAAACGGGTTTAGATATAACTAATCTTCAATTTTGTGGTATTAGAGATTGGTTTGATTCTAAAACAGCCGAAAGAAATATAGTCTTTATGTTTAAAACATCAACCTACACTGGAGAACTTATTAAAGATGATTTTCCTGAAGGAATGGTCGAATGGCGCAATTTAAAGATGGTCAAAGAAGAAGAATATGCTCGCGGTTTAGATAAAGAATTAGCAATCTTTTATCAACAGGATATCAATGAATTCTTTTCTGAATATAACGAAAAAGATGACACATGGAATTTAAAAAAATATTAAAGGAGTAGTTATGGATAAACAGTTATTAATTAAAATGTTAAATACCCCATCGCCAAGTGGTTTTGAACTAGGAATACAAAAAATGTTAATTGAAGAGTTAAAAGAAGTAGATGAGGCCGTTTATACACATCATAGTTATACATGTGTTCATGCTATTAATCCGACATCACCATTTAAAGTAATGTTACTTGCTCATATTGATGAGATAGGTTTAATCATTGAAAAAGTTTTAGATAATGGTATTTGTAAATTAACTAATATTGGATCTGTTAGACCCCAAATGTATTTAGGTCAAAGAGTTTGGGTTATCAAATTTGATGAAAAAGGTAATTATCAAACCATTGAAGGAGTAATTGGATATTGTCCTAACTATAATAAAGGCGAGATTAGTGTTTGTGACTTAAATTTAGATTTAGGCGTATCATCAAAAGAAGAAGCCTTAAAACTAGTTGATATTGGCGATGTTGTTCTTTGTCAAAATAAGGTAGTAGAATTACCTAATAATTTACTTGCAAGTAGAGCCTTAGATGATAAGATTGGAGCTTTTATTGCCATTGAAGTTTTGAAAAAATTAAAATCATTAACCAAATTAGGCGTTTATTTTGCTTCAACAGTAGGAGAAGAAACCACTAAAAGAGGTGCCATCTTTGCTTGTGAAATGATTAAGCCAACAATTACAATTAGTTTAGATGTTGGTTCAAGCACCGATGTGGCTTATCGAGCTGACTTTACCCATGATGTTAAATTAGGTGGTGGACCAATAATTACAATTGCTTCAAATGCCAATTTAAAAATGGTTAATTTATTAAAAAAGGTTGCCACTAAATATCATATTCCTTATCAATACGCCGTTGAAATTTCTAAAACCTATACTGACTTTGATGAGGCTTATAAACTAAATGGTGGAATCCCCTCTGAATTAATTAGTATACCTTTACGCTATATGCATTCAAGTGTGGAAGTATGTAGCTTAGACGATGTTTTTTATACAATTGATTTATTATGTCAATTTATTTTAAATTTGGTCGAAAATGAAACCTTTGACCCTTTTGATAAATAAATACTAACTTTACCTATAAAAATGCAAAAAAGGGCTTAATTTAAGCCTAAAAAGAAAGGATGAGTAAAATGAGAAAAGATTTAGGTAGTAAAACATATTTATTTCCAATGCCAGTTTTAATTATTGGCACATATGATGATCAAGGACTCCCTAATGCCATGAATGCCGCATGGGGAACAATTAGAGATTATGGAATTGTTGAAATCAATTTAGGACCCCATAAAACAACTGATAATATTTTATTAAAAAAAGCTTTTAGTATTGCATTTGCTACTAAAGAATATGTTAAAGAAGCTGACTATGTTGGTATTGTTTCCCAAAATGAAGTGAAAAATAAATTAGAAATTGCCAACTTTCATACCACTAAAAGTAAATTTGTTGATGCCCCCATTATTGAAGAATTTCCGGTATCTTTAGAATGTAGTCTAATTAAGATGGACGAAAATGGCGTAGTATTAGGTCAAATTGTTAATGTTAATGCTACTGAAGAAGTGCTTGATGAAAAAGGTAATATTGATGTTACTAAAATGCATTTAATAGCTTATGAACCAGCAGGTCATAGATATCTTGAATTAACTAATGTCGTAGGTCATGCTTTTAAAGATGGCTTACAATTAAAGAAGTAAGATATATGGAATATCGTAGACTAGGTAAAACGAATTTAATGGTTAGTCAAATTGGTCTTGGTGGGGAATGGTTAGAAGGTAAAAGTCAAATAGAAGTAAGTGAAATTATTTGCTATGCAAAAGACCAGGGCATTAATCTTTTAGATTGTTGGATGTCAGAACCTACTGTGAGAAGCAATATTGGTGAGGCAATAAAAAATGATCGTGCTAGTTGGATTATTCAAGGTCATATCGGTTCTACTTGGCAAAATGGTGAATATGTAAGAAGTAGAGATATCATAAAAGTTCAAAAAGCCTTTGACGATTTGTTAGAAAGGCTTAAGACAGACTATCTTGATTTAGGGATGATTCATTATGTTGATGAAGAAAAAGATTTTTTAGAAATCATTAATGGTCCTTTTTTAGCCTATGTTCAAAACCTTAAAGCTTTAGGTAAGATTAAACATATCGGTCTTAGCACCCATAATCCTAAAATTGCTAAAATGGCGGTTCAAAAAAAGATTGTCGAAATGATTTTATTTAGTATTAATCCCGCTTTTGACTTTTTGCCCGCAACCGAAAATGTTGATGACTATTTTCAAGAAAATTTCGACGATAGTTTACATGGCATTAATCCTGATCGGGCAGAACTTTACAAACTATGTGAAGCAAACGATATTGGAATAACCGTTATGAAAGGCTTTTGTGGAGGACGCTTATTTAATAAAGATACATCACCTTTTAAAGTAGCACTTACTCCAACTATGTGTCTTCATTATGCTTTAACAAGGCCTGCTGTAGCAAGTGTGCTTGGCGGATTTGCAAGTATAAAAGAAATTAATGAAAGTTTGCATTATTTTGTCGCAACAGTCGAAGAAAAAGATTATGCTAGTATTCTTGCTAATAGCCCTAAACATGCCTATATTGGGGACTGCACATATTGTGGCCATTGTGCTTTTTGTCCTAAACATATCGATATTGCGATGATTAATAAATTATATGATCTAGCAACAATGCAAGAAAAACTTCCTGCTAGTATTAAAAACCATTATGATGTTTTAAAAGCACATGCAAGTGATTGTATCGAATGTGGTAATTGTATGAAGCATTGTCCATTTGGTGTTGATATTATCACACGTATGAAAAAAACCAAAACCCTTTTTGGTAAATAGAGGAGGACTATTATGCTTGGTGATAAAATCAAACTATTAAGGCTTCAAAACCAAAAAACTCTTGAAGAAATGGCCCAACTTCTTGATGTAGATTTAAAAACAATGCAAGATTTTGAAGATAATATTCGTCCATTAAATAAAGAACAATTAAAAAAAATTAGCACAACTTTTAATATAACTGTTGATGAACTATTAGAAAGCCAAAACGATGCTAAAAAATTTCCTAATTATGCTAAAACAATCTATAACAAAGAAAGCCTTCAAATTATTGAAAAAATTAATTATCACACGCGATTAAAAATTATAGGATATATCTTTTCTTTGATAATCTTTATAGTGCTTTTACTTATACATGAAAACTTTCTTTTAAGCTTAGTAGAGTGTTTATGCTATTTTGGCTTAGCTTTCTTGGCATGTTATTTATGTAGTTTAATGCTTTTAAAAAAAGCAGTTAATATATATAAAGGTAGTTGTGAATTTTACTTTTATTTAGATCACTTCATCATTGAAACTAATACTAATAAAGGTTTTACTAAATATCAAAGATTATATAGTAGTATTAGTAAAATGATTGAAATGGATAAATTTATTATCATTTATTTTGATAATCAGATAGCTATAATCGATAAAACGAGCTTTTTATATGATCCGCTTCCAATAATTTTAAAAATGAAAGAAGAGGCAAGAGAATATCAATTACGTTCGAAAAATAAAAAAACTAAATCACAAAACTTTTTTAAAACCCATTTTATTAATGCGATGGCTATTTTATCAGTGGTAAGCTTTTTTCTAGGTATAATTCTTATTAAATTTATCAAGAATCCGTTCTTATTTAGCACTAATCTTTGGGCTATAAAGAATCTTTGGGTTTTATATTTCTTGTTACCTATTGACCTTATTGCAATTATTTTAGGAATAATTTATAAAAGAAAACGCAATATTGTCATAGGATCTATAATGAGTGCTTTATTAATCTTAGTTGGAACATTTCCGTTTATATTTAAAAACACTTATAGCTTTACAACTAAACCAATTGAAACGATGGAAAAAATAACTAAAATGGATTATTCAGATATCTGTTTTACCATCACTAAAATTAACGAAGTAAACACTCAAAAAGAAGTTTTTCCATTAGAAACAACCAAAAGAAGTGAAATTACCTATTTAAAATATAGCCAAGCCGAAGAAATGAAAATTGAAAAGAATTTAGCATCTAGTAACATTTGGTCTTCCACAAATGATAAAGCCTATTTATTAGACCAAACAATGAGAATGCAACTTCAAGATTATGATTATTGGTTATTCTATGATTTAACTAATGAAAGTTTTACGATTAGTTTAGATGATGATAATATTAATCTAAAAGATTATATGATTGCATCATATGATCTTCAAACTAATACTTTTGTAATAATTAATTATTTTGCAAAATAGAAATTGACAATTTTATGAAAGTATGCTAAAATAATATATGTAAAAAATAATAATAATATATTTATAAATAGAAAATATATTATTATTTATGGGTCTGTATATTGGTTTCGATTGAATTTCGGAAGTTATGTAAGCATGTCGTGGTTGTGCACGTTAAAACACCGAGATAAAATAAACGGAAATACAAATTACGCTTTCTGCTAAGCTTAAAATAGCAGGCTAGTTTTATACTAGTTTTATCTCTTATATTGCTTGCCTACGTGTGGTATAAGGGTAAGTAGAGTAGGCTTGGAAGAAATACTGCTGTTTCTAGGTATAATTCGAAATTTTAGAACTGGCAATTATTATCTTTGCTAATTGTGATAGTAGTTGTAAGATATATACAAAAAGCTAAACATGTAGAAGACATAGCGAATGATGTTTAAGACCCGAGTTCGAATCTCGGCAGATCCACCATATTGAATGAACCAGACTGATACAAACGCAAACTTGTTTGCATTGCATACAAGTATGAATTATCAGTCTGTTTTTTATATAAAATGTCATTTTTTTATGTAAAACATACTATTTAAAAATTATTAGCTATCTAAAAGATTTATTTGAAATTGACAAATCGCTATTAACGTGTTATAATAAATACGGGTTAAAAATGCGTATTTACACAAAAATAACCTGTTAGGAGGTTTTTTTATGATTGAAAGAAAACAGTATCTTGATAAATTAATTAGAAAAAAAGAAAACGGACTAGTCAAAATTATCACTGGAATAAGAAGATGTGGTAAGTCCTATTTACTATTTAATATTTATTATGATTATTTGAAGTCGATAGGTGTAGACGATAAGCATATTATAACATTAGCCTTAGATGAAAATCAAAATGCAAAATATAGAAATCCCCTTCATTTAGATGAATATATTCAAAGCAAACTTCAAGATGATAAAATGCATTATGTATTTCTTGATGAAATTCAAAAAGTTAAATCAGTAAAAAATCCATATTTAGAAGATGAAGAAGAAAAAATAGGCTTTGTTGACGTTTTACTTGGATTAATGAAAAAACCTAATGTTGATCTTTATGTTACAGGTAGTAATTCTAAAATGTTGTCTTCTGATATTTTAACAGAATTTAGAGGAAGAGGGGACGAAATAAGAGTAAATCCATTGTCTTATAAAGAATTTTATGATGCTTATAAAAAAGATAAACATCTTGCATGGCAGGAGTATTTTACTTATGGCGGAATGCCATTTATTATGTCATTAGAAACTCATGAGGATAAAAGAAATTATTTAACAAATTTATTTGAACAAGTGTATTTATCTGACATATTAGAAAGACATCACCTTCAAAATGATAAAAGAATTTTAGAAGATTTGTTAAATATAATTTCTTCTTCGGTTGGATCTTTAACAAACCCTACTAAGCTGTCAAATACTTTTTTATCTGTAAAACACATTAATATCAAAAATACCACGATAAGTAATTACTTAGATTATTTTATTGATGCTTTTATGATTTTTAAAGCCCAAAGATATGATATTAAAGGAAAGAAGTATATAGAAACTCCTTTAAAATATTATTTTTCAGATATTGGGCTTAGAAATGCTAGATTAAATTTTAGACAACAAGAAGAAACCCATATTATGGAAAACATCATTTATAATGAGTTGTTAATAAGAGGTTTTAGTGTTGATGTCGGAATTGTAGAATATAATTTTAAATCTTCTAAGGGAATAAGTAAAAAAACACAATTAGAGGTTGATTTTATTGCTAATAAAGGTAGCAATAGATACTATATTCAATCTGCTTTCGCTATCCCTACAGAAGATAAAAGAAAACAAGAAACTAAAGTATTTTCACGCATTAATGATTCATTTAAAAAAATTGTCGTTGTTAAGGAAAATATTATTCCTTGGCATGATGAAAATGGAATATTGTATGTAGGTGTAGAGCAATTTTTATTAGAAGATTTTTTACATGATTAGTAAAGAATAGATTAAAAGTAGCTATAGTTTCATCGTGCCCAATATTTTTATACGTGATTAGAATATAGAATTTTCTTTCATATAAAAAATTCAAAAAAACTTTGATACGTTAAATATCAAAGTTTTTTTGAATTTTTTGAAAGTAAAATATACAAGTTAATATAAATTAAAAGCTTTAATAATTAAATAAACATAGCAAGAAAATGAGGAATACTAAATTTCTTATCTTTCATCCCTATGTTGCCACTAATTAACTTCATAGCAATAGATGGTGAAAATTCTTTTATAAAAAAGTCAAGAGATTTGGTTGCTGAATTACCTGCCTTAACTTCAATTGGAATAACTTCGGCATTTTTTTCAATAATAAATTCAAGTTCAGAATTATCATTTGGTTTATAATAATGAAGGGTATAACCATTTTTGACAAGCGTTTCAGCGATGAAGTTTTCATATATACCACCTTTAGCAAATCCCTTTAATGTTCCATTAAGTAACGCTTGCTTTGTGGCAAAGCCAAATAATGCAAGTAAAAGTCCTGTATCTGCTATATAAAGTTTGAATTCATTGCTTTTTTCATAAGCATTAAGTGGCAAAATAGGTGTCGTAGTATTATAGCAGATATAAGCCATATTGGCATCGTGTAACCACTGCACACTATCCATAAATTTACGAGCCGTAGCTTTTTTTTCAATTTCAGAATATTTGAATTTTTTATTTTCTTTAGCTAGTTGACGTGGAATACTTTCATAACACTTACGAACCTTTAATTTTTCGGCACCTTTAGCGTGTTGAGAAATATCGTCTATGTAAGATATTAAGATTTTATCTTGAATTTCTTGCACTTTAGTGAAATCTTTGAATTCCATAAAATTGGCAACTACTTCCGGCATTCCACCTACTACAAGATATTCACGAAGTAGCATTTCAAATTTTTCATTGATTTCAGGTGGTATCTTTTCTTTTGATGTATAAAAACTTTTAAGATAAGCAATCGTTTCATCACTATAGCCATATGCCCATAAAAATTCTTCAAAATCCATAGAATACATCATAGCAGTCTTTTCGTAACCAACTGGAATTGATTCAACCGGTTTAACTTCCTTATCATCGTCATCACCATAAGATAAACCAAGAAGTGAACCCGAAGCAATCACATCATAACGGCCATCTTCGGCGAGAAACTTTAATGATGTGCGAGCATCAGCACATTTTTGAATTTCATCAAGGAATATAAGAGTTTTGCCAGGGATTAGTTTTACCCCAGGAATATTGGCAGTCAATCTTTTATATATTTCTTCAGCAGTCTTGTTACCACTAAAGATAATCTTTAGACTTTTTTGTTCATGGAAGTTAATTTCCACAAAACTTTCATATTCCCTTTTACCAAATTCTCGGATTAAATATGTCTTACCTACTTGTCTTGCACCCTTTACTAAAAGACATTCTTTTTTATCTTTATTTTTCCATGCAAGCAAAGTATCATACATTTTTCTTTTTAACATGATATTACCTCATTTCTTGAACTTATTATAGCATAGTATTACCGCCTTTTCAAAAAATATGCATATTTTGGCATATTGAAAAATTGAAATTATGCATATTTTAGGATATTAAAAAATGAAAAATATGCATATTTTTGGTTTATATACAATTTTGATAGTATAAAACGAGATTGATTAATTATCAAATTGTTTAAAAAAAAATAAAAATATAAGAATCTAATTATTTTAATAGAGTTGTTAAATACCTATTTTTATATGGTAGTAAACAACTCTTTTTTATTATCCCGATAAAATTGATAAAAAAATAACTTTCTTCTTATAAGCCATTATTTTTCCTCTTTTTTAATAATAAAAAATTTAATTATCACCAATTTTCGACATAATTTTAATCATTAAATTTGGTAATGTTGCTAAAAGACGACATTTTATTGAAAAAAATGATATAATTAGACGAATTTTAATATCTTTTTAAACGTTAATATTTAATTAAGATTAAAAAAAAATAGAGAAATTAAAAAAGGAGGTAGTATGATGGACTTTACACAATTTGTAGAGAAAATAAAATCAAAATATAAAAAGGATGAATTAAAGATCTTTAATGCAATTGAATGTTTTGATAAACTTCATTTATCTTCTTTAGGTTCAAATGATAGTGAGGGATATCAAGTTTTTACTCCACAATTCATTGTTAAACAAATGACGGAATTGGTAGAAAACGATATTCTTGATTTTACCAAAAATGTTCTTGAGCCAACCTCAGGTGATGGAGCATTTACAACCTATATTTTTCAAAAAAGGCTTGAAACAATTTCTAGCAATTTTGAGATTGAGTCACTTAAAGCTCTTTCGACTATTTATTCTATAGAAATGGATAAAGAACTTATTATTAAACAAAGAAGTAATATTTTTACATTAATTAGTCTCTATCTAAAAAAACAAAAAATTGAAGTTGATAAATCCTACTTTGATATGGTGAAGTGTATTATTGTTTCAAACTTTATGTGGGCAATGTTTAATTCAGACAATTCAATGGAAGGAATGATTAAAGAAGTTGCGTATAAAATGCCAAATGCTGAAAAGAAAGATTATATATCTTTAGAGTTTCCCGTTTGGGAGATATCTGAAAATAACATTACTATGCATAAGGAGTATTTCGAAATATGATAGAAGAAAAGAAAAATGAAGCACTAGATGCAGAAAATGAATACAGAACAGCAGTTGAAGAAGCATACGACTACGTTGAAAATTTTGATATTTTAGAAACAATTACAAATGTTGGTAATGATGAAGTTTTTACGCCTAGAAAAACAGTCGATATGATGCTGAATTGCTTGCCTGAAGAAGTTTGGCACAATCCTAATTATAAATGGTTTAATCCTGCAACTAAAAATGGCGTTTTTGAACGTGAAATTGCAATTAGATTAGATAAAGGATTGGAAGATATAATTCCAAATATAGAACAAAGAAAAAAACATATTCTTCAAAATATGATTTATTCATTAGGTCAAACAAAATTCACTTCAAATGTTGCAAGAAGAACAGTTTATTATTGTTCAGATGCTAATAGAAAATGTGATGGATTAAAAGCACCAGATGGTCATTATGTTAATGGATATGCCATTGGAAATGGAACATGGTTTAATAATAAAGAGGGGAACATAAAAACACCAAATACAAATCATACATTTGTTGATGACAAAGATAGAATAATGTCTGAATCGAATATAGGTGATGAAAGAAAAAAATACAAATGTAAGTATTGTGGTATATCGGGTGCTTCAAAATATAACGATAAAAATCAAAGAGAAACCTATGCGTATGAATTTATTCATGTTGATCAGTTAAATTTACAAAGTTATTTACAAAATAGATTTTTTGGAGGAGATAAAACTATGAAATTTGATATTATTATTGGAAATCCGCCATATCAATTAAGTGATGGGGGAGCACAAGCATCTGCAAAACCCATATATAATTTATTTATCGAGCAAGCAAAATTTCTTAACCCAAAATATCTTTGTATGATTATTCCATCACGTTGGATGATTGGTGGAAAAGGACTTGATGATTTTAGAGAAAATATGATAAATGATAAAAGATTTAGAGAGTTGCATGATTTTATTAATCCTAAAACTTGTTTTCCAAATAATGACATTAAAGGAGGAGTATGTTATTTTTTATGGGATAAAGATTATGATGGAATGTGTAACATTTATACATATACTTCTAATGAAGTAAGAAAAAGTATCCGTTATTTAAAAGAGGAAGGCATAGATATTTTCATAAGAGATGAAATACTAATTAATATTATGAAGAAAGTTATGGCATGTAGTGAAGATACATTCGACAGCATTGTTTCTGCACGAAAACCATATGGTTTAGAAGCAGAAACAATGCTGTCAGCATCAAAATATGGATTACCAGAATTTTCGACTGAAAAAATTGCTGATGGATATGAAATTTTAGGATTAGGTGAAAAAATGAAAAGAGTTTGGAAATACTTACCTTTAAATTATCCTATTCCTAAAAAAAGCCCGTGTTTATTTAAATTTAAAGTTTTTATTGCTGAAGCTTACGGATGTGGTGCAATTGGCGAAATACCTAGCACGCCAGTGCTAAGCACGCCAAGACAACTTTGCACAGAAACTTTTTTAGAAATTGGTCCTTTTGATACACGTTTAGAGGCAGAAAATGTTATTAAATATATAAAGACAAAATTTTTTAGAGCATTAGTTGGAATTCAAAAACAAACTCAGCATACCACACAAAAAGTATATCGTTTTGTTCCTATCTTAGATTTTAGTTCAAATAAATCAATAGATTGGAGTCAGCCAATTAGTAATATTGATAAGCAACTATTTTCAAAGTATAAACTTTCTAATGAAGAAATTGAATTTATTGAAAAGCATATTCAGGAGATGAATTAATATGAGTGAGATAGTAGTAAAAAAATCTACTGATATTAATCAATTTGATTCGGCAAAATACAAAGGACAGCCTAAGACATTTCATCTAGATGATATAAATGATACTAACCAAGATCTTATTCTTTTATATATGTATATTCTTCCTAAATTTCAAAGTCATGGAATTAAGGTAGGCATGACAAAATGCAAAATGGATGAAACCTTTTGGCATGCTATTAAATCAAGAATTAGGAATCAACAACATGAACTTGCTTTAACTCAAGAACAATATCCTAAATATGGGCTCGAAAGAGAAGTGATTTATTGGGGCGTATGTCTTGATGCACAGAGTGAATCATTCAAAGATTATAGAGTTCATGATCAAATTCTTACTATGAAAGCAGGACTTACCGAAAAAGAACAAGAATGGTTTCAAAATCTTCCAGCTGATGAATTAGTAGAAGTTTTCGAAGAATGTAGAAAAGATGATTCAAACAATGAAATATATATACCTAGAAAAGAACAAAGAGAATGTGTTGATGCTCTAATAGATTATTTTAAGAATCATAAGACTGGTGGACGTTTTCTTCTTAATTGCAAAATGCGTTATGGAAAATCGTTTACAACTTATAAATATTGTGAAGAAGCTGATTTAAATAAGATATTAATTCTTACATTTATTCCTGCCGTTGAGTCTTCTTGGCGAGAGGATTTAACTCATATAAAAAAACATTATGATTATTATACAGATGATAATTTGAAAAAAGATAGTTTTATGCTTAATTGGATTACTGATCCATATGTTTTGTTTTTATCGTTACAGAATTATTTAGGTAAAGATAGAAATTCGAGTGAAACAAAAGCTAAAATTAAGCAATTGCAAGATGTTGAATGGGATTTGGTTATTTTAGATGAGTATCATTTTGGAGCGTGGAATGAAAAAACACAAGGAACACTAGAAAGTCAAGAAGATCTTGATAAGGAATATCAATCTGAACTTAAAAAAACAAATGATGTTTTAGATAGATTTAAAATTAAAACTAAACAAACTATTTGTCTTTCGGGAACTCCTTTCAAAGCTATCGCAAAAGGTGAGTTTACTAAAGAAAATACATTTACATATTCATATTTTGAGGAACAAAGAAATAAATATCCAAAAAGTGACGAAGGCGATTTTAAAACAGTAAATCCTGATTATGCTCATTTTCCTGATATGAAAATTTTTGGCTACAATATGACTAGACTTTTTACTAATATGACTGCTTCAGTGTTTTCTGGCGATGCATTATACGGAAAGAAGTATTTTTCTTTAAATAAATTTTTTGAAACAAGAAAAGATTCAAATCCTAATGAGCCTTGCGTTTTTGTGTATGAAGAAGAAATCAAAAAATGGTTAAACATTATTAAAGGACAATCTACATTTGGTAATAAATTTCCTTATTCAAATCAAGACATGCTTGATAATAATAAACATACTTTATGGCTTTTGCCAAGGGTTAATGCTGTGCATGCAATGGCTAAACTTTTAGAGAAAGATGATTATTTTAAAAAATATCAAATTATTAATCTTTCCAAAGATGGCGTTGGTGCAGGAGTAGATGCTTATGAATATTTAAACGAACAAATAACGGTGGCCAATAATACAAATAAAATTGGTTCGATTGCTCTTACAGTGAATAAATTGACAATAGGTGTAACTGTTAAACAATGGTTTAGCGTATTTGTGCTTAAGGATTTAGCTTCACCAGAACAATATTTTCAATCCATATTTAGAATTCAAACACCTTATAAAGAAAAAGGGAAAATATTAAAATTTAATGGTTTTGTATATGATTTTAACATTGATAGAGCTGCCGCGTTGCTTTTAAAATATGCAGAACAATCTGAAGAAGGTAGTGTAACGAAACTTCAAATAGCCAAGCTTATTGTAAAATATATACCTATTTTTGTTAATGGAGATATGTCACAACCAATTAGTGCGGATGTATTTTATGAACTTGCTGAATTCGGTGATACTACTGGTATACCACTTTCTAGAAAGATTACAGATACAACTAAAACTACAAGAATGCTTGATGATGATGTCATAGCTTCAATGCTTAATGATGATGATGTCAGCGATATAATCAAGAGAGTTTTTGCACATGCTAAATTCAACAAACCTAAAAGTCAAACAATGACTCAAAAACCAGATATAGATGGATTTCAGACCAAAATTGCTAAAGCCGGACGTGATAAGGGATATGAACTTGGTATGCAAGATTATGAACGATATGTTGATTATGACAATACTGAAATTCAAATAGCTTTTGAAAAAGCAATAGCGGATTATATAAGTAAATTATGTCCTAAAGACTATGATCAAAATAATGCAACATGGTGGTCTAATGGATTTATCAAAGGATACGAAAGCGGCGTGAATGCTCCAATTAAAAAAATTAATTGTGGCCATGATGATGGTATTAAATTTGTTGATGAAATCAAAAAAAGATTTGGTCAAAACATTGTTTGGAAAGAAGATAACAAAAAGATGATAATTGATTTTATTCATAAACATCTAAATGTTACTGAAAATATTCCTCAAGAATATAGAGGCGCATTGTATAGAAGATGGTATTCGGATTCCTTTAAGCGTGCTATCAGAAATGAATTATCACCTAAAATTCCTTATGAAAAAGGTAAATCAGTAGAAGATGCGGACAATGTTATGAAACATATATTAGCACGGTTATTTGAATTCTTATATATAAGTGTTTACCGCGAAACTACGTTTCAAGAAATCTTTAACAACGCTGATTCAAATCTCTTTTTAGAAGCTGTAGGTATTACAAAGCAGGATTTTGAAGTGCTTAATAAGTATCACGTATTTCAAGAAAATGTTTTAAATAATTATATCCATCAGTTTTTTGTCAATGAGTCATTAGGTTCTAAACTAAATTTAGAAGATGAAGAAGTAAAAAAGCAATATAGGAATAGTTTCGATTGGTTTGGATTTGGACTTGATAGTGAAATTGAACCAGAAACAATGGTTACTGATAATGCTCAATACTTAGTCAACGAGATAAGCTATCAAGAAAATGAAATCAATGAAAAAAATATTGAGATTTCTAATTTAGATAGAATTAAAGAAATTTTAAATAACGAAAAACGAGGAATGAAAGCAGGCAAAATAGCTGATTTACTTGATATGACAAAAAAAGAAGTAAATAAAATTCTTTATGCTAATAAAGAAATATTTGTTTCTGATTTCTTTAATAATTGGAAATTAAGATAAAAAGGTTATACTAGTATATATAATATTGAAAAAAATTAGATCTTAAAAGAATGCTTTTATAGTAATCTTTTAGGATCTTTTTTATTGCTTAAATTAAGATAGCATTAAAAAATGAAGGCTGTTTTTTAATGAATTTATATATATATGAATAATTTACCTATTGAATTTTTAAACTAAAAATAAATATAAAAAAATCAAAAAATAATAAGTAAGCGTTTTCTAGCACAAAAAGTATATAAATTTTAAAGTTATATTATATAATTTTTATAAGCTTTTGAAAGATAAGGGTAGCAAAAAATCTTTATTGATCAAAAGAAAACAAAGGAGGAAAAAAATGAAAAATAAACTGTCTATTATGCTTTTATTATTTATAGCACTATTGCTTACAGGCTGTGTGCAAGATAATAATAACAACAATAATAATGATATTGTCGCAACCGATATTCAAATTGAGGCTCCTGCTACTGCGACTATTTCACAAGGTGAAACCTTACAATTGGTAGCTAGTTTGACACCTAAAGAATCAAATAGTGTAGTAACATGGTCATCATCAGATGATGAAATTGCTTCTGTAAGTAAATCAGGCTTGGTTACTGCTTTAGGTGTTGGTAATGTAAAAATTACTGCTTCTGTTTCGACTAATGATGGCATTAAATCAGCTAGTGTTGACTTAACGATTAATCCTAATTTGCGAAATGTTTTGAATAGTTTATCGCAAGAAATAACTTTAAATGGAACATATACACAAATAAGAGATGGTAGTTTGGTAACATCGATTGAATCTCAATTAAAGTTATATTTCAATAATGAAATAGGTCATCAAGAATACTATCTTCAAGAATCAGTAGATGATGAATATGTAGATGAAAGACATTATTATGGTAATGCTAAAGGTGAATTAGTTACATTACAAATCAATCGTCTTAATGAAGTAGAAGAAAGAAACTTTGTTCATGCAGGATCATCTACTCAAAATCCATCAGATTATATTCTTTTTGATGATTTCATTAGTAAATTTTCTGATGTCAAAGATAGTGAAGTAAAAATAGTATCACCTAATGAATTAGAAATAAATTTAACAAATGATTCAGCAGCTAAAGATTTACTATATTCATTATCATTCTATGAAACGGATTTAACTAACCTTATTTCAATACGTTTAGATAAGTTAGGCAACCCTACTTTTATTAAGTTAGAAGGTAGTTATGCTGATGAGGACTATGGCTTTACTTTCTTACAAACACTTGAATATAATGTTGTTACTAAAAATGATATCAAGGTTCCAGATAAGGTTGCACCATATCCAGAACTTGAAGGTGACGATGCTACTTTAGTTAGTAACTTTTTAGAAGCTTTGAAAAATCGAAATTACACCATAAATATTTTTGTAGATGATACTTCGACCCTAACAGGAAAAGTAACACCAAATAATGTATTAATGAGTGATAGCAATAATTCTTCTCGATATTTTTCTTACATCGCAGATAAGGGTGTATATGAAGTATCTTATAATGAAAGTGAAAATGCAATTACGCCAAAAAGTGCAAATAGTATTGCAACAAGTATGAATGAATTCTTAACACCAATTGATTTTTCTAAAGATTTATTTGCACCATTAGGTAATGATATATATACATTAATATATGGTTTAGATGAAAGTGGTTTATTAATCGGTTTAGATCCAGCTATTCCTTTTTTCGATGTTTATAATTCTATTTATGTTATCCGTAATTTAAGTTCTGTAAACATCGCTTTAAATCATGATGGTAATGATATAACAAAAGCTACTATTAGTTATGAAGGAAGATTAATGACCTATTTATCTTATCAAATAAAAGTAGAAATAACTAATATTGGTAGCACGACTGTTCCATTTGAAGATGCAACGGTAAAAGAATATGTTGAACCAACTGATTGGTCTTCATTAGATAATGAATGGTATGAAAGTTCTAATGAGCTTTTATCAGGTGAAATCAATAATGTTCCATATGTTCATACCGATTGGAACACTTATTTAGAAGAAGATAAATCATTAGTTCAAACATCTCCAATGGATAAAGAAACAGCTGATGCATTATTATCGACACTTACTTCTTTATTACAAAATGCATCATGGACTAAAACCGAAGATGTTTATTCAGATAGAGGCACAACTATTTTTGATGGAGTATATAGTAAAGATGGCGAGAATATTATTGTTGCTGTAGATGAATTTACTAGTTCTGGAGATTATTATTTACAAATAGTATTCTTACCAGTTAACTATTTTGTTCCCGCAACATCTTGGGAAGAAGTAGATCCTTCTTGGTATAGTGAAGTAAATGATTATCTTGGAGATGATGTTTCGTATGTTCCATTTATAGAAGGTGATTGGAGCGTATATCCTAAAGCATTTGATTATTATTATGCTACAATCGAATTTGAAACCCTTGAAGAATATGAAGAGTTCTATGCAAGATTTATGGAAGAATTTGAAAATGCTGGTTGGTTTATATCAGAAGATTATGTAGATTATAATTATAGTGAACCAGTATATGAAAATGATATGTGTGACTTCCTTGTTTATATTAATGCTGTAGCAAATGAAGATAATGATACTTATTATTTAGATATTAATTTCTTAAGTTCAGATCTTGATAACGAGGATGTCGAGTGGTCATAATTAGATACCAGAATAAAAACAGCTAGCTTAAAATGCTAGCTGTTTAACATATAAAAATATCTTATTACCTAAAATTCCTATAGAAATTATACACGTATAAAAGGGACCCTTTAGCGAGTCCCTTTATCTATTATAGGTTCTTT